>JAJCZW010000211.1 GCA_029262155.1 Gemmatimonadota bacterium
CATGGGGTACCGCGCAATGCTCTTGGAGTTCGTAAGCGCCATCCAGGAAGCTCGGCCGCCAGCCATGTCTCTCGCCATCGCCCGCCGGGATTTGACAACCGTATTCGCTGCCTACCGCTCCCTCACGACCGGGGCCTTCGAGCCGATCACCGTCTAAATCGTCGGCAGACGACACGACCGCCGACCGCGTTCCCACCCACTGGCACAAAGTATCTGGCGCAGGAAAACGCACCCACTAGATTAGATCCGCGCTGGAGCTACCGCCTAGGCGTCTCCCCGCACGCAGTCGGCTATCTCTTAGAACGGGTTCGTGACAATGTTTCGCGTTCCTACCTACCTTGCCCCGAGTTCCATCCACGGAGTCGGCGTCTTCACCCCCATCCCCATCGCAGCCAGAACCATTCTCTGGGAGTTCACCAACGGAGTCGACTGGTCCATGGCGGAGACGGACTTCAGCTCCTTCCCGGAGCCATATCGGACCCAGCTCGGCCACTACTGTTTCGTGGACGATGATGGGCAGTACATCCTCTGCGGAGACAACGCCCGATTCATGAATCACTCCGATACTCCAAACTGCGATGATTCCGGGAGGATTACACGGACGTCACGGGACATTGCCGCCGGTGAGGAACTCACCAGCGACTATCGGACCTTCGATCGGACATCGCGCCTTGAGCCGGTGCTCTATGGGATCGTTCCCCATCCGGCCGGCAGGAACGGAACTCGGGTACCGACAACTTCCAGGTAGGCCTAGGCCCTGCCCTATTAGCGACGTGGTGGTCGATCCGTGAGGGTTGACCTCCCATGGACCGGGTCAGTTTTCCGGAGCGGCCGCTCTCTTCCATATCAGGAATCACTCTTCCGGCCCGCCTTGTTCCAGGCGTCGTGGATCTCCTGTTCGGTCGGTGTGATCTTTGGATAGTGAGACGACCGACCCATTCGATTCGATGCCGGCGATGTGATCTATCGAATGGTGAGTACCCGCACGTTGTTAGTCTGTCTCCCGGATGGCGACAATTGAGAGATGGAAAGTCACTTCATTCTTCACCTTTACCGTACCAAGTGCCGTGCCAAATGGCCGGATTCCAAAGTCGGTCTGCTTGACGACGAAAGAGCCAGTGGCCCGCAGCGTATCGGCATCGACCCGGAGTGTCATCGTGACGCTCACCGGCCGGGTCTGCCCTACCATGGTCAGGTCACCACTCACTCTGATCAGTTGTGCTCTCCCCCCCGCCTCGGCCTCCCCTTCCCTCAGTTCAACCGTCCGGGATTGGAATCGAATCTCGGGGAAGCTGTCCACCCGAAGGGTTTCGGTTCGCATCGTCTCGGTGATCTTGGGGATGTCGGCTGAATCCTTCGCGGGAACAACCTCGAGTCGGCTCGTGGGGATAGTGACCGTGACGTGAGATTGGGAGAGATCGGCCGGGTGATAGAGCACGACCCCATCGAACGCCGCTGCCCGGATATCGTGCTCGTGACCGAACCTACCGAATAGGCCACCCTTCCTGGTGTGAACAGTCAATTCACTGCTTGGGGCAAGCCGGTACGGTACCAGTAATGCCTCTCCCACCAGGGTGCTCTCGCCTTGGGCAACAACCTCCACCGGAACGATCATCAGTGCCAGGAGCACCTGAACTCCTATTCGCGGTTGCATCATTTCTCCTTTGGATGCTTTGCCCAGTTTCTGACTATGACGCCCCGATGGACAAGAGGCCCACAGGCTTCATACGAGTGGGAGAGAGTACTTGTATTTCGGTTTTTGTTCGGGTATTATCAGCATCAATAACCACAAAGTCCCCATGTTCACCCATCTCCATGTCCATACTCACTTCTCCTTTGGCCGGGGTGCCTCCAGTCCAGAGGCGCTGGCTACTGCTGCCGTGGAGTGGGGCTTTTCCGCCCTGGCTTGCACGGAGACTAATGGTGTCTATGGCGCAGTTGAATTCCAACGTACCGCCGAGGCAATTGGTCTTCGGCCAATCCTCGGGGCACACCTGGTATATGCTGGGCAGGAAGCCATCGTGTTGGCGGAAGATGAGCGAGGGTGGGGTGCTCTCTGTCGGGCGATTACCGGCATTCAGTGGTCCTCTTCGACTGACCAAACGTTCAACTTACTTGCGCAGCTGGCCATGGATCGAGACGGATTAGCTGTTCTCTCGTGCGATCCAACGTTTCTTGACCGAATAGTCAACATAAGCGGCCCGACCGATATTTACGCCGAGTTGCTGCCGGATCGCAATCGACACCGGACACTGGCTACTGCGCGGAGACTTAGGATCCCTGCTGTCGCCACCAATGGAGTGATGTTTGCCCACCCAGAAGATTGGGGACGGCACCATCTACTCAGGGCTATTGCGCTTAACACGATACCGAGTGCCCTGCCATCGGTGGAGGTCTCCCCTCGCGGGGCTTGGCTCAAACCTACCGATGAGTTGGCCCGCCATTTCCCTGACTGCCCCGAGGCCTTGACCAACGCGATGACCCTCGCAGACCGATGCCGCTACCGAATCCCAATCGGTCGAATGGTTCCTCCCCGATTTGCGCAACACACTGACGCCATGGACCAACTCCGGGCACTCGCCTACGCCGGCGCGGAGCGGCGCTACGGCACAGTAGCCAGGATCACGCGGGAGCGCATCGAGCACGAACTAGGCATTATCGCGATGAAGGGATTCGCCGACTACTTCCTCGTCGTACGGGATATCGTGGAACACGGCCCGACGCATTGTGGTCGTGGATCGGTTGCCAATTCCATCGTGAGCTACTGTCTTGGTATCACCCATGTGGAGCCACTGAGTGCAGGGTTGCTCTTTGAACGATTTCTCAATCCCGAGCGTACCGACCCACCCGACATCGATCTCGACTTCCCATGGGATGAGCGCGACCAGATCTTGGCTTATGTCTTCCGTCGGTATCCTCACCCCAAGGCGGCGATGGTCTCCAACCACAACTGTTTTCGACTCCGCGGTGCTCTCAGGGAAGTCGCCAAAGTACATGGACGTCCTGCGGGAGAGATTCGAGAAGTCACGCGCAGAATCCCCTGGTATCGCGAAGAATCGCTCAGTACGCTGATCGCAACACACCCCAACTTCCGTGGGCTTGACCTCCCCACGAGCTGGCAGGAATACGCCCGTCTCGCCGAACCGTTGGTGGGCGTCCCTCGCCACCTGTCGCTCCATCCCGGGGGAGTCGTGATCGTGCCGACGGCGTTGACCGACTATGTCCCCACCCAGCCAGCGGTCAAAACGCTGACCGATGCCCCGGACATGACCGTCCCGGTGATTCAGTTCGAGAAAGATGGCGCAGAGGACGCCGGTCTTATCAAGATCGACTTACTCGGCAATCGCTCCTTGGCCGTCATTCGCGATGCCATCTCCATGGTACGAGAGTCCACTGGTGTCCAACTCGACTATACTTCGACCGAGGCAGGAGAAGATTCAGCAACGAAGCAGCTGTTTCGCAGTGGTAAAACGTTAGGAGTTTTTTACACCGAATCGCCAGCCTCACGGCTGCTCTGTGCGAAGAGTCAGGCGGACAGCTATGACCTTCTGGTGCTCAACACCAGCATCATCCGGCCGGCATCCAATCGGTTTATTCGTGCGTACCTTGAACGACTCCACGGTGCCGTGTGGGAACCGCTCGATCCGGTCTTGCGTGGGGTATTGAGCGACACCTTCGGCATCATGGTCTATCAGGAAGATGTGGTAAACGTCTGCGCTGCCTTTGCGGGGATGCCCCTCTCCACCGGTGATGGCTTGCGGAAGGCGCTCTCGAAGAAGCGTCCCCACAAGCGGCTTGCCGCTTACGCCGAGGAGTTCATTGCCGGCGCTCAGTCACGGGGGAGAAATGGCGAGGTCGCGAAACAGGTTTGGGAGATGGTGTTGTCGTTTGCCGGCTATTCTTTCTGTAAGGGACACTCCTGTTCGTATATCCAGATCGCCCAACAATCCTGCTATCTCAGAGCCAACCACCCCGCGGAATTTTTCGCGGCCGTCCTCTCCAACGGAGGTGGCTTTTATCGCCCCTTTGCCTATATCGCCGAGGCCAGGCGCCAGGGTCTGACGATCACGCCGCCGGATGTCAATGCGAGTGACTATCGATGTATCGGGCGAGGAACGGAACTCCAAGTCGGTTTGCAGTTCCTCAAGGGGTTCTCCCATGCCGGGGTCGAGCGTCTCCTCTCCGCCCGGGCCGCGGGAGGTCCGTTTCGCGATCCTCGTGACCTTCGTCGCCGGGTGGGCCTGACGCCGGACGACCTCCGTATCCTGATTCGGGTCGGAGCGCTCGACTCCATCGCGGGTGGGATGACCCGACCGATGCTCCTCTGGGATGTGGATGCGGCCGCCCGTCGGCCGACCACACACCATCCGGTTGCGGCAGGCACGCTCCCAGGCATAGATCCTCCTCCCCACATTCCAACCCTTCGAGAGTACAGCGAGGAGCGCCGCCGGCAGGAGGAGTACGCCATCTTGGGGTTCCTCACTGCGGCCCATCCGATGGCACTTCACGCGCAGAAGCTCCGTCGGTTTCGCACGATCCCGAGTACGGCTCTCCCGCAGCATGTCGGACGGTCGGTGCTCATTGCCGGCATGCTCACAACAGCCAAACCGGTTCACACCATCAAGGATGAGCCGATGGAGTTTGCCACTTTCGACGACGGAACCGGGCTGATCGAGACGGTGCTCTTCCCCGAGGTCTACCGTACCCTGGGTCATGTCCTATTCGACCAGGGTCCGTTTTTGTTGCGGGGACGAGTCGAAGAGGAGTTCGGGGCGGTCACGATCACGGTCACCCACCTTGAGCGTTTGGAACGGGTGGGCCGGGCTTCTCACACCCCGCGATAGCGCAGCGGCACCGCCGATCCTACTTTCCTCCATGGACTTTCCGACCTTTGGGCGTGTTGTAACCGATCTGGTCCACGATACCGGAACGACCATCCTCTCGGCGTATCGTGAGCCTACCCTCCAAGTGGACATCAAGGCTGATGACTCGCCGGTCACCTGGGCCGACCGACGAGCGGAGGAGATGATGCGGGACGCGATTGGTACGGCGTTCCCAACCCATGGGATCATCGGAGAAGAGTTCGGAGAGGACCACGCCGACGCCGAGTGGGTTTGGGTCCTCGATCCGATCGACGGCACCCGATCCTTTGCGGCGGGGTGCCCCCTGTTCGGCTCCCTCGTCGGCGTGCTTCACCAGGGCGTTCCCCAGTTTGGTGCGATCCACCTTCCTGTCCTTGGCGAACTCTATCTGGGTGACGGAACCGTCACGACCCGAAACGATCGACCCGTTCGTGCCCAACCTGCCGAGCGATTAGCCGATGCCACGCTGCTCTATACCGACCCAATTCATCCATCGGTGCATCAACCGCAGAGTGACTTTGCCACTTTGCTCCGCACAGTCCGCCAGGCCCGGACCTGGGGGGATTGCTTCGGGTACACGCTGGTCGCCAGCGGTGGGGCTGATCTCATGCTCGATCCGATCATGCACCGATGGGACCTGATGGCGCTGATCCCCATCATTCGCGGGGCCGGCGGGGTCATCACCGACTGGCATGGTGCTGACCCCGTGATCGGGACTTCGTCGATTGCGGCTGCCTCCGTCACACTCCACCGGGAGGCCCTCGCCGTGCTCTCCCGAGGTTAGTTGGATCCGGCACGACTCCAAATGACCTGGGCGTTGGGAGGTCGTTTGAGCCGGGCCGGATCGAGGGGAGTTTGGAGTGAGGGGTTGATGACCAGATGGGGGCCGGCCACCTGGAGCCCGACTTGTCCTTCGCGAGGCTGGACCCACGAGACATAGCTTCGAGGAAGTACAATGCCGTCGACCGTGCTGTACGCATCCACGATCCGATACCCCTCATTTCTGCTGACCGGAATGGAGTCGGGAATCACGGCCCCAGGGAGGATCGCATACCTCGTGTTCATTGCCCAACCGCGGAGCAGATGAGTCGACGGGTCGATATACAGGCGGTAGTGCCCCGCAATCATCCGCCCCGGAGCTGGGTCGAACGTCATGTCGACCATCTGATGGGCAGCTGGGTATCCGGGGAGGGTATCGGTCCCCACGTACGCCAGGTGGACGCCGTCCCGTTGGGTTTGCCACGGTAGGGTCACCATCGCGTAGTGGAAATACAGCAACATGGTGGGTGAATCCTGAAACGACGGATCGAAAGTCGGTGGTATGGTCCACAACTCGGTGCCGTCATACCCTACCCGTTGTGTGGGGCTTTGCTCGAACGGGATGTCGACATACCCTCTATGATCCCGAGGGTCGAGGGTGACAGTGTAGTACCGCCAGTTGTCGTGGTAGGTCCGTCCCTTCCCAACCGGAAGAATCGACAGGTTCATGATCGCAGTGTACCGGAAGCTGGGCGCTGCCTGCCATCGGGCCATGCCGCCGTGGGCGGCCACCATCTGCTCGACCAGCTGCTTGGTCTGAGGTGAGTCGTAGGTGGGGCCCTGTGACCATCCTGCCGCGGTGGGCCACGCCACCAGTCCACTCAGTATCAGTACTAGGTCGATTCGCATCCTTCATCTCCTCCAAAAGGCGTCGTTGCCCCGGGTGTCGTTATCGGGTCTTCCAGAATTCCATCGATTGCCGATCGAGCACCGCACCCTCGAGTACGGCAACATCCGCCGGGGAGAGCCCACGATCGAGATGCACATCAAAGAGCGAATGGATCGCTCCGCTGGTCGGCTTCCCCTGAGCATCTACCCCGGTGGAGCGGTAGAAGGTCGGAAGGATGAGGTTGCCGAATCGTCCATACTCATCGAAGAGATGGAAGTTCGGACCGAGTGCCTGACCCGGGACGCGGACCATCCCCGGATGGGTGATGTTGAACTCCAGGCCACGGATGAGCTTGGAATCGGCATCGATGTACAGCACATAATAATCCCCGGGCATGCTCGGATTCCGGTGGTCGTAGGTCATGCGGACCGTGGTGTAGTCCACCGAGTCCCCGGGGAGCCGGCCGGACCCGAGGGCACCGAGTGTGACGCCTCGGTCTTGCGTCCGAAATGGCAACGTGACGAAGCTGTAGGTCAGGCGGGCAAAGAAACCAGCTGGCAAAGGCCAGTCCGGCCAGTTCATACTCCACAGCTCGGTGCCGTTCCACCCTACCGTCGCGTTGAATACCGGCCATTCGATCAACGCATTTCCCGTGGCACGGTCGATCGTCTCGATCGAAAAGAACGGCGACTGGTTGGTGACCCTGGTAAAGAAACGATAGCGGAGCGCCCGAACGTCCTTCCAGGCGTCCATCCCACCATAGGCCTCGACAACTGACTCGATCAGAGCCTTGGTTTCGGTGGAAGCATACCGAGGGGGCCCCTGTGGCACCTCGTGGGAGGGACCAGCATGCGGCCCCCCAATGCTCATCGCAAGTAGGCTGGAAAACGCAACCCAGGTGATCTGGTTCATGACACCGTCCCAGTGGAATGACGACTCCGCACGTGCGTCCAACAGGCGAGAATACGTCTAATGAAATCACTGCAGAATCGCTCTGGGATAACACGCGACGACGAGGGACAATCAGCAGTGGACGGGGATACGACCGGCCCGGGGCTGGGACCACGCCCTGGGGGTATACTTTGGGAGCGGAGGACGTCATGCTGACACGATGGAAACGAGCCACCCCCCACATTGGAGCATTGCTCCTTTTCACCGGATGTGGTGGAGCCGACGCTGTCGTGGACCCGCCTCCTCCCCCAGAAGAAAATGTCGGGCTTGCACTCATCACCGACCGCCTCACTTTTCCAGTTGGGCTTGCAAGCCTTCCCGGCGATAGTCGACTGTTCGTCTTGGAGAAGGACGGACGAGTCCGCATCGTCGAGAATGGTACCCTGTCTTCCACCATGTTTCTCGACTTTCGAGCACAGGTGTCGTCCGGAGGTGAACAAGGCTTGCTCGGCATGGCATTTCACCCAGAGTTCGACGCGAACCGCCTCGTGGTCCTGTCGTATACCGATCGACAGGGGAACTCGGTCCTTTCAACCGCTCGCGTGTCCGCCGGTAATCCCAATCGGATTGACCCGGCAACCGAGATTGTCGGCCTGATGGTGACCCAGCCATTCAGCAATCACAACGGCGGTCACGTTGCCTTCGGGCCGGACGGCATGTTGTTTTTCGGCTTGGGAGACGGTGGATCGGGTGGCGATCCACAGGGCAACGGCCAGAACCTTTCAACCGTCCTCGGAAAGATGCTTCGATTTGAGGTCACGGACGACGGTCTGGTGCAGCCGGCACCGGGCAATCCGTTTGTGGATCAAACGGGAATTCCACCGTCCATCTGGGCACGTGGATTACGCAACCCATGGCGATTCAGTTTTGATCGTGAAAGAGGGGACCTCTACATCGCGGATGTAGGACAGAACCTGCTGGAGGAGATCAACCTGGCTCCCGCCGGGACGACCTTGGGACGAGGCAACAACTACGGATGGCGCATTGCGGAGGGATCCCGTTGCTTTTCTCCCCCGACCGGATGCGCGATGGGCGGACTGACGGCACCGATACTGGAGTACGACCACACACGTGGTTGTGCCGTCGTGGGTGGCTACATCTATCGAGGCCAAGCATTGCCTAATCTCCACGGAGTCTACTTCTACGGAGACTTCTGTCTGGGCGACGTGCGGAGTTTTCGTTTGGCTGGAACCGCGGCAACCGAACTTCGCGACTGGCCTACGCTCCAGCTCCCAGGGAGCCTGACAAGCTTCGGCGAAGGCGGGGATGGAGAGTTGTACCTATTGGGTACGGGTGGGGGAGGCGGGTTCCTCTATCGTCTTGTTCGACAACCGTGACCAACACCGATCTCGATGCCGGCTCGCTCGACCACACCCTCCTTCAGCAGTGGAGAGACGCGATCCCCCCAACCATCCACTTCGGAACGTCATCGTGGACCTACCCCGGGTGGTACGACGTGGTCTACCACCGTGACTACCCCACCCGCGGGGCAACAGCCCAGATGCTCGGTGAATATGCTCAGTTTCCCCTCTTCACCACCGTCGGCATCGACAGCACCTTCTATCGTCCTCCCTCACCAGCCACATTCGCGTCCTATGCCAAGCAACTGCCTCCTTCGTTCCCTTGCTTGAGCAAGGTCTGGGACCGGATCACCGTCCACACGTGGAGTGGCAAGCGGGGACCAGAAAAGAAAGGTGAAGCAAACCCGGACTTTCTCTCAGCCTCGCTTTTCATCGAAGAGGTGTTGGCGCCTGCCCACACGCATTTCGCTGAGCACCAAGCGGCGTTCCTCTTTGAGTTTCAGCAGATCGCTGACGACACGATGAGCCCCGGCCGGTTCGCCGAGTCACTCGATCGATTTTTTGAGCAGCTCCCGCGCACCACACGCTACGCCGTCGAAATCCGTAATCCAGAGTTTCTGCACCCAGCCTATTTCGCGGTGCTCCGAGAGCATAATGTGGCGCACTTGCTCAATTCATGGACCCGGATGCCATCCCTCAGCGAGCAACTCGAGTTACCCCATGTCGTCACCGCTGACTTCTTGGTCACGCGAGCACTGCTCCAACCGGGACGCACATACAGCGAGGCGGTGGATCGATTCACACCGTACGATCGCGTACGGCAACGGCAACCGGCTTTGCGGCGGGGCTTGGTGGCACTATGTCAGATGGCAGAGCGACTCCGGATACCGGCGTATGTCTTGGTGAATAATCGAGCCGAGGGAAGTGCTCCCCGTACGATTGCTGGGGTGGCTCGAACCTTGGCGACAGGCGAACCCTAGAGCAGGCCTTCCATGCCTACCCTCGACTTCCTATTTCCTGTTGCCTAGTCCCCATCCCCTACCACCGCATCCAAATCGACTCCGGCAACGGTTGCTATTCGGCTCACCGTCTCTCCGATCTTGTTGTTCGGAGTTGAGGCGCCGGCGGTAATGCCAATATTGTGCACCTCATCGAGCCAGTCATGGGTCACAGACTCTTCTTTCTTTCCCACCGGTTGGTATCGAAGGGCGCCGGACTCGACGTCGACGCACGCGGCGTCCTCGATGTGGAATGTTGGGACGCCGTGGCTCTCTGCTAAGGCGGCAAGGTGACACGTATTGCTGGAGTTGTATCCTCCAACCACCACCATACAATCGGGCGGGGCCGTCTGGAGAAGGTCGAGAACCGCGTCCTGTCGATCTTGCGTGGCGGAACAGATCGTATCGAAGGTGCGAGTATGTTCCTGTTCGTGCTCTAATCCATAACGCCGGATCATCGCTTGACGGACCTCTTCAGCGATGGCCAGAGACTCGCCAGAGAGCATTGTCGTCTGGTTGGCGAGTCCGACACGATCGAGGTGCCGTTCGAAGTCAAATCCGGGGGACGTGGCGTCGGTGAAGTGAGACACGAGCGAGGCGGTCTCGCCCTGACCTTCGATGTAATCACAGACCATCCGGGCTTCCGTCATGTTCAACACCACGAGGTAGTGACCCTCCGGATACTTGGACACCTGACTCGCCGTGGCGCGTGTCTCCTCGTGATACCACTTTCCATGGATGATCGAGGTGAATCCGTCCCGCGCGTAACTCTCCACCCTCTTCCAGACATTCAACACCGACCCGCACGTGGTGTCGACCAGGACACATCCGGTGGCCCGGAGGGTTTCGAAGTCTTGGATGGTGACCCCGAACGCGGGAAGGATGACGACGTCGGTGGCAACGATATCGTTGAAGTCGAACGACCCATGGGAGCCTCGGAGCAGGAACACAATTCCCATCTGTTCCATCTTCCGGTTGACGTGCGGATTGTGAATGATTTCGCCTACCAGCACGATACGGCGATCGGGGAATTTGGCCCGGGTTTCATAGGCGTAGTCGACGGCCCGGTCGACGCCGTAGCAGAATCCGAATTCGCGCGCGAGTCGAAAGGTGAGATGGCCCGCGGTGAGCGCATGCCCACGGGCTCGCAACTCTTCTACGATCGCACTGTGGTAGTCGGCGGTGCGTTGCCCCTCGATAGCCCGTTTGAGCCCGAACCCTTTACGAAAATATGTTGCGTCTGTCACACCGGCCTCGTCAATTCCGTCGGAGTGAGCACGATGCCTCGATTGAAAGCGGCACCTGCTCAAAGGTTCCAGTCAGCGTAAGCGTGTCGACCCGGTCGAGTCCCCGCATTCGTACTTCAAACCGACCGGAGATCGTATCGGCGGCAACGGTATCCACCGCCATCCAGCCGCCGTATCCTTCGAAGGCCGCCAGAGAGGTCCCGGTAAACCATCTCAGGGCGGCCGCCCCACCCGGCCTTTCGGGATTCAGGCGTAGCGGATCGAAAACGGGATAGTAGCCGATGGTGACCGAATCGGCATAATAGATGGAGAACCCGACCCCGACATCACCTTGAAACCCGCTCGCCTGGATCAATTGACTATCCGGACACCGAATCCCTGCGGTGGGCACCCGAATCCGACCTTTCCCGTCGATTCCCCAGGACACGTCTATCCGTCCTGACCCCAGAGAGGTCGCCTCGGCGGGCGGCCCCCCAAGACAGCCCTCGAGCAGTATCCCAGCCATGAGGAGGAACGTCGATCGCATCGCCGGAAGGTAGGGGGAAGGGAGGGGGTTCGGGAGGCTAGACGATCACCGAGGAGCCCCGAAGACCAAATCCAGCCGAACGCCTTCGCCTCGATCGGGAGTGATCGGATGACTCAAGTCGAGCCGGAAGATCCCCCGAAAGAAGGAAAGCCCGGCCCCACCACCCACCAACAGCTTGGTGTTCCCGAGCCGTGCGGGGGTGCCGGCCTGGCCAGCGTCAAGAAACAGCACCGGCCGAATCAACTTCCGATTGAGCGCCCAGTCGGTCTGGACTGCCCAGAAGGCACGCCCACGCTGGGTCCCATAGTCGAACCCTCGAACGCTTCCGAGTCCGCCGGCGCGGAATGCCATCTGAGGGAGGAGTGAACGCGTGGCGACGCCTCCGTGTGCGCGGAGTGTCATCCCATTGTTGCCCCCGATCGGTAGACGGACGCTCCCATGCAACCGTGCCGTGGATCGACCCGCTCCGGCGAGCACATCCCCGGTCAGCCGCCAGCGGGTTCGGAAACCGACACCTTCCAGGGAAAGACTTCCTCCACCAAAAAGGCCTTCCGTGATTCCTGGATTGAGTGAGAACACCCCGCTCCCCCCAAAGAGGTCGTTCAATCCATTGTGGGCCTCGGCGATGACACTATCCTGTCGTTCGAGCAGGCCCGACACCGTGAGGTCCACACCGCGAGAGACCGATCGTGTGTAGGCGATGGATCCCCCAGCCGCGAGGTAGTAGTCGGCCTCATCCCGACCGGAGATCAGGGCACGAACAGAGTTCCCCAGCGACGATCCGCTCGCGAAAGGATCGACATCGATGAGATCGCGATAGGCGCTCAAGGCGAGTCGTCCCGAGGGAGCATCGCGGATCACCGATGCTCTGACGTTGGGACGAAGGTCGCTCAGCCCAAACCGGCCGGTGAGAAAGAGGGAGGTAAACGAGACCGGTATGATTCGCGTGCGGTATCCGAAACCAAGCGAGAGCCCCTGGACACGATTGTAGCGCAGGACATCGGCAAACCGCTCGTAGGCGATCCCGTGGCTGGGCTGCCCGGTGATGCTCCCTGAGAGGCCTTCGACCATCCGAGCAAGGTCCTCTTGCACCTCGCGAATGCGGCGACCATCCTCCGGTGCGATGTCGAGTTGGAGGGAATCCCCCCACTGGTCATAGCGATCCAGAGAATCGCGTGGTGCCCGGTGGATCTCAAACCGTCCTCCATTGGCCAACCGCCCGTTGCGGTCCCACGACCGGAGGCTGTCCGGCAATGCGAGGCGGCCTCGCCGAATGGCCCGCAGCGAGTCACGAACCGCCTGCCGCTCGGCCCGCGTACTCCTCCGGTCTGGCGGCGGTGGGAGGTGGAACACGATGGAACGCCCCGTGTTGATCACATAGTCGTCGAAGGTGGTGATCGCCTCGAAGGGCAGGACGATGTCGCTGATGAGCGGTACTTGGACGCGACCCGAGAGCACCTGCCGGTAGGGCATCCAATAGGTGTCGTCCTGCAGGGCGTACTCGAGGTCGGCATCAATAGACACAATCCGATTGATGAGCCGATTGGCCCGGCGGGCTCGGGCGGAATCCTCCGGGGTTGGCCCATCGGGCACATCCCACAGTCCATTCCCGACATACCGAAACGAAAAGCGCACTACTTCGGCGGTTTCCGCATCCAGCCACAACCGCCCCACAACCAGCGCCGGACCCGGTCGCTTCGGGGTGACCGAGACCGCCACGATCGTCAGCCGCCGGCCCCGGGGGGTGCTGATGGTGACCTGGTCGCCCATGGCATAGCGGTACCATGCGGGACCATCCGAAGCAAGAGGATGTATGGCCGCTTGCTCTGGAAAGTCGTTGCCAAAGATCCGCACGGAGTCACCCAACTGCCGGGGAACAAACCACGGTTGGTCGAAGGTGGAGTTCATGCGCACATCATCCCAGCGGGATCGCTGCCGTCTTCCCGCGATGTCTACCCGGAGATCATTCGGCCGCTGCCACGCTACGGTGCCTTGCTGTTCCTCCACCGCCGCCGTCGGAATATTCCCCCAGCGCCGGCGACCCAAAGAGAAGGACAGGCGATACCGAATTGAGGCTCGATAATCGGCGACGGTCGTGTCCTGCGCGTGGTGACGCTCCGTCGCCCGGGCGACCAGGGCCTGGGTTTCGGGTGTCGCGTAGGTGGTTGAATCCGGTGCTTGGGCATGGAGCTGGGCGGGGGGGGGGAGTGCGACGCTGATTCCGGCAAGGAGAACCGCAGTGCGTACGGTAGCGAGCCGCGCAGCGCTGCTCCTGTCGGCGGGTGATCCTCTTCGGCCTGCCGTCATCTGTTGCGACTCCTACCGGGTGCCAGAAAAGGACAGCCCCGCATTAATTCCGATGCGGGGCGCGAATCAGGCAGGTAACCAGGTCAGGACGCCCTGGCCCATTTACTCCGACCGTCGCGATGGAGTCCGTAGGCTTTGAGTCGACGCCAGAGCGTCGTCCGACTGATCCCAAGTGCTTTGGCGGTCTCCGCCAGACGCCACCCATGGTCATCGAGCGTCTTGACGATGGCGTCCTTTTCCTGTGCCGCCAGCGTTGTCGCTCCCGAAGCGGGAGGAAGAAACATTGCCTCCCCCAACTCCATGCTCCCCACCCGCAGAGGACGCAAGCGGCCACCCAGCTCGGCAAGCTTGGGCATCAACTCATGGGAGGTCAGGGAGAGGTCGAGGGTATCGCCGATTGCATCGCGGGCAGGAGCATTGGTGTAGGTGACGTTGCCCTCTGCATCAAAGACAATGACGCCCTCGCTGAATGCGTCGAGGATGGATTTTGCCAGAGGTGAAAAGACTGAGGCCATAACAGATTCCCAATCGGAGCAAAGGGTTCAGGTAAACGATACGTTTCAACTTGCCTGTAGGTTTCATATGGAGACGTTAAAAGAAGATGGCGAATTCATCGCAAGAGGCAACCCCGCCTACTCCCTTGCTAGAGCGCAGCGCGGAGGATATCATTTCCTGACCTATTAGTCAGGTTTGGTGAATGAGCAAGGGAACGCGTCGAAAAAGGCAGATCCTTGTCGCCGCAACCGAGACCCTCAAAACGGTTGGACTGTCCAATTGGTCAATCGATCTCGTTGCAGAAAAGGCTAACTGCTCCAAGGGGCTTGTCCTCTACCATTTTACAACCCGTGAGCGACTTCTTGTTGAGGTCGGGACCAACCTCCGGCAGCATCACCAGGGTACACTCCTCAATGCGCTTGCCAAGGGGGGGACCGAGGGATTAGATGCACTCTGGGAGGCGATCGAACGCGGAGTGCAAACGGGAGCAACCGCTGCCAGGACCGCGCTCCTCGTAGCCCCATCACGACCAATCCAACGGGCGGTCACTCGTTCAGATGCGGACCGATTCGACGTCAGCCACGCAATGCACCGGGTACTTTCCCTCCCCCGGAACACTATCTCTCCTCTTCTTCTCGACTCGATGATCGCAGGGTTGGCGCTCCTCTTGGGGATGGGACAACCCTCTCGTGTTGTGCGCGACGCGTACGACGACTTCTTCCTCCTCCTCCTCAAGCGATCCTAGACGGGGCCACACCCTTCGCTACCGACCGACGCCAGCAGCAGTATCGGGGTTAGTGTGGCGCCATTCCTGAGTAGGGAGAGCACGGGTTCGTGGCCAGACCTCATTCAAGGTGTCCGCCTCGTACAATCGACCGTTCTTCATGACATATCGCAGGCTGTTCGAATTCCGGATATCGTCGAGTGGGTTCCGATCCAACACCAACACGTCGGCGAGTTTTCCCACTTCCAAGCTCCCCAGATCGTCGGCGAGACCAATCGCTTGGGCACCTAAGATGGTCGCCATGCGCAAGGCTTCATGCGGCGTCGCCTGACCTGACTGCAGCGACCACAATTCCCAGTGGTATCCGAGCCCCTGTAACTGTCCGTGACTCCCGACGCCGACGCGACCCCCCGCTCCGACCAGGTCTCGCACAAAGTTGGCATGCCGGCCAAAAACGTGTTCATCGTCCATGAACCATCCAGATTGGTTTCGCCCACCCCGGCGGCGGGTCTTTTGGTCGATCTCCGATCCGGGGGTGAATCGCCGCAGTTTTGGGTCGTTGTGGGGGCGTTCCTTGGCATAGTAGTAGTTCTCCGCCCACGGCCCCCCATATGACACCAACAGCGTCGGTGTATAGGCGATCCCGGATTGATAAAACAGTTGCACCACGTCGCTATAGAGGGGCGCAACCGGGAGGGAATGCTCCAACCCCGAATACCCGTCGATCGCATGAGTGAGATTGAGCTTGAAGTCGATCCCACCCTCGGTGGTCGGCATCAGGCGCAACTCACGCGCGGCCATGATGACCCACTGCCGCTGTTGGCGATTGCCGGTCATGTACATCTTGAGGGTCTTGGTGTCGTAGTACCGGCTGTACCGAGTCAGCACCTGTCTCGCATGCTCCAAGCTCTTGATATTCTCTCCGGCAAAGACACCGGGCCCCGTCGAATACACTCTAGGACCGAGCAACTGACCGGCATCGACACGGTCCCCATAGGTGAGAACATCGGTCGTAGCGGTTTGGGGGTCCCGCATGGTGGTGACCCCATACGCCAAATTCGCGAGATAGGCCCAGAGCACGTCCTTGTGCACTCCCGGGGTCACGCGTAGATGGGCATGGGTATCCACAAAGCCCGGCATGATCACCTTACCCGACAGATCTATTTCGCGTGCCCCGGCCGGGATCTCGACTTGGCCGCTTGGGCCGATTGCCACAATCCGGTTGTTGCGGATGACCAAATCGGCTGAGGGGATCACCTCGAGCCCATTCATTGTGATGGCTCCGGCCCCTCGGAGCACCAGGGTGCCGCGCGGAATGTCGCGCCGAATCCGGATTTCGATCCGTTGTTCGAGCGGTTGGTACTTCCCCGGTGTCGCTTGATCCGTGGAATCGCGTTGGGTGGTACTGTCACGCGACGCCGCACGACGAGCAGCGGCGAGGCTATCCTCCACCGCTTTGGCGCGCTCCAAATCATAGACAACGTGCGCATTGCCGATCGACCAATGTACCGTCCGGCCGCCGGGCCCCCAGGCGGGAAACTCGCCGCCGACCTCGGTCAGCTTCTTCACCGGAAAAGCCGCTTCGGCCGGGTTCGCTACGGAAATTGTCGGGGTGGCTCCCCCCACGAGGGGAACCGTGACGACGTAGAGATCCATCCCGACCTGAGCCAGGGCTCGGTCGCCTTCGGGCGCCATGAGGATGACTGACGCCGGTGGTGCTTGCGGAGCGCCGGGCTGGGCCTTCCCGGTGACTTTCACATGGTGTCGCACCTCCGTCCCATCCCACCGCATCGAGAGCAAGCCGTCGCCTCGACTATAGGCATAGATACGGGCAGGATCGCCGGTAAAATGCGGGGTACTCCTTCCACCGGTCGGAGCGATGGCGCTCACCGCTCCCCCTGCAGCCGGGACCCACACGAACTTGGAGCCAGCCCCGGGAACAAATCGCTGCAGTTCCTCACGCATCTCCCGGGCTTGGTCTTGCACCGCCACAATGCGTTGTCCGTCAGGAGACCATGCCGTTTGGAAGAAAATCCCTGGCGTCGTGGTTAGGCGCGTGGTCCGACCGGCGGCGACGTCGACCTTGTAGATCTGACCGCCAGACGAATCGGCCCACGTCACGAAGGCAATCTCCTTCCCGGTTGGCGACCAGGCCGGATAATGTTCCTGATAGGGAAGGGTGGTCAGTCGCCGTGGGGTC
>JAJCZW010000212.1 GCA_029262155.1 Gemmatimonadota bacterium
CCTCGACCAACCCCAGGACCCCAGAGAACGTGACACCGGCAACAAAACCGAACGCGCCACACCCGAGGGGATACGGGACATCGGCGCCGGTACTACCGGTCACCAGCAGCATCCCCAGCAGCATGATCATGCCCGCGCCGAACCATGCTGCGGCCCAGGTCAGGCCCATTCCGATGGCACCGCGGATCCGTCTCTGCCAGTTCTTCATTCCTACCTCCCGGTGCATGTGGGTCAACTACCAGCGAACAGTGCGCAGCAGGGCGATTTCCTAGGATAGACGCTATTGGAAGGTGCCTCTCGTCGGGTGCGCACGCCACCCTCGGCACCGCCACGTGCACTCCCTGGAGCCGGAGTCTGACGTCCCGGCCATACAGGAGCAGCTCGTTCACCGAAATGCTTCCCACGACCGTGACCTATACTCATATACTGAATTGGGGCGGGCGAGGCTCTGGGGGACACGCCTGCTAGGTATTGGGGAGAATCTTTCAATGATGAAACCACCATTCTTGTTCGCGGTCCTGGGTCGTCGACCCTGACGGCAAAGCTGATCGTTGGAGGGCAGGCGTGAACCGTACGTATATCGGTGGATCAAAGCAGATCCGTAGGGCTCTTGAGGAGGTAACTCATGGCGGTTGACACCATCTTCAGCCGTCTGCGTGGCGCGATCGGCAACGCCATACTCTGGGGGGTTGGTGGTTCGTTGCCGGGCTGGCGCTCCTTGCCACCTCCGTGTCACTGGCATCGTTTCGGTTCCTTAGATAGAGGTGCTGTTAAACGCAGTTAGGATCGGGATAGTTGGTGGCGTCGCAGGGGGAGTGTCTTCCACTGTCACACGGCTTCTGGATCACGGCCGGCGCCCTTCGGAGATCAGTTGGGTGCGGTTTGGAATCGGGGGAGCGGTCGTTACCGGTGTATTTGTGCCGCGGTTCCTGCAAGGATGAACCTGCTTTCCGGGTGATGGATTGACACCGTGGTCACTCGTTCTCGATGATGGCCTTTGGACAGCGGTGTTCGGGGGCGTTGCAGCTGGCGGTATGCTCAAACCTGCCCAGAGTGCGGATGTCCTCCTTCCCGGCGGCACTCAAGATGCGGTTGACCGTGTGGAAGGCGAGTGACCCTGCAGCGTTACCAAGAGTGGGTGGCCCTCCACCCCTCGGGGCAGCGCCGAGAATTGACGGCAGCAACTCCTCTTAAGAAGTTGCTGAAGGAACCCGACTGTCGTAGACGACCTGAAACCGAAAGGTGATCCTAGTGTTGCGGACTCTTAAGCGATCGTTGATACCAGTGTGGGCTACGACAGGGCTGACGATCCTCGTGGTGTCCCCTGCTTCGGGGCAGGCCAGTGGCGTGGATTCACTGCCGGTCTACGGCGCGGCCGATCTCCATATCGATGCCTCGGGGCTTCGTCCCCATCGACTGGTGTACGATCCGCTCGGCGCGGCGGTGGGCACCGTATCGGCGTTCGCCGATGGGGTCTACAAGCACCCCCAAATCTCGATTACCCTCGACCGCACATATTACTATGACGCCGGAGGCCGGGCGCGGAGCGCGATTCGGTTGCGGTGGGCCGCGAACGCGCACCCCCATACCGACGAACTCGTGGTGGATGCTACCACGCTTGCGACGGTCAACGAACGGACCCGCCAAGGGCGCAACTGGGAAACCCGTGACGAAATTGTGTATGTTCGGGGCGATACCGCACGCATATTGACGACGTCGGATGATGCGGACCCGACACTCGTGACCTTTTCCCTACCACGTTCCGAGTACTACGGGACCATGGTACTCCCGTACCTTTTCGCTACGATGGATGTGCCGGTTGGCTCGCGTTTCCGACTACCAACCATTGGGTCGAACCGGCCTGGGTTTATCGAGGTCGACGTTCGTGGCCCGGCCCAATTCATCAATCACGTTGGTGACACTGTGACGGCCCAACTGGTCACGAGCCGGTACTCCTGGGGATCGATCGATTGGTACGTCAGCGGCAGTGTCCTACCGTATCATTTACACGCGGTGTGGCATTTTGGTGATTCGAATGCCCCGACGTCGATCTCACAAGTGGTGAGTTGGGTAAAGTTCAATGCCGATGTCTATTCCGGCGTGATTGACACGACCGCTCTCAGGCGCAAGATCGGCCGTTGAAGGTGACCGCCGATACCAGCGTTGTGATCTCGGGCGCCCTGATCGTTGACGGAATAGGGGCGGCTCGCCCTCTCCAGAGAACGGTGCATCTTACGGGAGTGATCCATTCTCTCAAACATCCTAGACAGGGCTCTGTATGAAAAAGACCCCAATCCTTCTCCTCGCGTTTTTCGCAATCGTCACAGCTTCCTGTGTGAACTCTGATCTCGAGCAACGCCGAGCGGAGGTGGCGGAGGTCGGCGCGGAGGTTATGCCGTTCGACTTGGACCGAATGACCCACATCTTCCAGGACCTCGAGGACGGAGGGCTCCAAACGATCGTGTCCGACGACGGCGATACAGAACAGGTGCGACTCATCAGAGCGCATCTGTCCGAAGAGGCGGCACGATTCGCCAGTGGCAACTTTCACGGTCCGTCGATGATCCATGGGGCGGAGATGCCCGGACTCCACGCCCTCGTCACCGGGCACGATAGACTCAAGATTACCTACTCCGAGATCGAGGGCGGGGCCGAGGTATCCTATGCGACCGAGGACTCGAACCTCGTCAACGCGATTCATGAATGGTTTAGGGCCCAGATTCGGGATCATGGGGAGCACGCCCAACCACGTCTCTGAGGCTGGCGATGATCGCACATCTCGAGCCTCAACCGTTGCCTGATGACGGAAGGGCGAGCGGCTAGCCCTCTCCCAACAATCGTGCATCTTACGGGTCGCACCTTTTTCCTCAGGAGTCCCCGATGCCGGCTGTCCCTCTCTCGGAGATTGTCCCCTATCTGGACGAGTATCTCCAGGTTCAGAGCATCCCCGACAACCCGAACGCATTGAACGGACTCCAGGTCGCGTGTGAGCGGCCCATCACCCGAGTGGTCGCGGCGGTCGATGCATCACTCGAGACCATTCTCGGAGTGGTAAGTCAAGCCGACGATCACGACGGGTCGGTCTTGCTCCTGGTGCACCACGGACTCTTCTGGGACGGAAACCTCCCGGTCACCGACCGACGATATCGACGATTGAAGGCTCTGTTCGATCGTGATATCGCACTCTACAGTGCCCATATCCCGTTGGACGTTCACGCCGAGGTGGGCAACAATGTCGTCTTGGCCCGAGAGCTGGGGGTGCAGGAGGTCCTCCCGTTCGGTGCCTATCATGGAATTGAGCTCGGTGTCCGGGGGAAGAAGGAGTGTTCGCGCGATGCGCTTGCCGATGAGTTGGGTGAGCGACTAGGGACAAACGTCCGGATTCTCCCAGGCGGTCCGGACCAGATCTCTCAAGTTGCGCTGATTACCGGTGCCGCCGCCGGTTACGTTCGCGAGGCCCGCGACGCAGGGTGTGATGCACTCATCACCGGAGAAGGGATGCATCACACATACTTCGATGCCATGGAGTATGGCGTAAACGTTCTGTTTGCGGGTCACTATGCCACGGAACAACTCGGTGTCCAAGCCCTCGCCAAACAACTCCACACAGTCCACGGGCTTCCTTGGACCTTCCATCCACACCCCACTGGTCTGTAGTCCATCTCTACCGGTGAAGGGCGACGATCGGACAACTTCCGTTGGGTGGAGTGTCGTGCTTCCTTCTTGACGTGACCCCATTGTCATCTGTTCCCACCGCGAGGCTTGACCTTCGTGACGTTGCGAAACGCTTTGGGCCGACCACCGCACTCGATGGCGTGAGTCTCACCGTGGCACCGGGCGAAGTCCATACGTTACTCGGCGAGAATGGGGCGGGAAAATCCACCCTCATGCACATCGCGTTCGGGATGCTCCAACCCGATCGCGGCTCAATCGTGGTCGATGGCGTCCCGCGTTTGATCACCTCGCCTCGGATGGCCCGCGACGCAGGGCTGGGGATGGTCCATCAACACTTCACCACCGTGCCGGCACTGACGGTCGCCGAGAACCTGGCTTTGGCCCAAGGCGTTGCGGCAGGCCAATGGAAGCGGAGTCCCACATTCCAGGACCCTCTGCTCGGCCGTCTGAGCGACGGCCTCGACCCGGGGGCTCCGGTCGAGCAGCTCTCGGTCGGGGAGAAACAACGGTTGGAGATCCTGAAGGCGGTTGTCCAAGGTCAGCAGATGCTCTTGTTGGACGAACCAACCGCGGTGTTGACGCCAGGCGAGACGACCGACCTTCTCCAATGGGTTCAAGCATTTGCCGCGGCCGGTGGGTCGGTTGTCTTTATCACGCATAAGCTGGCCGAGGCAAGGTTGGTGGGTGACAGTGTAACAGTGTTGCGTCATGGCACGGTTCGGCTGACCGGAGCCCTCGGCGAGTTCACGACCGAAGCATTGGCCCAGGCGATGATCGGTCGCGCGTCGGCGCGTACCGTTGCACCAAAGAGGCCTTCCGCCCGATCAGATGGGGACGTGGTGGTCAGGGTACGCAACCTTCAGCTTGCGGCGCGTGGCCAATCGACAAACCCAGAAGGTTCCGGAGTGAGTTTCGATGTTCGTGCGGGGGAAATCGTCGGCCTGGTAGCCATCGAGGGGCAAGGGCAGCGCGAACTCCTCCTGGCAATCGCAGGCGTAGGCTCCGCGGCGCCTGGTACGGTGGAGGTTGTGGGTCGGGCGGTCCTTATCCCTGAAGACCGAACCACCGAAGGCATTATCGGTGAGTTTTCGCTGGTGGAGAATATCGCGCTCGCTTCAGACGCTGCCGCGCCGTGGGTTGGGCGTTGGGGGACCCTCGATTGGGAAGCACTCAGGCAGCGGACAGAAATGGTTGTCCGCACCTATGGCGTTCAGGCTCCGAGCACGGATATGCCGGTACGATCGTTGAGTGGTGGGAACCAGCAAAAGCTCGTGCTGGGACGGGCGTTAGCCGCGAATCCCAGCGTCGTTGTCGCCGGAAATCCCACGCGAGGCCTCGACTTTCAGGCCACGACCGAAATGCACCAACGGCTGCAGGAGACCGCGAGCAGCGGAGTTGCGGTGTTAGTCTATTCAAACGATTTGGACGAAGTGCTGGCACTGGCCGACCGGATTCTCGTGGTTTCTGGCGGGCAGGTTCTCATCCCTGACCGCGCCGATCGGGACACGATCGGACAGCTCATGCTCGCCGCGGAGCGTACGCCGTGAATCGATGGATGACGGTACGACGTTCGATTGCCGCGGTTCTCGGCGGACTCGGACTCCTCGCCATCGGGCTTGTCGCGGCCGGGTACGATCCGGGGGCTGCCTTCGGCGCCCTCTTCCGTGGCGCATTCGGCTCGTGGTACGCCTTCAGCTCGGCAACGCTGCCGCGGAGCGTTCCCCTCATCATTCTCGGGCTTGGATTTGCCATCGCCTATCGATCGGGAGCCCTCAACATCGGTGGAGAGGGACAGTTCCTTGTCGGTGCGATTGCCGCCACCTGGCTCGGAGGGATGATGGGTGGGGTTCCGCCTGTCTTGGCGATCCCGATCGTGCTGGCCGGATCGGTCGTCGCTGGGGCGCTGTGGATCGCGATACCGGTCCTGCTCAGACTCCGTTTTGGTGTGCTTGAGGTCATCAGTACGCTTCTCCTCAACTTCGTCGCCGAGGCGTTGGTGAGCCTGATGGTGCAAGGGCCGCTGCAGGAGGCCAAGGGGATCTATCCCCAGAGCGACCCCATCGCCGTTCCCAGCCGACTTCCAATCGTTGGCGGCACTCGATTGCACCTGGGGTTTTTTCTGGCCTTGGCCTTGATTGGTGCAGCGTGGTTTCTATTTCATCGGACGCTGTTGGGCTTCCGCATGAAAGCGATCGGTCTGGGCCCTAAGGCAGCCCATCTGGTAGGTCGTATCTCGGTGGGGTCCCTGCTCGCCGTCTCCCTGTTGGTGTCTGGGGCGATCGCCGGATTGGCTGGTGGGGTTGAGGTCACCGGCGTCACTTACGCTCTCTTCCAAAACCTGTCGCCGGGATACGGATTCACCGCGATCGCTGTGGCGCTGTTGGCCCGTGGGCATCCGCTTGGCATCGTTGCCGCCGGTGTGCTGTTCGGTGCGCTGGAAGCCGGTGCCGGAGCGATGCAACGGGATGCAGGGATCCCGGCCGTCGCGGTGTATGTGGTGCAGGCGGTCACCATCATCATCGTGCTCCTGGCCGATGCTACGCTCCGGCGGCGACCCACCCCGGCGGCGGCAACCTGATGGAATGGGTTGCAGTGGCCGGCGGGTTCGTGGCGGCAGCTGTCCGCGCGGGGACGCCCCTGCTCTGGGCAGCGCTGGGCGAGACCCTGACGGAACGGAGTGGCGTCATCAACCTCGGCGTGGAAGGTGCGATGTTGGTGGGCGCGTTGGCGGGGACATTGGGAGGATTTGCCGGGGGGCCGTGGGTCGGTGTGATCGCGGCGGCCGGGGCTGGGGGTGTGGCCTCCCTCGTCTTTGCTGTCTTGGCGATCGTAGCGCGGGCCGACCAGATCATCACCGGTACAGCCATTACCTTGGGCGCCGTGGGGGTAACCGGTATCGTCTTTCGCCGAGCGTTTGGGTCGACGGGCCCGGGGCTCGATCTCGAAACCTTCCCCTCCGTTTCGGTGCCGCTTCTCCACCGCATTCCGGTGTTGGGCGAAGGACTCTTTCATCAACCGGCGTTGACCTACCTGGCGGTTTTGGTGGCTGGCGCATTGGCCTGGTTCGTCTTTCGTACGCGATGGGGGCTGGCACTCCGTGCGGTAGGGGAGTCGCCGGAGGCTGCGCGCGCCGCGGGTATTTCGGTGCGGTCGGTCCAGCTGGTGGCCACTGTCGTCGGTGGGGTGGCGGCTGGGATCGGTGGGGCAACCCTTGTGTTGGCACAGGTGGGGACCTTCGCGGAGAAGATGACTGCGGGACGAGGCTTCATCGCGATCGCCATTGTGGTGCTCGGTCGGTGGCATCCGATGGGCGTGTTGGCGGCCGCTCTTTTCTTTGGAGGGGCGAGTGCGCTGCAGTTTCTGTTTCAGGCGATGGGGTTTGACGTCCCCTATCAACTCTTCTTGATGCTGCCGTATCTGCTGGCTCTGGCTGCCCTGACCGGTGTTGTTGGGAAGGCGAGGGGTCCGGCTGCCTTGGGGGTCTCTAGTGACGAAGGGTGACGATTACGCCCGACATTGCGAGGAGGCGTAGCCGACGAAGCAATCCCCCAAGGTGGGTACGGAGTCAGGGCGCCATGCGAGGCGCACACGTTCCGGAGGCAGTGCAGGAAATTGCTCCGGACCCTGCGGGTCCTCGCAATGTCGGATGATCGGCTACCTCTCCACTCGGTTGCAACGGTTTCCATGGAGCGGGTATCCAATAGAGTCTCGGCAGGGCACCGACCAGACTCCCACCCGGAGATTGCAGGCATGACACATCTCTTGACAGATATTCGGCTCACCATTCGGTCTCTTGCTCGACGACCTCTCTTCGGCGGGGTTGTCCTCCTCACCCTCGGTCTCGGGATTGGGGCTAACACGGCGATCTTCAGCGTGGTCAACGGGATACTCCTCCGGCCCCTACCCTATACCGCGCCCGAGGAACTCGCCTTGATCTGGAGTCGGTGGAGCAACTTCGACAAGACCTGGGTGAGCGAGGCCGAGTACCTGGACTACAAACGGATGGACCAGGTCTTTACCGACGTCGCCTCTTGGGCCGGACCTGCGACCGTCACGTTGACGGGCGATGGAGGACCGGAAGGTGTCGAGGCGATCGCGATGACGTCAAACCTGCCCGCGGTCGTCGGTATCCAACCGGTTGTCGGCCGGGTGTTCACCCCGGAAGAAGACATCCCCAACGGCCCCAAGGTCGTCATGGTAGGCTACGATCTCTGGCGGCAGCGATATGGTGGCGATCCCCAATTGATCAATCGATTAATCCGGATCGATGGAGAGTCCTACACGGTCGTTGGGATTCTCCCAAGAGAGTTTCGGTTTCCGTTGGAGTTCCAAGGACGGTCGACGGCGCAGGTCGTTGTTCCGATCGGATACAATCCGAGCAATCCATCCCGAGGGAGTCACGGCGCCTATGCCGTTGGACGGTTGCGCCCAGGGATGAACGCGACCCTGGCGACCGATCGGCTACGCCTGGAGACCGCCCGCTGGACCGAGGACGGGCTGTACCCCGAAGCGATGCGATTCACCGCCTTCGCGGTTTCCGTCGCCGACGAGGTTCAAGGTGGGGTCCGCACAGCGATCCTAGTGCTGCTCGGTGCGGTGGGGCTCCTGCTGTTGCTGACCTGCGCCAATGTGGCCAACCTGTTGCTCACCAGAGCCGACGGGCGCGCTCGTGAGATTGCCGTGCGGGCTGCTCTTGGTGCGGGCAAAGCTCAGATTCTCCGAATGGCGTTTACCGAGAGCATTACTCTAGGGTTAGGTGGAGGTATCCTCGGGCTGCTGTTGGCATGGGGAGGAGTGCGGTTGTTGGTCGCGAGTGCGCCGGCGGGGATCCCGCGCGTTTCAGAACTCACGGTGGACGGAGGCGTCCTCCTCTTTGCCCTGGTTCTCTCACTCGGGACCGGAGTTCTCTTTGGCCTAGTGCCGGCGTTTCGCACAGCCCGACTGAGCCTTGCTGCGACTCTCCGCGATGGGGGTCGGGCGGGGGAGAGTACGGCACAACATCGGGGACGGGCCCTGCTTGTGGTAGCGGAGATGGCGTTGGCGGTGATGCTCGTGATCGGGGCGGGGCTCACCATCCGGAGTTTTCAGAACCTGACGCGCCTCGACCCGGGTTTCGATGCCCGCAACGTCCTCACCATGAGCCTCTCGCTCTCTCAAGCGGATTACCCAACCAACGACGAGGTCGTTCGATTCTTCGAGTCGGTCACGGCCCAGGTGCGGGCTGTGCCAGGCGTGCGATCTGTTGGTCTGGTGCGGGCGCTACCGCTCGCAACAGAGATCGGCGATGCCGGAGTAGCTATTGAGGGACGGCCCACGCCGCCTGGCGAACCCGGGCGGCAGGCGGATTGGCAGGTGGTGTCGGATGGGTATTTTGAAACGATGGGAATGCGGTTGGTTGAGGGACGTTTTTTTGACCGGACCGATACCCAGGATGGTCTGCAGGTGGTGGCGATCAATGAGACGATGGCGGAGCAGTACTTTCCGGGGGAGGCCCCGATCGGGAAGCGGATCCGGGTGTTCGGACGAAACGCAGGCCCCTGGCGCGTGATCGTCGGCGTGATCGGCGACACGCGACACAACGGCCTCACTAATCCCACCAAGCGCAAATGGTTTGTTCCCCACAACCAGTTCGCCAATTCGGCCGGGAATCCCCGTCGGGCGATGACCCTAGTGGTACGGACCGAAGGGCGGTCGCTAAACGCTCTCCGGCCGATTGAGAGTATCGTCCACGCGATGAACCCCGACCTCCCAGTGACGGAGGTGCGTACGATGGAGGATGTCCTCGGCGTCGCACGTCAGGGTCAGCGGTTCACGACCGGCCTGATGACCCTGTTCGCGATGCTGGCCATGATGTTGGCGGGGGTGGGGGTGTACGGCGTCATCTCCTATTCGATCGGTCGTCGTACCCAAGAGATCGGTATTCGGCTCGCACTCGGTGCCGACCGAAGGTCGGTCCTGTGGTTGGTGTTCCGGCAGGGGATGCTGCCCGCACTCGTCGGTATCGGGCTCGGTATAGTTGGAGCGATGCTGTTAAGTCAGTCGATGTCCACGCTGCTGTACGCGGTGGAGGCGCGCGACATCGTCACCTTCGTGACCATCCCGGTCCTGTTGGTCGTGGTCGCGACAGTTGCGGTGATGGTGCCTGTGCGGCGGGCGCTTCGGATCGGTCCGATGGAGGCGCTCCGGTACGAGTAGAAATTGCGAGGTCCCGCAGGGTCCGAAGCAATCCCCCCCTCCTCGCACCTGTGCTCCGTGCTCACGTGGGGGATTGCGTCGTCGGCTACGCCTCCTCGCCCTTTTGGGCCAGGCGGACCAGATCGCGCCAGAGCCGAGGCACCCGCTGCGATGCCTGGACAAAGGTGCGTTCCTGTGAGGCGCCTTTTGCGCGCATGGCGTCGACCAGGGCCGATCGCTCTTGGGCACTCCAGCGCTCGAGTGGCAACATCGCGACGACGGGTGTGAGTTGATCGAACCCGTCTCGTTGCTGGCGGGACCAACCGCGTCGGTTCGTCACGCCGATCCGCCGCGCAGTGTCTCGGATAATCTCTCGATACACGGTGGTGCGTCGGCGGCCTCGGGCCAGCTTTCCGATAGCGCTACTGGCTAGAAGTCCCCATTGCTCAAGTAGCTGTTCCTCCAAGAACCGGTGACGACCGGCCCCCGGAAGCGTCAAGATGAGATCGCCAGTCGCCAGGTGCCGGAGCGTTGTGCGATCGGTGCGATAGCCCTTTTTCCGGTGCTGCCGGCCGGCTTCGCGTTGGGCGAGTGCGCGGAGCGCAGGGTCGGTCGCTTCGAATCCGAGGCGATGGTAGAACCAGTAGGCTCCGCTGCTGATCGCTTCGGGGTTGTCGCGCCCGAATTGATACGGATTGACGATAAACCGTCGGACATTGAAGAGCGTTGTGAAGGCTTGCAGGGTTCTGGAAAAGATCGCCGACGCTTCGCTCTGCCGAAACGATGGGAAGATGTTGATTCCGGTATTGGCTTGATGGGCGAGCGGGGTGACGCCACCATACCCGATGGGGACACCGTTGGCGACGAGGAGATATCCGTAGTTTGCTTCCAGACTCATCCGGGCATGCGGGTCGGCGCCGATCAGCACCAGCGCGACACCCTCTCCCAGGTCGGCAAGGTACACCTCCGCTGGATTGGCCTCGGTGATCGCGTGGACTTCCCGACCGCGAGTCGCGAGCGCGAGTCGAGCGACGTCGATCGCCTCTTGAGCCGGCACGGGATCGAGCAGGGTGATCTCGTCGAGTGTCTTGGTGAGACCTTTGGGTGACAGGGGGCGCCGAAACCCCGATCGAAACGCCGAGGGGTCAAAAGGCATGCGGAGATGAGTTGCGGACGCTTCAGGGGGTGGCGTCCAGATGATCTGTGGCTCGATCTCATCGAACGCAGTATCCCACTCGCGCGCTGCCGCACCACGCGCCGGCCGCTGGTCGAGAAGCCAGTCTAACATAGTGGTGCTTCCAGATCCCATCGCCCGCTGCATCCACTCCCGGGTGGAGATGCTCTGTGTATCGAACCCGTCTTCTTCCGCGCGGAGCATGGTCCGTCGGAGTAGAGGTGTCAGCGTGTCGGCTGAGCCGAGCGCAGACCGATCAAAGCGAACCGTACCGGGGTAGCGCCGACTGAGAAAGCGAATCGTGGTCACCGACAGTACGCACCGGGTCAGGGTGCCATCGATGCCGGAACTCTCCAGGGCGTTCCTGACGGACGCGGGACGGACCCGCCGACCAAACCGTTGCAATCCGATCATGGCCGCCTCTCGAACCAGAGCGTCGTCGGGGAACGCGGTGAGAAAGAGGAGGTCGTCATGGTACCGTTCGATTGCGGATGATGTGCGGGGTGCCTTTGCGTGGAGTGCCGAAAGGCAGGTGAGCTTGGTGTGCTGCGATGAGGGGGTGTACTGGCGGCGCGCTGTGTGCAGGGTTCTGAGTGTTGATGTTGCCATGATGAAGGCCTGGAAATAGGAAAACCAGCGACCGGCGCCCGGAGGCTACTGCCTTGGCCCTACAGGCGTCAAGCGGCCGCCCCCCCCCCAGCAGATCGGTTCAACATCGCTCAGTGCCGGACCGTAGATTGAAAAGAAGTCTATTTGATCTCTCACCCCGAGCCAGGGGGGCATAGCCATGGGGTTCACTCGTCGTCAAGTCGTCGGAATCGGAGCGACCGCCGGCGCCACGCTGTTGCTCGGCTGGCGTCCGTCGCTCCAAGGTGCCGTGATCACGCGGGCTCTTCCAGGGTCAGGTGGGAGGGTGCCCGCCATCGGCCTCGGCACCAGGAACTATCGCGTGGGAGAAGGGTGGGCCTCGGACACGACCGAGTTCGAGAATGCGCTTCGAACCTTCTTCGAATTGGGTGGACGGGTGATCGACAGCGCACCGTCGTACGGTGATTCGGAAGCGATCGTCGGAGAGATCCTATCGACGCTCGGTCGACGAGAGGAAACCTTTCTGGCAACCAAGGTCGATCGACCGGGGCGAGAGGAGGGGACCGAGCGGATGGAGGCATCTCTCCGGCGGCTCAAGACCGATCGGCTTGATCTGATGCAGGTACACAATCTTCGTGGCTGGCAGATCTTGCTGCCGCTGCTCAGAGGGTGGAAGGCGAGCGGCCGGATCCGATATCTCGGTGTGACGACCTCGGGAGCGCGGCAGTATCCTATGTTGGCCGACATCATGACGAAAGAATCGATCGACTTTGTCCAACTCAACTATTCGATCGATCGCCGCGAAGCTGCGGATCGGCTTCTCCCGTTGGCAGCGGATCGGGGGATGGGTGTCTTGATCAATCTTCCCTTCGGACGGGGCCGGCTATTCCGACTCGTGACGGGGCAGACCCTGCCGTCCTGGGCCGAGGAGTTCGATTGCTCCAGTTGGGGCCAGTTCTTTTTGAAGTATGTGATCTCACATCCGGCGGTGACCTGTGTGATTCCCGGGATGACCAAGGCCCGTCACGTCACCGATAACCTCGGTGCCCTCCGGGGGCGATTGCCAACACCCGATCACCGTCGCCGAATGGAGAGGTTGATCGACGGACTGAGCTAGGGATAAAGCGTTCCCCTGCTCTCGTCAGGACGCAGGTGCGGGTTATGCGGCGTTGGCGAGGCCAGTTCCATCGTTTCGGCGGATAAAACCGAAATTCCACCCCATAATTTTGTAGATATCGTACCTGGGTAGCATCGATCGAATGAATCGGACGGTGTCCCAGTAGGGGTAGGGCTGGTCGAACTCGACACAAAGAATTTTCGGGAAGATGTTCGCATCGAACATCGCCTGGAGCACTGCATATTCAGCCCCTTCGATATCGAGTTTCAGAAGGTCGATATGATGGTGCCCATGCTGTTGCATCAGTGACGCGATGGACCGACAGGGTGCTTCGAAGTAGACGTCTGTCTTCTGGAGGTTCAGGATGGAGTGGGAGACGTGCGACGGTTTGGCCGGTTGATAGAACCGAAGCGTCTGGTCCATTGACCACACCCCGACGGCTTGGAATTTGAAACGTGGCTCGGTTGCGGCGACGCTTTGGACGTGTGCGATGGCTCGGGGAGTAGGATCGAAGGCGTGAACGGTACACCCGACCTGCTCGATGAGGGCGAGATCGAAGGTGATATCTTCCCCGACCCCGGCGAGATAACACACACTTTGGAGATTGAGTTCATTGAGAGGGATAGGCCATGCACCGCACTTGGAACCCAGCACGGCGAGTCGCTCAACGGTACTCTGGCGAAAGATGAAGGGGTGGGCTCTGGCAAGAACGTGGTACCTGAAATCCAAACAGAGACGGACCAGCAAGGCCCAGCACTGTGCACCGAGATGATGCATGGATCCCCATGTCAGCGACATCGAAAGAGTTACCGGTTTCGAGAGATGACTCTCTAGGAAGAGAAGGGTTCCCGGCCCGGGCGCCTGTCGGAGTGTGGTGAATAGTGGCCCACTGGGGGAAGATGTCCCTAGGGTAGATGGCCCCGCAAGGTGAACGCCCTCCGACCGGAAGTTACCCGCGAAACCGAAGGACGCTCGTTTCCGTATGCCGATGCACGAGGGGGTTGCAATGTTCTCTACCTGTCTGTTCTGTCGGAAGTCGCTCGGTGACAATGAAGTCATCGAGCACCTTCCGATTGGTCGGCGGGTGGCGTTCGACCCGAATAAGGGGCGACTGTGGGTGGTGTGCCGTCACTGCGAGCGGTGGAACCTCACGCCCTTCGAGGACCGATGGGAAGCGCTTGAAGAGTGCGAACGGATCTTTCGAGGCGCCCGACTCCGGCAATCCACCGATAACATTGGTTTGGCGAAGGTGGTGGAAGGGTTAGAGCTGGTGCGCATTGGTGAGCCTCTCCGACCGGAGTTTGCTGCCTGGCGCTACGGCGATCAGTTCGGGCGCCGCCGTCGGCGGATGATCCTCTACGGCATCGGTGGCGTTGCCGCGGTCGGGGCTGTCGTCGGAGGAGCCGCCATCGCCGGTGTCTCGATTGGTATCTGGCCCCAGTTTCCTCATCTCTGGATGCAGGCGCGAACGGCAGCCAAGATTCGGACGCCAGAAGGGAAGATGTTGAAGGTGCAGTATTCCCACCTTCCTTCCGCTCGTCTGATCAGCGGCACACCCGAGTACCCCTGGTCGATTGCGCTGAAGCACGCGAAGGGAAAGGCCGTTTTCGAAGGGGAAGAGGCGTTGCGTGTGGCCGGACTCCTGCTCCCCAAGGTGAATCGATCGGGAGCCAATGCGGCAAAGGTTCAGGATGCGGTCGGGGCTCTGGAACGGGCCGGCGGGCCAGAAGCGTTCCTGTCAGTGGGGACGAGAGGCCATGTGGTGCCGGCCGGGACTCGGTCGAAGAAAGGGGGCGCGCTTCAGAAACTTCCGACGCCCACCCGTTTGGCTCTCGAAATGGCCCTCCATGAGGAACAGGAACGACGAGCACTGGCCGGTGAGTTGAAGGTGCTGGAGGCGGCATGGCAGGAGGCAGAAGAGATCGCCGCGATCGCCGATCGGATGTTTGTGTCGGACGATACCAAAGCCCAACTGGCCAGACTCGGGCAAGCAACGCCGCCCAACTAGCGATATGATGTGGGGTTACCTCCCGCGCTTTCTTGCCCTCTCCCGTTCCGGAGCACTGATGTCTCCTCCCTTCGAACTCTCGTCTTCCCTCATCGGCACCCTGGTCGTGTTCGCCATCTTTGCACTAGTGGCGTGGGCACTCCTCCGAGAGGCTGCCAAGTGGGTGGTACGGGCGATTCTCATCGTGGCGGTGGGTGTCGGGATCGCCGTCTGGGCTGGGTGGCTGGAGCAAACGGCGGCTGGTGAAATATTTCAATGGATCGGGGACAACCTTCTGATCGCGATCAAGGCCGTGACCGGGTGGCTCCTCACGGCGTGGGAAAGTATCAGTGCTGGAGCGAGCGGGAGGTAAGAGATGGCGCTCATCATCGAAATGAAAAAGGCGACGGACGGAACATCGTCCCTCCGATGTGTTCGGGTGGACGGAACCGATACCTGGCAGCATCATCAGGGGGCGCAAGGCCGGTTCTTCCCCCTGCATGACCTGACGCATTTCGCGGTGGAGAGCACCCTGGAGTTAGGAGACAGCTTCTACGGTCTGGTCGACCGCGGATGGAATGTGACCGATTTTGGTGAGCCTTGGCCGCGGGGGCCGATGCCGACTGAGGCCGCCGTCACGGAGCGTATGGTAGGGTTGCTCGATACCGAACGAGCGACCGGGCACCTGTGGGTGGCCGCCGAGCTGAATGGTGAGATTGCCCGTGGAGAAAACCTCCCCGTTGTTCCCACCTCGTTGGTACTTACTGATGAGCGACTTGGCCAGATTCGATCTTGCCGAAGGGACCTGTTCCAAAGGTGGCAGGCGATCCCGCCGGGAGAAACACTGCGGTTGAAGTTTCCACCAGACCGAGGTTCACCCTGAGGCCGCGTTCCTGGACGAAGGTTCATTCATTTTTCAAATCTGCTTCATAGTCCATCTGGTATGATGTACCCACGGTGGTAGGGGTATCACCGTTGGGGAACGCCCCATGGATGAGGGGCCGGCGACGCGACGCCGCGGAACTGTGGAGATCTCGAGTCCGAACCCATGGTTCTGAACCAAGTATCATCCCTCAACTCCCGGTATGATCTTCCGTGATCACGCCGGGAGTTGATGTTTTGTACCAACCCCCCAGATTATGGATCGATTGAGTTACCCCTGCCCGCTGCGGTGAAGGAGGTGGGACATTGCCCTGCTGTGACTGTCAGAATGCTACGGCAAAACATTTCGGTACCCGGCACGCCGAAGCCGATCTCACGCGATTCCAACGTCGCGGACCCGACCCGACCACCCACCTGTTGCTGGCCCAAGCGGCAGAAGGGACTGCGGTTGGACAGAGTGTGTTGGAGGTCGGGGGCGGGATCGGCGTGTTCGGGTACCAACTGATGCGTCGAGGTGCCGCCAGGGTAACTCTCGTCGACCTCTCGGAGGGCTATCTCGATGTCGCCAAAAAGCTGTATGGGAGTGCGGGCTTGGGAGAACGTCTTCAACTGATACATGGCGACTTTGTTGACCACAAATGGCACGCGATTCAGGCGAATACGGTTGGCCTTGACCGCGTGGTCTGCTGCTATCCTCATGTCACGGCCCTCCTGGTTCGGGCGGCTGCCAGCGCCGAACGAATGGTGTTACTGAGTTATCCAAGAGACCGTTGGTTTGTGCGATTGATGGTGCGATGGCAGAATCTTATCCGCCGCCTTCGGGGCAATTCATTCCGAACATTTATCCATCCCCCGTCCGAAATAAATTCGATACTGACCGAGCAGGGGTTCAGGCTCGACGACGAGCGAGTGACCCCGGTCTGGTGTTGTCAACGTTGGGACAGGACACTCAGCGCCTGACGCATCTGCCTGGTAACACAGCGATCTATTCTGCGAGCCATCCGGCGCGACCTGATTGGGTCTGCACATAGAGGTAGTTGTCAAAGCGTCCGAGCACGGACACCGTGTCACCCGGGGCGAATTCACC
>JAJCZW010000213.1 GCA_029262155.1 Gemmatimonadota bacterium
CTGCGGTTTGCTCCTCCCGCTCCGGTCCCCGGTGCGTTTGATCTGCTTCGGGACGCGCTCGATCTCCTTGCCGTCACCCCCGGTCCTGCAGTGGATACCGTAGGGCTTCGGATGCTATGGCGTCTCATCTCCCTGCTGGGGTACTCGCCCATCTTGACGCACTGCGCCAAGGATGGCGTATTGGTTCCCGACCGTCAGGTTGCGGTGTTCAGCTTCCCTGAAGGCGGTGTGCTCTGTCCCTCCTGCGCAGCAGGAGTTGGGGGACAAGGATCCCGACTTGCCCCGGACCACCGGGAGGCGTTAACCGCATTCCTGGAGCCGTCGGCGGCGTTACCGGCGTTGGACGGACGGCACGAGGCTGCCCACCGACGCCTGTTGACCCGATGGGTGCGTTGGCAGCTGGGAAGTGAACACGCGACACCGGCGCTCGACCTTTTCGAACAACGACCGTGGGAGACGCCCCAGTGATCATTGGAACTGCCGGGCATATCGACCACGGCAAATCGGCCCTGATCACCGCCCTCACCGGCCGCACTATGGATCGGCTCCAAGAAGAGCGACGCCGTGGGATTACCATCGATCTGAACTTTGCTCCCTTTGTGGTTCCGGGAGGCCCAACGGCCGGAATCATCGATGTCCCAGGGCACGAAGATTTCATCCGAACAATGGTGGCGGGCGCTTCGGGCGTAGATCTCGTGTTGCTGGTGATCGATGCGGCGGAGGGTCCGAGACCCCAGACCTATGAACATCTCGACATCCTCGACCAGTTGGGAGTTCAGCGCGGGATCCCGGTGATCACCAAGACGGATACGGTCGAGGCCGAATGGTTAGCACTGATGGTGGATGAGGTCACCGATCTGCTACAGTTGCGTCGCACACATTTCGAAGCGCCGATGCTTACCTCGGCGAAGACGGGCGAGGGGATTGCCGCCCTGCGCGCACGACTCGAGCAGTTCGTCACGGAATGGCGTCCCCTGAAGGATGCTGATCTGTTTCGCATGCCCATCGATCGGGCCTTCTCACTCGTCGGTGTGGGTACGGTCGTCACCGGAACCGTCTGGTCCGGAACGATCTCTTCCGGAGCGACGGTGGCAATTCTCCCAGGGAAGCAGCGGGGCCGAGTTCGGTCAATTGAAATTTTTGGGGACAACGTGACAGAGGCTCATGCCGGGCACCGTCATGCGATGGTCCTTTCCGGAGTGCATCGCGACGACATAGGTCGGGGCCGGACCATTGTTGGGGTAGAGGACGGATGGGTCGAAACCACCGCATTGGACGTTCACCTGAATATCGCCAACGAGGCCCACCGTGCTGTGACCTCCCGGACCCGCGTGCGTTTTCATCTGGGCACCACCGAGGTGCTGGCACGAGCTTATCCCCGAAGCCCGCTCCCTCCAGGGGGTAGTGGGATGGCTCGGCTCATCCTTGAAGCACCCACAGTGGCCAGAGGTCGAGACCGGTTCGTGCTGCGAAGCTATAGCCCTATGGCCACTATCGGTGGAGGGATTGTTCTCGATCCCCAACCCGCCCGCCGCGCTCGGTGGTTTCCTGGCATCGGGGGTACCGACTCAGAACGGGTTGGTGCAATCGTGCGCCGCCGCCATCGGGGGATGCCCTCCGCCATCGCACCGCATGTCGTGGGCTCTCCACTCCCGGAGGCTCTCAAGCTGTTGGCCGAGCAAGGCGACCTCCAAGAGCTGGATCAGACTTGGTTCCATCGCTCAGTTCTGACCCGTGCTGCGGAGCGGGCACTGGAGTTAGTGCACGCCCACCATCAAGCCCAGCCCGCCGAGGCGGGGATGAGCCAAGAAACCCTCCGTCAAGCGCTTGGGGTGCCCGATCTCGTCGTAGCAGAGGTCCTTCGTGGACTCACCGAGCAAGGCACGCTCCGAGTGGAGCAGGGGATCGTGGCGAACGTACGTCACCAGCCATCTGTCGCCGGGGGGACGGAAACCATCGACCGCATCGTTGGCACCATCGGGAAGGAGGGGCTGACACCACCAACCCTGACCGAGCTGAAACAACGACTTGGAGGTGAGGACACGGTCCAGGGAATCCAGTTGGCGGTCCACTCTGGCCGGCTGGTTCAGGTAGAGCGCGATCGCTGGTTTGCGACGGATGCACTGGATCGCTTCGTGGTAATGGTCCGAGAGGTCGCTTCTCACAACGAAGGCACGATAACCCCGGCCGGCGTTCGGGAGCGCACCGGTCTCTCGCGGCGATTTCTTATTCCTCTTCTGGAGTGGACCGATCGTCAGGGAATAACGCGCCGGGAAGGCAACGATCGATTCCTCTGTTCCTAACCGCCGTGTGAATTCCACGAAATACGATGCCTCGGTGTGGATCTGACATTCTTCAGTTCTGCCAATCCGGCAGGTTTCGTCGGTATACCACTTGCCCCCCCTCTTCGTAGGAAACCTGAAGTGAACCTCACGGTCGGTTCACCGTCGGGTTGATACGCTATCAGGCGATACTCGGAGGGAGACGCAGATGATTCGACCAGAACGGTTAACTCTGAAGGCTCAGGAAGCCTTTCGCGAGGCGGGGACTCTTGCACGAACGAACGGGAACCCCGTGGTCAACGATGCCCACCTCTTCTTGGCATTGTTGAATCAGGCCGACGGCGTCGTGATTCCACTGCTCCAAAAGGCGGGTGTGAACGTCAGTGGGCTTCGAGAGCAAACCGCCGCCGAGATCCGCAAGTTCCCGACCCAATCCGGTGATACAGAGCCGACATTCAGTCGGGAGATCCATCGAATATTCGATCGGGCGGAGGCGGAGGCCAAGCGTCTGAAGGATGCCTACGTGTCGACGGAGCACCTGTTAGTCGCCCTCGTCGACGAGAAGGGTACGACCGCTCGGGGACTCCTCAGTGCACAACAACTCTCGGCGGACGACCTTCGGGCAGCGCTCGTCGAGGTGCGTGGGTCCCATCGGGTAACAGATCAGTCGCCTGAGGAGAAGTATCAATCCCTCACGCGTTACACCCGCAACATGACCGACCAGGCACGTGAGGGGAAACTCGACCCGGTGATAGGTCGTGACGAGGAAGTACGTCGAATCATGCAGGTGTTGAGTCGGCGTACGAAGAACAACCCCGTACTCATTGGAGAGCCTGGCGTTGGAAAGACAGCGATCGTGGAAGGGCTCGCCCAACGAATCATCAATGGAGACGTTCCCGAGTCACTGCGCAATCGGGAGGTGGTGGCTTTGGATGTTGGACTCCTCCTTGCCGGGGCGAAGTATCGGGGCGAGTTCGAGGAACGGTTGAAGGCGGTGGTGAAGGAGCTCACCGAGGCCGAGGGCAGGTACGTGGTGTTCATTGACGAGATGCACACGCTCGTCGGGGCAGGTGCGGCAGAGGGTGCGGTGGACGCATCGAACCTATTGAAGCCAGCGCTTGCCCGTGGCGAGTTACATGTCGTTGGCGCGACGACGCTCGACGAATACCGGAAACATGTTGAGAAAGACCCGGCACTCGAACGGCGGTTCCAGCCTGTGTTTGTTGCACCTCCGTCGCTCGAAGACACTGTGGCGATTCTTCGTGGGCTTAAAGAGCGATATGAGGTGCATCATGGAGTGCGCATCACCGACAACGCCCTGATCGCAGCAGCGCAGTTGAGTGATCGGTATATCGGTGACCGATTCCTTCCCGATAAGGCCATCGACTTGGTAGACGAAGCCGCCAGTCGACTCCGGATCGAAATCGATAGCCTGCCGCAGGAGATTGACGAGGTCGAACGTCGAATCGTTCACCTTGAGATTCAGCGACAGGCCCTGCTCCAAGAAAAGGACCCCACCGCCGTCGATCGGCGAAACCAGGTCGAACAAGAGATTGCGGAACTCACCGAACAGAGTACCCGCATGAAGGCCCAATGGCAGTCTGAGAAGACGGCGATCCAGCATCTCCAGGAGATGAAGGCGGAAGTCGAAGCCCTCCGACACGAGGCCGATACGGTCACCCGTGCAGGGGAGCTGCAGCGTGCGGCCGAACTGCGCTATGGAGCGATTCCACAATTGGAAGGCGCGATTGCGGAGGAAGAGAGTCGGCTGACCCAACTCCAAGCGTCGGCGCAGTATCTCAAGGAGGAGGTGGACGCGGAGGATATCGCAGAGATCGTCTCGCAGTGGACGGGCATCCCGGTGTCAAAGATGTTGGAGTCGGATCGGGAGCGGCTGACCCTCCTTGAGGCAGAGCTTGGCGAGCGCGTGATCGGGCAAACCGAAGCCCTTACCGCCGTATCGGACGCGGTCCGCCGAAGCCGGGCTGGGTTACAGGATCCGCACCGGCCAACCGGGTCTTTCATCTTCCTGGGTCCGACCGGAGTGGGGAAGACCGAGACAGCAAGGGCGTTGGCGGAGTTCCTCTTCGATGATGAACGGGCGATGATCCGTCTGGATATGTCGGAGTACATGGAGAAGCATTCGGTGTCGCGTATGATCGGTGCGCCCCCGGGCTATGTCGGTCACGAAGAGGGGGGACAACTCACTGAGGCGGTGCGTCGGCGCCCATACGCGGTGCTGCTCTTGGATGAAATTGAGAAGGCACACCCCGATGTGCTGAATCTCTTGCTCCAGATCCTCGACGACGGTCGCTTGACCGACAGCCAAGGCCGCCTGGTCGACTTTCGCAACACTGTGATCATCATGACCTCGAATATCGGAAGCGCACATATCGTCGAGGCTGGACCGGTCGATGCCGAAGGGTGGGTTCCAATCGAGACGGCGGTTCGGGCCGAGCTCCGGCAACAGTTCCGGCCCGAGTTTCTCAATCGGGTCGACGACGTCGTCGTGTTCCACCCGCTGTCGAGGCAGGATATTCGGCGTATCGTTACGCTGCAACTTGCCCAATTCGGCGGGAGGCTCGCCGACCGGAAGATCACGCTCGAGGTAGCCGAGCCAGCGGCGGATCTGTTGGCGGAAGAGGGCTACGATCCGGTGTACGGAGCCAGGCCTCTCAAGCGCGTGATCCAGCGCCGCCTCCAGAATCCGATTGCGCTGGAGTTGCTCCAGGGCGACTACCACGAAGGCGATACGATTCGCGTGGAGCGTGATGGTGATCAACTCAGGTTTGACCGCCAAGCGACGGATGGATAACCCGTCCGACTGGGGTACCTCCTCCGGGTCACACCTGGCGCTCTTCCACCATCCGCGAGAGTAGATTCCGAGGATGCCGCATCCTCTCCCCCACAGCTCTGACGACCTCGCAGGGATGGCGTGTGCCATCCACCAGGCGCGCCTGGGATTTGAAGCAGGAGAAGTGCCGGTTGGGGCGGCACTCACTTTCGGGGGCGAGGTGATCGCGGAAGGGTATAATCGGTGCAGGCATGACGGCGATCCTACTGCGCACGCCGAACTCTTGGTCATTCAGGCTGCCTTGCAGCGGTTGGGTCAGGATCGGTTGGATGGCGGAACCACCCTCTATGTCACCCTTGAGCCGTGTGCCCAGTGTGCGGGTGCGATTGTCCTGGCGAAGGTGAATCGGCTGGTTTTTGGGGCGTGGGACCCCAAGGCAGGGATGGCGGGGTCGCTCCATGACCTGCTCCGGCATCCCAAGTTGAACCACCGGGTCGAGGTGATTCCGGGGGTCGCGGCGGAGGAGTCCAGCGCTCTGCTCAAAGCTTTTTTCCTGGGGAAACGGTCCTCAAAGCGCTAATCCTCCGGAGGGGTTGCCTCCAAGGGAGCACATGATTAGCTTCAGTCCCAGCAAAAGACATAGCCCTTCGGGGCCCCAGGGATTCAACGCAGCCTGGGTGATGAATCTGCGCTGAAACTTCGTCCCGGCCTGTGTAATGCATGCGCCGGGCGTCGTGTTTTCGGGCCCTCGACGGATCGAGGCTCTCACTCCTCCCCCCGCCCAGCAAACCCGAATCTCACCGATATCTCACAACCTCTCTGGTCGCCTCAATAAGGTGTCGGGGCAAAGTTCAGATCGGTCTCGTTTTCCTCGGCCCATCGGGCGGCCCAGGCATCCTCGAAGACGAGGAGGGGTTGTCCATGGGTGACATAGATACGGAGCCGGTTCCGGTGAGCGGCAGCGCGATCGATCGCCTCTGCCGGGCCCGTAACCCACCGAGGATTGCTGTGGGGTAGGGGCTCGAGACGACAGGGAGCGCCGTATTCCTGTTCCAGTCGAAACACCATCACATCGAACTGCAATCGTCCGACCGCTCCCACGATTGGCGTGGGTCCGATGTCACTGTCGGCGTAGAACACCTGGGCGGCGCCCTCTTCAGACAGTTCTCGGAGGCCATTGTCGAGATGCTTTCGTCGGAGGGGGTCGGCTGGATGGACCCGGGCAAAGTGTTCAGGTGGGAACCGTGGAATATCGTGATAGGTGATTTGGGGATCCACCGCGAGCGTATCGCCGATGCGAAGGAGCCCACGGTCCAGAATACCGACGACATCGCCAGGCCATGCCTCGGCACCGTGTGTCCGCTCTCGGGCAAGGAACTGTTGTGGTGGGGCCAGTCGGATCTTCTTTCCCGTCCGGGCGATGGTCACATCACTCCCCGGCGTGTAGTGCCCTGAGCAAATCCGAACGAAGGCAACGCGGTCTCGGTGCTTGGGGTCCATATTCGCTTGGATCTTGAAGACAAACCCCGAAAGGTCCGGGGTGAGGGGGGAGACCGGACCGTGGGCCGATTCGCGCGGTTGTGGTGGTGGAGCGAACCGGAGGAAGTCTTCCAGGAACGGTTCCACGCCGAAGTTAGTCAAAGCGCTACCGTAATAGACTGGGCTCTGCTGGCCGGCCGCGATGGCAGCAGCGTCGAACGGGTGCCCCGCGGCATCCAGGAGTTCGATTTCATCCCGAAGGTGGGAGTGGGCGGCGGGTCCTAACAGTGCGATGAGGCGGTTGCTGTCGAGCGGGAGCCGGGTGGTGGTCGGTCGACTGGCGCCGTGGTCATCCCGGCGGGCAAAGAGCAAGGCTTCAGAACGCTGACGGTGATACACCCCCACGAAGGCACCATCATGGAAAATGGGCCAGGTCAGCGGATGGCAGGCGACGCCAAGATCGTCTTCCACGTCCTGAATGAGCCGGAGTGGGTCTTCTCCAGCGCGATCGCACTTGTTGACGAAGGTGATGATGGGAATACGTCGTCGTCGGCAGACTTGAAAGAGTTGGCGGGTACGCTCCTCGACGCCTTTCCGGTTATCGAGGAGCATGACGGCACTATCGGCTGCTACAAGGGTACGATAGGTATCCTCGGAAAAATCTTGGTGTCCGGGCGTATCAAGGAGGTTGATCCGGAATCCGGCATAGTCAAACTGCATCACACTCGACGTGACGGAGATGCCGCGTTCTCGCTCGAGCGCCATCCAGTCCGATGTGACCTGGCGGGTGGCCCGTCGCGCCTTGACCGACCCGGCGAGATGGATCGCTCCGCCATAGAGCAACAACTTTTCCGTCAGCGTGGTCTTGCCGGCGTCGGGGTGGCTGATGATGGCAAATGTCCGCCGCCGATCAACCTCACGCGTGAGAGTGGTCGAAGGGGAGGTAGGTGAAGGATGGGGTGCTTCCGATGGGCACACGACGAAACCGCGTCCTTACGAGGAAAGGCAAGAGAGGGCCCAAGGATAGCTAGATCAACTGGGCCGGGCAACGCGGAATGGTGAGCCATCCCTTGTCACATGGTGCTTGTTCGTGGCATTTTCTGACCCTGTGGGACAGGTGTCCGAGTGGCTGAAGGAGCCGGTCTCG
>JAJCZW010000214.1 GCA_029262155.1 Gemmatimonadota bacterium
CCCCCGCTATGTGTGTGTCAGCAGGACTGAGGATGCCCGGACAGAGGACGTGGCGCAGCCGATTCCGGCGCTGTCCGTCACCGGCCCTTCGGTCCTGTTGTCGCGTTCGGGAGGGGTGTCGGGGAGGGTGGGCAGTGCGAGGGCGGTTAGCTCAGTTGGTTAGAGCGCTACGTTGACATCGTAGAGGTCACAAGTTCGAATCTTGTACCGCCCATGGAGGCAGGGGTCAGACCCCCGCAGAGTGACCTGGTTAGGTGGGCGCCCTTAGCTTAACTGGATAGAGCATCTGACTACGGATCAGAAGGTTGGGGGTTCGAATCCCTCAGGGCGCATAGGTGAGACCTCGTCGGCCGGGTCGGGTCGAGGAGGAGTGGATGGTTGAACGGGGCGTAGCGCAGCTCGGTAGCGCGCCTGCTTCGGGAGCAGGAGGTCCCGGGTTCAAATCCCGGCGCCCCGATGGGAGTTGGAAATAGGCGTAGGAATAGGGGTAAGCCGGCGGCTGACCTCACCGATAGATCGTCCGAAGAGCACACACGGGCCCGTAGCTCAGCTGGATAGAGCGCTTGCCTCCGGAGCAAGAGGTCGCGCGTTCGAATCGCGCCGGGCCCATGGTGGTGAACCCCATGCCTCATCGTGACTTACGTCGCTGTGAGGCGTTGCTTTGTTAGGGGAGCGGAAAAACCGCGGTGACAATAGCGGTGACGAACCCTGACAGATCCCCGAACTTTCGACCTCATCTCCAAGGCCCTCGATCGTCCGGGTGTGGGATCTCTTCGAGCGTGACCGAGTGGGGTGTTAGGGGGATGGACAATAGCTGTGGTGGGGGTCGCTCGAGTCACAACAAGCCTCGCGGCGGCGGCGCTACCGCAAGCCAAGGACATCCAGTGGTTGGGGTTCCTGCCACGCCCGAGTCGGGGGGTGATGTTCGTGGCTGGCGTGGCGGTTGGGGCGGCGGTGGTGGCATCGCGGTAGTGATTTATTCTTGTTGGGAATCCCGCTGCTTTGCCTCCGAAACCTTGCCGATGATGAATACGGCTACCAGGGCAACCAGTGCGCCAATAATAGAGGTCAGCCCCTCGGTCGACCGCCCATTCCAGATCAACGCGACCCCTCCTACGATAGCGGTCATGGAAAGAACGAACGCCATCCACTGACCCCGAGTCTGCCGCTGCTGGTTCCCACCCACCATCCGGTCTTCAAGAGACCGGCGGTGATCACCCTGCTTTTCGAACTGGTTGAATAGGATTCCAGCTGCACCGGGGTGGATCGCTTCGTACTGCTTGATTGTATCCGGGTCCGGGATGGGCCCAGTACGAACCATAAACTGGCGTTGAGATTGGGTGACTGTAGCATGTTGAGGGGTCGTGGGTGGCACTGCGCCCTGCTGCTGCTTTTTCTGAAGGGATTCAGCCCTACGCCGGGACCTCTGACTCATTCAGCCGTGTTATTTTCTGCCAGTTTGGCATCCAGGACTAGCTGGATATCATTCCCGACCTCAATCCAATCTCTCAGAATCGAAGCGGCATCAGCTTCCTCGTGTGTCGCCCATGTCCGAACTGGCCCAGAACCGTAAACCCCCCATAGATCAAGGGTGTGTGCGGCACCAGAAATCTCAGGTCCTGCGAAGGCAAAGATGGCGCTGATTCGTTCCATGATTTCCTCTATTGGGTTCTCAGCAGAAACAAACTTACAAAGGAATAATGGGCCCGACTACCCCCCGAGCGCCAACTTGGCGTACCACCCGGCAACCCCACAGTCTCGCCCTCTATACGGTGAGACCCCCTCGCCAGGATTCAGGTGCACATCCAGTGCCATCCTCCTTCTACCCCCGTGAGAGCACCCTCCTACCACCGTACAACGCCCTCAATGCTCCCCTTAGACGGTCAGAATGTCGTGTCGGTGTAACAGGTCAGAGGGGGCGGCTCCACGTGAAACCAAAGACAAGCCGAAGCAGGAAGGGGCGGAATTGTAACACGTTACAAAATCGTATGAGACCAGAAAAAGGGAGGAGGATGGCAGATCAGGGGCCGGCCAGAAGACCGAACCCCTGATCCTTTTCCTTAGAGGCCGAGCAGCAACCCTATGCCAACGATGACGTACAACACAAGCTTGTCAACGCTGAGAGTTACCACTACCTCGACCCTACGGACCTTGGCGGTTTTCATGTTTGAAATCCGGGTCAGGTCTGGGGCCCCAGACGTTGAACGCCTGGTTAATTGTGTTCTCCCCACCCCGGGGCGGTTCGAACGTCGGTACCCGCCATCGTAGCCTAGCTACGATGGATTGCTCTATCGCGCCGATGGGAGCCTGGGGTGGTCAACCCTTTGGGTCGACCACCATTCTCCGGGGCTTGAAGTCGAGCTACGGAGCAGAGTCCTCAGTCGAAGGTCGCTCTGCCGGTGACAAGCCATACCTGGCCCTTCGACCGCCGGATCACCCGTGCAGCCGCTGAGCCTGATCGAAAATGGGAGAATCCGATTCAGTCCGCAACCAAAGATACGCCATTATGAAGACCGCTTGCCCCTAACTGCTCCCACCACAAGCGTCGCGTTCCAGCCGCACGAGCACCACCTGCGGGATCGGAGCGTCCCCTGCCAGCCACCGCCTCACGGTGCGTTCATCCCGGAGCGCGACCTCGACCGCCCACTTCCGGGCGCTCAGTCCTGAGGCGTCGATGGCAGCCCGCAGGAAAGCGATCTCCTCCGTCCGCGTCTTCGGAACCTGGGTCATGTCTTCTTCCCGTGCCGGGCCTCTCGCCACCGCTGGACGCCTGCAGCCTCCTGCTCATGGAGCTCGGACATGGCTAGACCAACCGCCCGCCGGAACGCAGGCCAGATCGTCTCCGCGACCGCCTCGCGGTCCTGTCCGTTAGTGACCTGCTGCAATCCATTCAAGACTGCCGCGAAGGCGCCTGCCCATTCTGCACTGGACTTCTCGAAGTACCCCTTCAACCCGCACTCCCCGTGAGACCTCCTATCGCCGTTCTACTCCGGTTTCGGGGCCTCCATCCGGTGCCATTCGAAGATGTGACTGAAGGAGTTGGCCAGCGTTTCGCTGGTTCGCACCGTGAGCACCCTCTTCTTTCCCTTCGGCCCCACAACGATTTCCATCTCGTGCCGCCCACATTTCGTATAGACGTTCATGCAGTCGGACAGCGTGACGCTCGTTATCACCACCGTTTCATCCGACAGATTCTCCAGCATGAGAACCCGCCCATCGCCTACCTCGTCAGCCTGGCTGGTCAGGAGAAGAGTCTCCCAGCTCGCCGGTGTAATGCGGGCCGTATCCTTCGCCGCCTCGCTCGCGGCCTGAGCTTGCTCAGACCGGGCCACGTCGTTGGCTTCAGGGGTCCACGTGAATCCATAGCCGAAAGTGAACCACTGGTCTCGCACCCGCCGGTACCCGAAGAACGGCCTTCCGCTCCTTGGGACCGACCCGCGCCTTGAGCTTGTGCACACCACACCTGGTGCGGAGGTTCTGGCAATCGACCAGCTTGATCGTCCGGACAACGATCGGCTCGTCGGAGCGGTTATCGACGTAAATCACTTCCACGCTGGCCGATTCGTTTCGTTCGCGTTCGCTCGCGATGTTATCCTACCGAGCCGGCTCGTACCGGATGGACCGATCCTGTCCTTGGAGGGCCAACGGGAACATGAGAACGGACACCAGGGTGAATCCAACCATTTGCAGTGACATCGCCCACCTCCACGCCGAGGAGAATTTCCTGATCACTCTGGAGAGAGATCTCACGCTAGGAGACTGTCCACAATACGACACCGCAAAGGAGCAAACGCGAGCGTTGGATGGACCGGATCGCACTCGGTGACGGGGGAGATGTGGCGGCGGATCGCCGGTGCCGCTTGGGCCCGTCGCATGCTACGAACCGGGCACAAGGGTGACACTTCCCTCAACTGCCCGGCCTACCTTCGGTGCTACTCGACGAGACCATGGCCCACGTCAACTCACTCGGTGGTTTGGCAGCCCCCACGAGAGATTGCTATCGTTCGCTTGAGTACCCAGCCGCATCCCCAGCCTACCGGACAGTCGCGATCGACCCGACCGAGCACATCTGGGTCGAAGAGTCACCCCTCCCAGGAGATTCACTCGGCATATGGAGAGTCGACGCACCCAACGGTACCCTCCAGGCAGTGGTGAGAATGCCCCGACGGTTTCAACTGATGGAGGCGGGAGGCGACGACGCCGCAGGGGTTCGGCGGGACGAGCTGGACGTAGAAACGGCCCGAGTGTACCGCCTGATTAAGACGGATCATTGAGTTATGTCCCCACCTACCTGAGGCCGCCTCGGGCTCTAAAGGCAAGGAGACGGCGCAACCGTTTCCTCCGCGAGAGTGTCCTACAGGGACTCCTCCCACGGATGTCCCAGATGCCCAAACTCTCCCTTCTGCTCGGCTTTGCCGGCACGACCGTGCTGGGATGCCCCCAACCGGCGACCAATACGCCCAGGGTCGAGGTACTGGAACTCTCCACTCACTCGATCGCTTCGCGGTCGTCCGTTCGGATAACGGCCTACCTGCCCGGCGGCGTTCCCGATGCGGTGATCGTCTTTCTGCACGGTGTCGGTGGCTCGGACAGCACCTGGGCGGAACTCGGCGGGCCCCAAGCGCTTTCGACTGCGATGGACGGACTGCAAGATCCCCCTCCAAGAGTGCTGGTGGTTGCGGTAGCCGGGGACTCGCTCGGGTGGCCGGAGTACCGCGACAGCACGGTGTCGTGGGAACAGGTCCTTGCTGAGGAGCTACCGGCATTCCTGAGGTCGAGATTCGGCGAACATCTCTCAGGTCAACGCATCGCCTATCTCGGTACGTCCGCCGGAGGCGAAAAGGTGATTACAATGGCGCTCCGCCGACCAGAGGCGTTTCGATGCATCGCCGCGCACTCGCCCGCCATTCATCCGCCAGATCCGAGCCGCCTGCCCGGGTGGGCGCGGGGCTGGGAAGGGTGGGAGCCCCTCTACGGACTGCCAATCAACGAGGAGCTGTGGCGGTCCGAAAACGTAATCCATCTGGCCGCAACAGTCTCTACAGAGTCGTTGACCGGGCTGGACATATACTTCGACGTTGGGGCGGACGATCATCTCGGTTTTCAAACCACCTCCGCGAAGCTTTCCAACACCCTCGCGAGTCGAGGCGTTCCCCATGAGTTCGCGTTGCGACCAGGCGGCCACGGGAGCGCCTTCACAGCGGAACACCTGCCCAAGTCCCTCGCCATGCTGCTACGATGTCTGGCCGCTGCCACCAACTGACGCACCGCTAGCCAACCTACACGCCTACTCGCTCGTGGGCCGCACCCACACATTATTGGTTCGGTTGACGTCGGGGAGCTTCACCTCCGGATCGAGAATGACCCGCACGACTCGACCCCGGTCCTCGAGAAAGAGCGTATAGTCGTCGCCGGTGGCCCAGATCTCCACCGGGAGCCGCTGGTCGACCGTCCGGCCGTCGTCGAACTCTACCCGTAACAACACCGGCATCACCAGACCTGCCTCGTTCGTAAGGCGAATCCGCGTCCCGTCGGTACTGTCGGTCACGGCGGCGACACGTTGATCCAGTAGCTCGGTGGTGGTAAACCACCCTCGCCAAAACCAACTGAGATCCTCGCCGCTCGCTGCCTCCATGGTCCGGAAGAAATCGCTCGGCTGAGGATGCTTGAAGGCCCACTCCGCAGTATAGGCCTTGAACGCGCGCACGAATCGGTTCTCGCCCAGGACGACCTCCCGAAGCAGGACCAGGCCAAATCCTGGCTTCCGATATCCCATGAACCCAAGCCCGTTCCCCCGGAGAAGGTCGGGGTAGGTCAGGATCGGTTGATCGGCGATCGGCTCCTGCATTCGTCCGGCGATGAAATCGGCGCTGGTTCGCTGCGACCGTGAGGCGCTGTCTCCATAGAATTCGAGATTGGAATAGTGATTGATGAAGGTGTTGAACCCTTCGTCCATCCAGGCGTACCGTCGTTCGTCACTCCCAACCAGCATCGGGAACCAGTTGTGCCCGAATTCGTGATCGGTCACCCCGAAGAGGCCCTGCCCGCGCGCCCGGACGCTACAAAATACGATGCCGGGATACTCCATCCCACCGACCACTCCCGCCACATTGACTGCCGAAGGCCATGGAAACCGGAACCACTGGCCGGAGTAGTACGAGATCGTGTGTCGCAGATATTCCGTGGACCGCTCCCAACCAGGATTGTCCGGAGTGCCGAGCCCTTCATGGGGGTACGCCGACTGAAGGAGAATTCCGTCCCAGTTGGACGCGTCCCAGATGAATGCGCTTGACGCAGCCCATGAAAAATCCCGCGAGTTCTCGATCCGGAACTTCCAGGTGAGAGGGGCACTCCCGCTCGGCCGACTCGCTGGGGTCCCAACTTCGGCGGGAGCGACAATGGCGATCGTCTCATCACTCGTTCGGGCTCGGTCCAACCGTTTGACCTGTTCTGCGGTCAGGACCTCCCCTGGATTCAGCAGGCTGCCACTCGCCACCACAATGAAATCTCGGGGTGCGGTGATCTCGACATCGAAATCGCCATATTCGAGGTAGAACTCTCCCTGCCCCAAGTAGGGCATCGGGTTCCATCCCTCTACATCGTCGTAGACATACATCCGGGGATACCACTGGGCCATCTCATACACCCACCCACGCTGGGTCTGGAGACGGCCCATCCGGTCCGCACCATATTCCGGCACCACGAAGCTCCACTCGATTTCGATATCGACTCGTCCACCCTTGGCGGCCATCGGCTGCTCCAGGGCGATCCGCATCCGAGTGTCGTCTTCAAAATGCTCCGCCGGGTATCGCCGTCCATCCTGCACGACGACGACCGACCCCAGCCGGACCCCACCTGCCGGAAACGACCCCCGCCATCGGTTGCCAGAGTTGATGAGCGCTCCTCGGCTCCCCGGTCGGAAGAGATTCTGCTCCAACTGCAACCAGAGATCGGAAAGCGTATCGGGCGAATTGTTGGTGTAGTGGATCACTTCGCTTCCGGACACCCGGTGGGCGGCCGGATCGAGAGTCGCCCGGATGGTATAGCTGGCTTCCTGCTGCCAATAACCAGGTCCAGGCCCGCCCCGAGTACCCCGATGACCGTTCGGAGCAGGCATCGGAAAGGGGGCGAACATCTCTTGGTTGGTTGGGGGGAGACGGTTCGCATTGGCGGGGTTCTGGGCGCTTCCTTGGATGGTGGAGGTGAGGGCGAGAACCGTGGCAATGGTAAGGTGGCGGGGCAACATGATTCGACGACCTTTCCTGCAGAAGGGATTCCAAGACAACGATGCAACGTAATCATGGCATCTGCTCACTTGGGAGGGGCAGACGCCCGTCAGGGACGGGCTCCGCCTTCAGGTCCTAGCCGGACCCCGATTCGGGTGGTACTCTCTGGTAGTATCGGGCAACCATGTGCGGCGGAGGATCCAGTGAAGGACTTCATCTCAAAATTCACCTTCGGGTTTGTGATGGCACAGCTGTTCCCGGGCGCCATTGCGGTGCTGGGCAGCGCGGTCCTTGTTCATGCGGCCTCACCCCCACGTCCCACCAGTTTCGTCGGATCGGTACTCTCCATCCTCGAATCCTGGGGCACGCTCGATGTTCCGTACATCGCGCTCCTGTTGGCGGTGTTCGTCGGTGCCGGCATGCTGATCCACGGCCTGCACTGGGCGGTGCTTGGCTACCTCGAGAGCCGGTACGAGACTTTCTCTCGTTCACCAGCCCATTGGAGAACGAAGAAGATCGAAGCTGGCTCTAGCGAGCCTGACGGGGAAGGAGTACCACTCTGGTGGCAGATCCTTCGCGGCCCCGTCATGATCATACTTGAGGTAGGCCAACTTACTTTTCTGGCGACCGACATCTCCAAAGTTTCGATCGAAGAGAACGCACCCCAAGTCTCAAAGGATCTGATGCCGCAGTTCGAATTCCTCCAAGAGTTTTATCTCTATTCCGCACAGTTCTTTGCCCACACCGGCTACGCCCTCCTCGTCATGCTGACATCGGTCGTAACCTTCATTGCCTGGAACGGTTTTACACCCCACCGCGCTGGCATCGGCGTGGCCCTCTACCTCGCCATCGGAGTCTTCTTCGTGCTTGGCCGTATTCAGTTAGAGACACTGTTCAAAGCCGAGGAGGAGATCGTCCGACGGAGTGGCTGGGCGTCGGTGGCGGAGACGATGGAATAGGCTCCTTCGATTCGATCTTCCGCGGGCTCGGCCGGAGCGGGGCCACACCCGAGAGAGGCGTGTGGTGAAAACCTTCACCTGACACGTCTCCATGGTCGATTAGGGCTCACCCGAATCGACGTCTCCCCAGTGTGGAGGTCCCGGTGGACAAGCAAACTCGGCGCGGTGTCCTTCTGACGACCCTCGCTCTCCTCACCGGGGTTGGCAGCATCTCCGGGCAAACTGCCAGACTCCGCGGTCGGATCATCGATACCAGCGGCACCGACCTTCGCGGTGTCGAGGTTGTCATCACCGCCCTGGGTCGGCGGGTGGCGTCGGGGTCAAACGGTCTCTTCTTACTCGACTCGATCCCGCCGGGCACCCACACCGTGGTATTTCGGTATCCCGGGTATGGCCCGCGAGAATTCTCCCATCAGTATGCCGCTGGAGACACTGTTGGTGTGGAAGTCACGTTGGGTCAGGCCACGGTTCGCCTTCCCGAGATTACCGTCGTCGGCGCCAGTGCGGTGACCGTCTCCCCCCGACTAAAGGACTTCGTTCGACGCCGCGACGCCCATATCGGAGGTCGATTCTTGGAAGACAGCCTGCTCCGCACCAAGGAGCACTCCCAACTCTCCCAGGTACTCCGACGGGTCTCCGGTATCAAGCTGGTGTACCTACCGAACGGACGAGGGATCGCTGCGGCGAGTGCGCGGGGCAAGGAGGTCACCTTCTCGACCCCCCACCCGGAAGAGTGCTATATGCAGATCTTTCTGGATGGACTTCGGGTGTGGCACCCTGGGATGTTCGACATCCAAAGCATCGACTTCTTCAAAGTGCAGAGTCTTATGGCTATTGAAGTGTACCGGAGTCCGGCAGAAACCCCTTCCGAATTCAACGGGAGTTGGGCCAAGTGTGGAACAATCGTGCTGTGGACTCGAGACCACTAAGGTGGTGCCGATTTCGGCGTGCCGCGAAACCCGTGGAAGGAAACTACTCGCGAAGTTCCGCGATTTTGGCCCGCACCCGCCGATTATCGGGATAGACTCGTTCGAGTGTCTCCAACAGGCTCCGCGCGGAGTCTGGAAAACCTAGCACGCCATAGATATCGACTCGGAGCAGCTCGATCCGGGCCTGAACCCCCGGGTTATCGGCTGGAGCCAAGACGGCGGCAAGCGCATCCCGGGCGCCGGCAGGATCATTTCCATCCCGCATCCGCGATTCGATCGCCAGAAGTTGCACATTGATATCGTCTGGCACCCGACGACCGAGTTCGGCAAACAACCGGGCCGCCCCCTCCGCCCTGCCAGCTTCCCGGTCGGCCAGCCCCTGTTGGTACAACCCAGCAACAAGAAGACGCTCGACGTCGGCCGGATCGCCCGTCCGGGTTCCAATCCCGCCGGCATAGGAGTAGACCAGCTTTCCGCCATGCTCCGCCGTCTCGTACAGGGAGGCCGCGCCGACGGTGCCCACCACCGCGGAGGCGATCTGGACCATCCGTCCGACCTTGGTCGCGCCGGTGGCAAGGATCACGAGTTCCAGAGCCGCCACCACAAGAAAGATATTCCGGGTGCGTTCTCCCCACTCCTCATGCTCCACAACGGCGGGACGCACCCCGGGAATCCGTTCGACCGGTCCGTGTGCATCGTGCCCTGACGATACTGCGAAAACCGAAGCGACCGTCCCCAAGAGAAGAAGTGATGCCGCCGTCGGGCGAGTCCAGGCCAGCCGCCCCGTCAACGATAGCCACCGGAAGAACACACCGAGGATGAGAAGGGCGACAACGAAATGGATGATCTGGGGATGTAGCGCGCCGAGTTCAGGCACCTGCGAGCTCCTGGAAGGTGAGAACTGAAAGCTGTGGGGACGATTGTCGGGTGACAAGGGGGCGGTTCGCCCCGCTTGCCTCGGGGGGGAGGTGGCTTAAGTCTGCCGGAGTAGTGCGCGTATCCGTATGGCAAGACCCTCGACACGTTCCAGCGCTTCACTCACCTCGGTCGACAGGTTGGGTTCTAAGCGAAGGAGTTGGATTTCCGCGAGGAGCGCCGCGAGAGGGTTCGCGAGTGCGTGGCGCAGTGTGGCCATGGCATCGGGTTCCATCCACCCCCCTTTCTAGGCAAGTGAGCGATACAAATCCCGGAAATGGTGAGGCCGAAGCGACCGAACCGCCAACCATACGTCCGCCTCGGACTCGCCCCGAAGGATTTCGGCGGTTTCCCGCGCGTCGCCTGCAAGCGGGTCACGAAAACGAAGCCCACCCTGCCACACCCCGTCCTTCCGCTGTCGGAGGAATACCACGATCTCGATGCCGCGTCCGTCCAACACCTGAACGTCCATCAGGTATTCGGTTATCCCGTTGTCCTCGGGGGCAGAAGCAGGATGTGGCAGCGGCATCGGCATTCAATTCACAAACGGAAGAGGGACGAAAGTCATGGCAAATAAGATGATACAGGCCCAACCGATCCACCGGCGGCTTGCCGGGAGGGTGCGTTCCGGAACCAGGACCGAGGGGTGGGAAAATCTCCCACCACCTACCAGGAGACTCAACACAACCCAGATGTACCACATGGGCGAGAATTGGGCCAGGAGAAGCAAGCCGACAACCGTCACCACGCCGATCACGGCTTGCTTTCGGCCGAAGAGGCCGTAGAGCACATGTCCGCCATCGAGTTGACTCAACGGAATCAGATTGAGGCCGGTGACAAAGGCCCCAACCCACCCGGCGAACCCGGGGAGACTCAGGTGGACGGCTCCTTGCCCCGGCAGCAGCCAATCACGGAGCCACATGGTCAGCAAAGACTCGCCGAGAAAGATGGCCTGGCCATTGAACACGACGTAGCTCGGATCCCCTGTCGCCACTATCGGGAGACGCTCGGAAGTCAAAAACCCCCAGATGAGGACGGCGAGGGCCACCGCGAACCCCGCCAGCGGCCCCGCAGCACCGACATCAAGCAATTGCCGTCGATCGAGGACGGGGGTTCGAAGCCGGATGAACGCTCCCAGACTACCGATCGGGCTCAGTGTTGGGGGAATGGGGAGAAAGAACGGAGGTGTGACATCAATCGCATAGCGCCGGGCAGCCATGTAGTGACCCAATTCATGGACCAAGAGGATCCCAACCAACGGGAGGGCGAACGACCACCCTTGCAGGAGAAGTCCCCAGTTGCCTCGGAGCACATCGACATAGAAATCGAGGGAACCGGCCAACGCGCCCAGAATTCCCGGACCGGTCACCGGAAGCCAGGTGCCAGCAAGTGCCGCCCCCGCCCCAAGGGTAAAGAGGAGGGTGAGACCCAACAGGACAAAGCTCCGTACCCACGGCTCCCTTCGGGCCGGCCCAATTGGTTTCACGAGAACCAGATGGGTCCGGGCGTCGTCTACCCAATAGTGCGCACCCTCGAAGGCGGCAAGTTCGTTTTCGAACGCTTCGGCGGGGGCATCGGGAGCGACGATGGCATCGATGACATCACGGGTTCCGAGCCGAAGTACGCGCCAAGCTTGGAGATAGCGTATCGGTGGGTTCATGCTCCCTCTTGACGGTCAGAACACCAAGGACTACCATTGAGGACAGCATCAACCACGAACGATTCTCTCCCCGACTCAACTGCTGACACGATCCGCCCCGCGAGGGGGCCATCCCATACAAACGACTAGTACTGACATCCTCTTTTTGATCCCAAACCACCCTCTCACTGGGCATCGTATGCCAACAGCATCCGGCCGACAATGGGGCATCCCGTGGATATCGCCGAACTAAAACAAAAATCGGTTGCCGAACTGCACACCCTCGCGCAAGAACTCAACATCACCAACTACTCGGGGCTGCGCAAGCAAGATCTGATCTTCCGGATCGAGCAATCCCTCCTCGACGCCGACACTCCGATTCGGGGCGAAGGGGTACTGGAAATCCTCCCCGAAGGGTACGGGTTCTTGCGGAGCCAAGATTGGAATTATCTCTACGGACCCGATGACATTTATGTCAGCCCGAGCCAGATCAAACGGTTCGATTTGCGCACCGGCGACACGATTATGGGACAGGTGCGGCCCCCCAAAGAGGGCGAACGGTATCTCGCGTTACTCAAGGTCGAAAGCGTCAACTACGAGGAACCGGAAAAAACCAAACACCGGATCGCATTCGACAACCTTCGGCCCCGCTACCCTGATCATCGCATCAGCTTGGAACGGAGCACGGACGACCTCTCGATGCGGGTGGTCGATCTCCTGTCCCCCATTGGGAAGGGACAGCGTGGACTGATTGTCGCCCCGCCGAAGGCGGGCAAGACCATCCTCCTGCAGAAACTCGCCAACGCCATTAGTGAAAACCATCCTGACATCGTCCTCATCGTACTGCTGATCGACGAGCGCCCCGAAGAAGTGACCGATATGCAGGAGAACGTCAAGGCGGAGGTGATCGCCTCCACCTTCGACGAGCCGGCTGATCGGCACGTCCAGGTCGCGGATATGGTCATTGAGAAGTCGAAGCGGTTGGTGGAACACGGGCGGGATGTGGTCATCCTCCTCGACTCCATCACGCGACTTGCCCGGGCGCACAATGTCGTCGTACCCCACTCGGGCAAGATTCTCAGTGGCGGTGTCGATGCCAACGCGTTACAGAAACCCAAGCGATTCTTCGGAGCGGCCCGGAACATCGATAGTGGCGGGAGCCTCACGATTATCGCCACGGCGTTGATCGACACCGGGAGTCGGATGGACGAAGTGATTTTCGAGGAGTTCAAAGGCACCGGCAACATGGAACTTGTGCTCGATCGTCGACTAGCCGATCGGCGGATCTATCCCGCCATCGACATCCAAAAGACCAGTACGCGAAAGGAAGAGCTCTTGATGGACAAGGATGAGCTCAACCGAGTCTACCTGCTCCGAAACTTCCTTGCTGACATGCCACCGGTCGAGGCGATCGAATTCCTGCTCGAGCGGATGAAACGGACCAAGACCAACAAGGAGTTCTTCGCCACCATGGCGCAGTAGCCGCTATGGAGATCCCCACCACCGGCCGGGTCTTCGGACTCGACTGGGGCTCCCTCCGGTTTGGCGTGGCTACGACCGACGAAACCCAAACCATTGCGACCCCCCTGGCGACGCTCGTCCGGCGTGCTGGAAAGCGATTCCCCATGCCTGGATTCCTTGCCCTGGTCACCGAGCATCGCCCGGTAGGAATCGTGGTGGGGCTCCCCCTGACCTTGGAAGGAGCTGAGGAGGCCGCCGCCGCCGAAGCCAGGGCGCTCGCGCAGCGTGTGGCCGCCCGCACCGCGCTTCCAACCCTTCTCTGGGATGAACGGTTCAGTAGTGCACGGGCCCATAGGATCATCCGCGAGCAGGGTGGATCGGTCCGCGGCAGACGAGGGGATGTCGACGCCCTGGCCGCTGCTATTATGCTCCAACAATGGCTCGAGTCCAGGCGCACTCCCCCCTCGTGAGACTCCCCACCATCACCCTTGGCTTGGTGATCGTCGTGGGGTGCAGTACCCCCCAGGCAGCTGGCCGGCCGGTGCAGGTCTTGGTTCCGCCGGGAGCAGGCCTCAGGGCAATCACCGATACGCTGGTTCACCACGGGGTGATCGTCAACCCATTCTGGTTTCGTACCCTGGCCAGGATGACCCGGGCCGATCGCTCAATGCAGACTGGCCGCTACGAGTTTGGGACCCCAACTCCGGCGCGCGATGTCCTCCGCGCCTTGCAGCGTGGTGATCGACTCCTCACCAAGCTCACTATTCCCGAGGGCCTCTCGCTTCATCAACTCTCTCGCCTGCTGGAAGGGAGACTGGGCATCCCCCGCGACACACTCCTCCGCTGCGCTCGTGACACGACGATGCTTCGGCGTCTGGGTTTCTCCACCTCTGGAGCCGAAGGATATCTCTGGCCCGAGACCTACCACATCGACAGCACCGAGTCACCCAAACAGTTGGTGGAGATTTTCCTTCGCGGGTTTGTCGATCATTGGGACTCCGCCTGGACCGACCAACTCGATTCGGTTGGCCTGACGCGCCACGGCGTCGTGACGCTGGCGTCGATCGTCGAAGGCGAAGCCCAAGTTGACGATGAACGCCCCATCATCGCCGCGGTCTACCTCAATCGCCTCCGGCTCGGCATGCCGCTCCAAGCCGACCCGACGGTCCAGTACGCCATCGAGCAACGCACCGGCGAACGGAAGACCCGGTTGTACGAGAAAGACTACCAGGTCGTCTCGCCGTTCAATACCTATCTGTATGCTGGGCTCCCACCGGGGCCCATCGGGTCTCCAGGACAGAAGAGCATCGAGGCGGTTCTCTTCCCGGACGATGTCCCCTACCTCTACTTCGTGGCCGACTCCAACGGTCGCCACCGCTTCTCCACCTCGTATCGCGACCACCTCAGGGCGATCGCCCGGGTGCGGTCAAGACGGTGAGGCCTTTGGGTCTCCCGACGTCCACCGGATAATCATGGAGACGATACCCCGGGCCACCTCCCCCGTCCCCAGCATCACCACCGCAGTGATGGTTGAAGTCGACCGGGCCATGATCCAAGACTGTGGCATCAGTCTGCCTCAGATGATGGAACATGCCGGACGACATCTCGCCACCCTGGCCCGGCTCGCGTTTCTCGGTGGAGACCCACGGGGTCGCCATGTCGTCGTGTTGGCAGGACCGGGTGGCAACGGTGGCGGAGCACTCATTGGAGCCCGTCGACTCCACTCCTGGGGTGTGAACGTGACCGTCGTCCTCGGCGCCGAGCCGGAACACTTCGCTGAAGCGCCCCGGCACCAACTCGAGACCAACCATCGGGTTGGCGTTTCGGTCGCGGCGGCGGTCCCCGACCTGGGCGCTCCCCTGGATCTTATCCTCGACGGACTCATCGGATACAGCCTCCATGGGTCACCTCGCGGACGCATCGCCGACCTGATCCGATGGGCCAACCAGAGCCCGGCCCCTATCCTCTCGCTGGATGTCCCATCCGGCATGGACAGCACCACGGGGGAGGTGTTGGTCCCCACCATCATCGCCGAGGCTACCCTAACGCTCGCGCTCCCCAAGACTGGGCTTCAGGCCGCCACCGCCAACGTAGGTGCACTCTATCTCGGTGACATCGGTGTGCCTCCGGTCGTCTACCGCCGCCTCGGGATCGAAGGCGTGACGTCGGCAATCTTTGCCAATGGTGATCTCCTGCGCCTGGGGTAACCGCTGGATCCGCTTGCCGCCTGCGCCGTGCCCGGACTAAGTTCGACCCCCAACTCCACCTCCCCCGCACGGAGTGGTTCGCCATGACCAAGGTAGTTGAGACCCCGGACGCGGCAGTCGCTGATCTCACCTCCGGCAGCACTCTGTTGGTCGGAGGGTTCGGTCTCTGCGGTATCCCTGAAGCCACGATTCTGGCGATTCAATCGCTCGGCGTGGATGATCTGACCGTGGTGAGCAACAATGCGGGCACGACTGACCACGGTCTTGTGCATCTCCTTCGATCGGGTCAGGTCCGGAAGATGGTGAGCAGTTACGTCGGTGAGAACGACATCTTTGAACAACTCATGCTCTCGGGGCAACTCGAAGTGGAGTTGGTCCCCCAAGGAACCCTGGCTGAACGGATCCGAGCCGGTGGCGCTGGGATTCCAGCTTTCTATACGGCGACTGGTGTGGGGACGGTCGTGGCGGAGGGGAAGCCCCATGGGACCTTTGATGGCCGAACCTATGTGCAGGAACGAGCCATCGTCGGCGAGATGGCGATCGTGCATGCCTGGAAGGGTGACACGGAGGGAAATCTGGTCTATCGAAAGACGGCCCGGAACTTCAACCCGATCATGGCCACCGCCGGACGGATCACCGTGGCTCAGGTTGAGGAGCTGGTGGAACCGGGCGCAATCGATCCAGATCACATTCACACACCCGCAATATTTGTCCAGCGGGTAGTGCACGTCCCCCACGCAGCCAAGTACATCGAACGCAGGGCGGTGACCGCATGACGCTCTCGGCTCGCGAGACCATCGTCCGGCGCGCTGCCCAGGAGTTGGACTCGCTTACGCCGGCCACGGGCTACTATGTCAACCTGGGGATCGGCATGCCGACGATGATCGCCAATCACGTCCCCGAGGGCATACCGGTGGTCCTCCAGTCCGAGAACGGGATGCTCGGTGTCGGCCCCTACCCTCGGGAGGAGGACGTCGATCCCGACCTGATCAATGCCGGGAAAGAAACGGTGAGTGCGCTCCCGGGAACATCCTTCTTCGATAGTGCTCAGAGCTTTGCGATGATTCGGGGAGGGCATGTGGCGCTCTCGATTCTTGGTGCACTCCAAGTGTCCGAAGCCGGAGACCTCGCCAACTGGATGGTCCCAGGCAAGATGGTCAAGGGTATGGGGGGGGAGATGGATCTGGTCGCCGGGACCCGTCGGGTCATCGTCATCATGGAGCACGTGGCACGGGACGGCTCACCCAAGATCCTGACCCGGTGCACGCTCCCTCTGACCGGATCGGCTGTCGTCCACCGCATCATTACCGAGCGTTGTGTCCTCGACGTGAGTCCTGAGGGGCTACGGGTTGTCGAGTTGCTGGAAGGTTTTAGTCGCGAGTCGGTTCAGGAGGCGACCGAACCTAAGCTCCGCTGGTAGGTCCGAGCGGCCGCTTCCGGATCAGTAGCTTGTAGGATCCCCGAACTCACCGCGACTCCGGATCCCAATGTACCCTCTATCCACGGAAGATCCGTTGGACGGACCCCACCAATAATCACGGTAGGCAGGCGATCGGCGCGCTCCACCAACTCACTGACTCCGGGCAGCCCGAGTGCGACCCCGGCGTCGTTTTTCGTGGATGACCGGTGGAGCGGGCCAATGCCCCAATAATCGGCACCATCCGCGTGGGGAATATCAGCTGGACTCCCGACCGATGCGCCGATGATCATCTCCGGCGGAACGACTCTCCGAGCAAGCCGAGGGGCCAGGTCGTCCGGGCCGAGGTGGACGCCGGAGGCGCCGGTCGCAATCGCCACGTCAACCAGATCGTTCACAAACACTGGAACTGCAATCAGGCTTTGCAGTGCACGTACGAGTGCTGCTACCTCGCGAGCACCACCACTCTTCTGCCGCACCTGTACTAGTGAAACGCCGCCTCGAACGGCACCGGCAATCGCATCAAGGAGTCCCGGACCGGTACCCCACCGGCTTTCAGGATCGGTGACCAGGACCAGACGTAGGATTGAGACTAGATTGCGTGCACTCATTATCTCAATGATAGACCGATTCAGAACCGAGGGAGTAGGCCATGAGCGTCATCGAAGTCTCGGACCGAGGTGCGGCTCGTTGGACCCGGGGCCACTCCTGGATCTACCGATCCGATCTCCGCAAGGAAGAGGGGGGCCCGGGTCTGGTCACGGTTCGCGGACCCGAGGGACGGCCCCTTGGGACGGCGCTCTATTCGCCGCAATCCGAAATCCGACTCCGCCTCCTGGAGCGGAGTGAAGCACCAGTTGATCGGCTGTGGTGGCATGGCAGGCTTGCGGCTGCGTTGGCTCGCCGCGATGGGATCGACGCGACAGCCTACCGGTTGGTCCACGGAGAGGGAGACGGCCTTCCGGGACTGGTGGTCGACCGATATGGCGACTGGATCGTCCTGCAAATCCTCTCCG
>JAJCZW010000215.1 GCA_029262155.1 Gemmatimonadota bacterium
CTGGCGCGACACGACGGTCCAGCGGCATGTGGCATCGATGTCGAATGAGGCAAGGCCCGCCACCGCCGGGGTTCCGTCCTCGCCAAACCAAAGGGGCGCCTGCACCCAGTGGAACCGATCAACCAAGTCGGCGTCCAGGACACTTCCCGCCATCCGGCCGCCTCCCTCAATGAGTAAGGAACCTATCCCCACTTCCCTGAGAGATTCTAGCGCTCCGCCGATAGAGCTGGCTTCCAGGACCTGAGCACCTGCGGCTTGAAGGGCGTCAACTCTCGCGGGGGCAAGAGGCTTGTCGGAAACTACCCACGTTTCAATGGCGCTCGCGGTTTGGAGCAACCGACCTTTCAGAGGAAGATCCCCGGTGCGGGAGAACACCACCCGACGGGGGATGACCCGGGGAGTGACCGCTCCGCGGACAGTCAAGGCGGGATTGTCGACCCGCGCCGTACGCCCTCCAACCGCAATGGCATCAAACCCGGCTCGAAGCCAATGGACCCATTCACGGGCTGGCTCCCCACTGACCCACCGGGCGTTTCCCGCATGGTCGGCAATACGAAAGTCGACAGAAGTCGCGAGCTTGAGGGCGACAAATGGACGGCTATGGTTGGTGTGCTGATGAAAGAACATTGCGTTGAGATACCTGGCCTCCTCCCCCCTTATTCCCACATCGACCTTCACAGAAGCCTGCCTCAGTCGCTGGATGCCCCCAGCAGCCTCCAGATTCGGGTCCGGCGTTGCCACAAACACACGCCGAATGCCTCTCTCAGGGATCATTCCAGCACAGGGAGGTTGCTTGCCTTGGTGGCCGCAGGGCTCCAGGGTAACGAAAAGATCCGCTCCCCGAGCCTTATCGCCAGCCGCATCCAAAGCAACGCTCTCCGCATGGGGCCCACCGAATTCAGCGTGGTACCCCTCCCCTACCACCTCACCTCCTCGAACCACGACGGCCCCTACCATCGGATTTGGATGCACCCTTCCCCATCCCCTTTGGGCAAGGTCCAAGGCGCGATCCATCCAGGCAGCAGTATCCACGGTCACAATCTAGCCAGAGAGGCCCTACTTAACCCTTCTCCTGGCAAAGCGGTGTCCCGACCAAGTCCGGTCGAGCGCACAGACTTTGTGATCCACGACTCCTGCCGCCAGCCCGCACGATCGGATGATCCCTCCGGTGAGATCGGTGGCGACACCAGACGACTGTTTCGGCCAGCAAATCCACAATCCTCCTTCACCCATCGCCTCCACCATCGCGTCGATCTTCTTTTCCAGATCTGGCCTCTTTCGGACGAACCAGATCGTAAGGTTTCGGTTGCCGACCGGCCGACGGACGAGTCGGCTGCCGTCCGGTAGCGTTCCGAGGATAACTTCAAACCCCTTGGGAGCAGCAGCAAGCACAACCGTGCTACCCTCCTTGATCCCCAACTTCTTGACAAGCGGGGTACCTGAATAGCCAGCAGTTGGTGGAGTCATTGGTTTACCGATCCCAATAACGTGACTGACGTGAGACTGCTAAAGACCAATCCCAGCGCATAGGAATTCTCTCATCTTGAAGCTAGTGGATACCATCTCTCCAATCCACTCTAACAAAACAACTTAGCGTGCATGAATTCATGTGGAATAGTGAATGTAACGTGTAACTTATCCACAATCGTGACCATCCAGCCGGGCCACCGGTAACCCCTTGCCATGCCACGCCTCCTGGGCTCAGTTCGAGTGCTCAGAGGGGGAAGTGTCTAAGCGCATAATCCTCACCGGATACAACAGTGAGGTCCTGTGGACTGCCCTACATGAACCGGACCTCTCTGGATCCGGAGACTATCTCACCAATTACCCAGGATGGGACCCCGACCGCGCGAGCGGGAGCCTGGGCTTGGTCAACAAATGGCGCTGGAACGACGGCAACCATCCCTATTCCGAGATTGAAGACCTCGCGCATTTCATCGACTGAAACGGGGCCAGCCTCCTGCAGGAGGTGAAAGAGCGGGGGCCAAGTCCACTGCGTACTGTGCACCACCGCAGCGGTGTCAGCAGGAAGGATGCGGACGAGGTTCCCTGCTATCCCACCGCCCGTGATATGGGCCAATCCATGGACACGACCGAGAAGGTCCTGCAGGATCGGCGCATAACTCCGATGGACTGAAAGAAGGGCATCGACTACCGATACTTCGAGGTCTGGCGGGACTTGGTCGAGGGCAAGCCCGAGGGTGTCGAAGAGGATGCGGCGAGCCAACGTATACCCGTTGGTATGGAGCCCACTCGATGCGTAGCCTACGAGAACGTCGCCCGGGGTGATGGCGCTGCCGTGAATGGCCTTGCCGGACTCGACGACCCCCACGATCGTCCCCGCGAGGTCGAAATCGCCTTGGCGGTACAAACCAGGCATTTGAGCGGTTTCACCACCTACAAGCGCCATCTGGTGAGCCCGGCACCCTCGCGCAACACCTTCAACGATGCTGGCCACTTCATCAACCGACAAGCCCGCCCCAGCCACGTAGTCAAGGAAAGCGACCGGGCGAGCACCGTGAACCAGAATGTCGTTGACGCAGTGATTGACCAGATCCTCGCCGACCGTATCCCATCGCTTTGCGTCACGTGCCACCAGGACCTTTGTCCCGACCCCATCGGTACTCATCACCAGCACCGGGTCCTTCAGGTTCGGTGGCAATCGAACCATCCCACCGAACCCACCAACTTCGCCGAGTGACAGATCGGTCCGGGTCGTTTCGATGGCGTCTGCAATGCGCTCTTTGGCCCGTTCAGCCGCCGAGAGGTCGACCCCGGCTGCAGCATACTGGCGATCGGTCACCTAAATCTGCTCCGCCTGGCTGACATGGGTGAGATCGGAAAACCGGGCGACCCGGCGTTGGACATCAGCGGTGGTGACGCCATCGAACCCTCGTACCCCAAACCCCGCAACCGCAAAGGCGCCCATGGCGGACCCATAGACCATCGCTTGGCGAAGGCGCTCGCTGGTGACCTCTCCTCGTCGGGCGAGATAGGCCATGAACCCACCTGCAAACGCATCCCCTGCCCCGGTCGGATCAAATACCTCTTCCAGTGGCCAGGCTGGAACGTAGAAGGTCCGCCCGGGCTCCATCAGGAGAGCGCCATGCTCCCCCTGTTTGATCACCACGCGCTTGGGTCCCTGGGTGAGGATCCACCGGGCCGCACGGTGAATGTTCCAATCCCCAGATAACTCCCGGGCCTCACTATCATTGACCATCAAGAGATCGACTCGCTTGAGCAGTGTCAACAGCTCGTCTTTCTTCGACTGAATCCAGTAGTTCATCGTGTCGCACACGATGAGTTTCGGCGCCGTGACCTGGTCCAGGACGCCCAGTTGTAACTCGGGGTCGATATTGCCGAGGAAGAGATACTTGGCGCTTTGAAAGCGAGGGGGAAGTTTGGGTTGGAATGCAGCAAATACTCCGAGGCGGGTTTCCAGTGTCTCTCGACTTTGGAGGTCGTAGGAGTACTTCCCTTTCCAACGGAAGCTCTCTCCCTTGGCCCGCTCTACTCCACTCCAGTCGATTCCCCGATCGGCGAGTTTTTCCAATTCCTCGGTGGGATAGTCTTCACCCACGACGCCGACGACTTGCACCTTGGTGAGGAGAGATCCTGCGACACTGAAGTAGACCGCCGACCCACCGATGGCGTCTGCCGTCTCGCCAAAGGGAGTGAAGATGGAATCGAGAGCCACACTCCCTACAACCAACAATGTCATCAGTTACATCCTATCTGGTGCATGGAGCCCAAGAAGACGAAGTCCATTGGCAAGCACAATGCGTGTTGCCCGTGCCAAGGCAAGGCGTGCGGATTCTACCACCGGCTCTTCACCAAGCACACGGCAATTGTGGTACCATCCATGACACTGTCGAGCAAGTTCTTCGAGAAACCCTGTGACCAAGTGCGGCTCCCGATGGCGGGCCGCTCGGGAGACAACTTCGGGAAACCGGGTCAGCCACTTGAGGAGGTCCTGATCCTCTGGCCGAGGAAGCGCGCTAGCATCACCCGTCGTCACGGTCTCTGGATCCCGCTCAGCGGTACGGAAAATACCACTCATCCGTGCGTGCGCCATCTGAACATAGTAGATCGGGTTCTCGTCGGTCTGTCGCGTGGCAAGGTCGACATCAAAAACGAATTGGGCTTCGCTCCGACGCATTAAGAAAAAGTAGCGGGCGGCGTCCCGCCCTACTTCTTCGATGAGGTCCCGCAGGGTGATGAACTCCCCGGACCGCTTTGACATCCGTACTTCTTCCCCAGCCCGAACAATCTTGACAAGTTGGACGAGCACGACCTCAAAAAATGCGTCAGGATAGCCTAGCGCTCGGAGCACCGCACGCATGCGGGGAATATAACCATGGTGATCCGCGCCCCAGACGTCGATGGCGAGATCGAAACCACGCTTATGCTTGCCCATGTGGTACGCGATGTCTGGCGCAAGATAGGTGAGGGACCCATCTGATTTCCGAAGCACGCGGTCCTTGTCATCCCCAAACGCACCGGTTCGTAGCCACAGCGCGCCTTGGTCTTCGAAGGTCAAGCCCGCTTCGTCGAGCGCCCTCAGCGATTCGTCTACTTTTCCGTGATCGTAGAGCGCCTGCTCGGATGCAACGACCTCAAAGCACACGCCAAGGTCTCGAAGGAGGCTGTCTTGTTCAAGACGCTGACTAGTGAGGGCGGCCTCACGACATCGAGCAAGGCCATCCGCTTCTGGGAGGTCGGCGAATGCAGCCCCCTGCTCTGCAAGCAACGCATCAGCTAGGTCCCGCAGATACAATCCGTGGTATCCACCCTCAGGAACAGAGGAGGCCCGACCAGCGACTTCTTGCACCCGAGCCCAAACACTTTCGGCGAGTCGGTCGATCTGCACGCCGGCATCATTGACGTAAAATTCCCGGGTGACCTTGAAGCCGGTCGCCTCGAGCAAGGAGGCAAGGGCATCTCCAAGCACGGCGCCTCGACCGTGGCCAACATGGAGGGGGCCGGTCGGGTTGGCGGAGACGAACTCGACATTCGCCCGCAGGCCAGCCCCGTCATTCGAGCGGCCGTAGCCATCCCCTGCCTTGAGGATCGCGTTGAGAGAGTGATCGAGATGATCAAGGGACAACCAGAAATTGATGAATCCCGGTCCCGCAATATCGACCTTGGACACCGACACGGCCGACAGGTCCAGAGCCTCAACAATTGTGGCGGCGAGGGCTCGGGGATTGGCCTTTCGTTGTTTGGCGAGGATCAGGGCGAGGTTGGTCGCCAGATCTCCATGATTCGCCTCACGGGGGCGTTCCAGAGTAAATGCCACCTCCGGTGGTGCCCCCATCGATTCGGCGACTCGGGTGAGTGCGTCGCGGAGGACCGCCGTCACCCCTTCTCCTTGGAGTCGTTCGAAGCGGGCGATGAAGTGTCCCCCTTGGCCTTGGGCTTGGAGGTCGATGGCTTGTCCCCGGCAGGAGAGGCTTCCTTCACGACAGAGTCGGAGCCCTTTCCCCCATCGTCGGATGACGTGCTCTCCGTCTCCACCTTCCGTGGCCCTTTGCCGTCTTTGCCGTAGTCTGTGATATAGAACCCTGACCCCTTGAACACGAAGCCCGCTCCCCCTGAGATTCGGCGTTCTGCCTTCATGCCGCAGGTCGGGCACTTCGCCGCTGGTTTGCTTGATATCTTCTGGAAAAGCTCGAATTCGTGCCCTGCAGGACAGCGATACTCATATGTCGGCATGCAATACAAGCTCCTCTAAACGCAAGCAAACTGTAAAGTTAGCACGTCATCCGAGGCCAAGACAAGCGTCAGGTTATTGAGAACGTGAAGAGGGGGACCGGGCAAGTGCGAGCAAAGCGTCGGGATCGACTTTATGTCCCCCATCGTGATACTCGATCCGGTATCGGATCGCCAGTCTGTCGAGCCGCTCGCGCTCTCCCTCAATCGCCTCCGACGTCAGGTAGGGGTCGTCCCGACCAACCATGAGGATCATTGGTTGTGGCAGAGACTGGGCCAGGTCGGCTGCCGAAAGATCGGGTGGCACACCACCACCCCATAGCACCACCCGGTCAACCCTCCGATGAGTATGCGCCACCCACCGGCACGCCGTCGCCGCACCTTGAGAAAAGCCATGAACCTCAAGGCCGACTCGCCCAGCAGATTGAATACCCACATCGTCGAGCGCCTGGTCGATCCACCGAACATAGTCATGGATCTCTCGGTCGCGATCCACCCGGGTCATCCAACTGGAGCCGACCCTCGTTTGTCCGGAGTCGATATACGCCCGCGACAGTCCTTCCGGGGCAACGATCAATCGGCCTGGCACTGCCACAGGCCGAAACCACTCTATGAAATGTTCGACCGATTGGAGATACCCGTGACACACGAGCCAGCACTCTCGCACGGGCTGGCCAGGAGTCCCTAGCACACAGACCCGCGCCGATCGAATAGCCTCGTGGTGATGTACTGTGATTTCAGGAGCCGGCGGACGCCCCTGCCCCTCACCCATGAGCGGCGTCGTGTTCATGTCGCTCCGGTGGCCGGATCGTAAGGTCCAACGCAAGGAACAGGGTCTTTGAGAACGGATAGAATATGAGCGGGGTCAGGAGTGCGAGTGCGGGCAGCCCGTATTGAAGAAGATCCCATGGTGGCCCTGGCCACGTCATCACCAAGGTCCCTACAAACAACACTGCCGTGACTCCCTCCGCGAACAACATGTTGAGCCAGAATCCACCCAGCGCGTACCCGCTCTCCCCACGGTTCAGCCGAAGGCCGCAGCGAGGACAGGCATCCACAATGCGAACCCAGTGATGGAAGAGGGGCCCCCCGCCACAGTCGGGACAGTGGCGTCGGATTGCCCGCCAGAAGCGACGGCTCGCACGTGGTTGGTCAAAACGATGGTCGGAAGACACCCCACACCCCTCTCAGCACATCACTCATCTCCCCAATTGAGGCCCGTGCACGCACGGCACTCACGATGGGCTCCATCAACACTCCCTCTGTTTGGGCGGCCACCCGTATCCCGTCCAGGGCATTCCGCACAGCCTCCGTATCGCGCGACGCTCTCGTCTTGGCGAGGCGCTCGCGTTGTCGTCCCGCCAGGGCTTCAAATGCCGGGAATGCGGTGTGGGAAGGTGGGGTGGACGCGCTGTCCACAAATCGATTCACCCCAATTACGCTCGTGTGCCCCTTCTCAAATGCCTGCTGTGCCAAGTACGCACTCTTCCCAATGGCATCCTGAAAATAGCCTCTCTCTATCGCACTGGCGGCTCCGCCCAATCCATCAATGGTCTTGATGAGCGAGAGCGCCTCCCGCTCAATCTGATCGGTGAGGGACTCCACGTAGTAGGAACCTGCCAGTGGATCGACGGGCTCCGTCACGCCGCTTTCATAGGCCAAGACTTGCTGGGTACGTAGCGCAAGGGTGGCAGCCCCTTCCGAGGGAAGGGATAAGGCTTCGTCATACCCGTTGGTGTGTAGTGATTGCGTGCCTCCCATGACCGCAGCCAAGGCCTGGACGGTCACGCGGACGACGTTGTTCAGCGGTTGGTGAGCCTGGAGGGTGACGCCCCCCGTCTGGGTGTGGAATCGCAGGCGACAGGCGGCGTCGCTTGCTCCGAACCGATCGCGAGCGACTGTGGCCCAAAGCCGCCGGGCAGCGCGAAACTTCGCTGCCTCCTCAAAGAGGTCGTTATGCGAGGCGAAGAAGAAGGAGAGCTTTGGGGCGAACTGATCGATCGCGAGACCGGCGTCAATCGCTCGCTTGACATATTCGCACGCATTCGCCAGCGTAAAACCGACCTCTTCAATCGCCGTTGCGCCGGCCTCACGCATGTGATAGCCGCTGATACTGATCGGATTGACCTTGAGCCCTTCGGACGCGACAAAACGGAAGATGTCGACGATCAGACGAAGAGAAGGTTCTGGGGGGAAGATATACGTACCCCGCGCAACATACTCCTTCAAGATATCGTTCTGGATGGTACCTCGAAGAGACGTTCGGGAGACGCCCTGCTCTTCGGCCACCACGATGTACATCGCCAGCAGCATCGATGCCGTCGCATTGATGGTCATGGAGGTGGAGACCTGGTCGAGGGGGATCGCCTGGAAGAGATCCGCCAGGTCATCGACCGTATCAATGGCCACCCCAACGCGCCCAACCTCTCCTGCCGCCATCGGGTGGTCCGAGTCATATCCCATCTGCGTCGGGAGATCGAACGCTGTTGAGAGACCGGTCTGACCTGCCGCAAGCAAGGCTCGAAACCGGTGATTGGTTTCTTCTGCTGTCCCGAACCCTGCGTATTGCCGCATGGTCCACAACCGATCGGTGTACATCCCGGAATAGATCCCGCGGCGATAAGGGAATATCCCCGGCGGCTCCACATCGCCGGCCCAGTCCTTGGCCGAATAGACGCTTTGCTTGGCCGGCACCCCCGCCGATGGCGTCATGGACCAAACTCCTTGATGGTTTCGGTGACGAACACGACATCGTCATGTGAACCGATTACCAAGGGAGTGCGTTGGTGCAAGCGGTCGGGGACAATACTGAGAATCGGTCGGTACCCATCGGTCGCCCCCCCACCAGCCTGTTCAATGAGAAACGCCATCGGTGCCGCTTCGTAGGAGAGTCGGAGTTTTCCCTCCGGGTTCTTCTCGTCTCCCGGATAGAGAAAGATCCCTCCGGCGATCAGGTTCCGATGAAAATCGGCGACCAAGGAACCGATATAGCGACTCTTCTTCCCTTTAATCCGCTCAGGCGTATCGCCGTGAAACCCCCGTACCGCCATCTGGACCCCGCGGTTCCAGCGTGCGAAATTGCTTTCATTCACACTGTAGTACCGACCCACCCGCGGGGTCATAATGTTCGGATGTGAGAGGAGAAACTCACCAATAGTGGGATCGAGGGTAAACCCGTGCACTCCACGGCCAGTGCTGTAGACAAGCATCACACTTGATCCGTAGAGCACGTAACCGGCAGCGACCTGCTCGGACCCACGCTGCAAGACGTCAGCCATCGTGCCCGACCCCTCCATAGACACCCGACGGTACACGCTAAAGATCGTTCCAACACTACAGTTCACATCGATGTTGGATGACCCATCCAACGGATCGAACAGCACAGCGTACTTGCCGTGCGAATACTGTTCCGGAATGGGAATCAGCTGCTCATCCTCCTCGGAGGCCATGACGCAGACCCGTCCGGTGTGACACATCGCGTTCTTGAGCGTCTCGTTCGCGAAGATGTCCAACTTCATCTGCTCTTCGCCTTGGACGTTTGTCCCCCCGGCCGACCCCAGCACATGCACCAGCCCCGCTCGTCGGATGGCCGACGCGATCACTTTGGCGCCGAGGGCAACGTCGTAGAGGAGGTTGGAGAGTTCACCGGTCGCATCAGGAAAATTACGTTCCTGTTCGAGGATGAACCTTTCGATCGTCGTGACGGAGGTTGCCGGGTTGGCTAGCACGCGATACGCTCCTCGAAAGTGTTGAGACAAGGCAGGGGGATGACGTCACGGCGTCCACGGCCGAGAACAGTCATCATGGCACCATCCGTCGTGACTGATATCGTTCCCAACTGATCCGTTCTCCAAATCATACTTCCTACCGCCGTCAGGCGATTGATGGTTTCAGGCGCCGATGCCCAAACCG
>JAJCZW010000216.1 GCA_029262155.1 Gemmatimonadota bacterium
TTCAGGGTTCGGATAGAGCAACCTTGGTCAAGGCCGTCATGGGGCCTGAGTCAGTCGTGCCGCCTGGACCGCTGTCGCGTTTGCTTTGGCTGTGGGATGAGACGATGCCCGTGCCAGCGTTCGATACGACCGCCGCGGTACAGATTCTTGGGGAGGCGGGATGGGTGCGAACTGACGCGTCGTGGGTGAAGGATGACGTCCCGCTCTCTCTCGATATTCTCGTTCCCGCCACGAGCGCCACACGACGCTCCTTGGCGGTCCTCCTCCAGGAGCAGTGGGGCCGTATTGGTATTATCGCGACGATCACCAGCGTGGATTTCCCGGTCTTCCAAGAGCGACTCAGTCGTGGGCGATTCGACACCTTCATCGGAGCATGGTTGGATGAGCCACATCCACGGTCGTTACGTGACCAGTGGACCCGATCGGGGTGGGGCCGGCTCAATTTCACCAAGTATGCCAACCCCAGATTCGATGTGGAACTCGATGCGGTCGTCACCGCGACGACCCCGGAGCGGGCGAGAGCCGCGTGGGCCTCCGCTCTCACGATCTTGAACCAAGACGTGCCAGCCATCTGGCTGTATACGCTGACCAACGTGGCTGTGCTGACACCGCGGGTTGGCGATGTGGTCTTCGAGCCGTTCGAATGGGCGCGCAGCCTAGCACGCTGGACTATCCAGTCCCCGTAATGGTGCTTTCGATACATAGTTGGGAGACGTGAGCCTCCGAGAGCAGATTCAACGAGCGATCGGAGCGCGCTATACCATCGGCGACGAGATTGGCCGCGGGGGTATGGCCGCGGTGTTCGCGGCGTTGGACTCCCGTCATGACCGGCAGGTGGCCGTCAAAGTGCTCCTTCCAGCTGTGGCAGATGTGTTGGGCGCAGATCGGTTTATCCGCGAAATCCGTATTGTCGCACGCCTCGTCCACCCGCATATCCTCCCGCTCCATGATTCGGGAGAGTCGAACGGCATGTTGTATTACGTGATGCCGCTCGTGCAGGGGGAATCCCTTCGCGATGTGCTTAATCGCGAGAAGCGACTCTCCCCCGAACGAGCGCTACCTATTGTGCAAGGAGTCGCGTCCGCCTTGGCATATGCCCATGGGCACGGCGTGGTTCATCGGGACGTGAAGCCGGAGAACATCTTGGTCGTCGATGGTGAAGCACTCGTCGCGGATTTTGGTATCGCGAAGGTGCTTGGCCCCACCACTGCGACGATGACGGAGGTGGGCTTGAGCGTCGGCACGCCGGACTATATGAGCCCGGAACAGGCCTTGGGCGAGGAGCTGGATGGACGGAGCGATATCTATAGTCTGGGATGCGTTTTGTTTGAGCTCCTAGTAGGGTCGGCTCCATTCTCAGGGCCAACAGCGATGGCTGTGACGGCGAAGAAGCTCATTGGCCCAGCCCCCAATGTGACCAGCTTGGTCCAGGATGTGTCCGTCCCCATTGCACGAGCCGTGGCCCGTGCGCTGGCGCAGAGTCCCGCAGAACGCTACGCCAGCGCGACGGAGTTCGACGAAGCGCTTCGTGCGGCGGTGGTGGCGGGGCACACCGGAACGGCGGAGGCGCTTCCAAGCACGGCTCGGCGCCCTGTGTCCATTGCCGTCCTGCCGTTCGCAAATCTGAGTGGGGATCCGGCCCACGAGTTCTTGAGCGATGGATTGGCAGACGACCTGATCCATGCCCTCACCCGCATTCGGGGGCTCCGCGTAGTGGCTCGCACATCCGCCTTTGCCTACAAAGGAGCGACGGACGATGTGCGAAAGATCGGACGGACCCTCGGTGTGGGGACCGTCCTTGAGGGAAGCGTCCGGTTCGCCGGGAACAGACTCCGCGTGACCACCCAACTCATCAACGTCACCGACGGATGTCAATTGTGGTCTGAGCGGTATGACCGAGAGGTCACAGATGTGTTCGGAGTACAAGATGAGATCGCCCGCACGGCAGTAGATCATCTGCGGATAGAACTCATGGATGACGAGCAACCGGTGGCGTCCAGTCGTGACCATGACCCCGCCGCCTACGCCCTCTACCTTCGGGGGCGACATGCCTGGAACCGGCGGACCGAAGAGAGCCTGCACGAAAGCTTGGCGCTGCTGCAGCAGGCAATCGAACGAGATCCGTCCTTTGCGCTTGGGCACGCGGCGATTGCAGAAGTCCTTGCCACGGCCGGAGTCTATGGGGCAATCGCGCCGGGCAAGGCGATGCCGGACGCGGCGCGGGCCGCGCAGCGCGCCCGTGCGCTCGACCCCACCCTTGCGGAACCGCATGCGGCGATCGCGTGTGTTCGAGGGATGCATCAGTGGGATTGGGCCGGTGCGGAGACCGAATTCCGCACCCTGTTTGAGGGGCATCCCGGATATGCGCTTGGCCGATACTGGTATGCTATGAACGTTCTTGCGCCACTCGGCCGATTCGAGGAGGCCCGGGACCAATTGGTGCGTGCCGGAGCGCTGGATCCGGTGTCACCGTCGGTACACGTCAGTCGGGCAATCGTCGCGTACTATGAGCGCGAAACGGAGCAGGCCCTCACCGCTGTGGACGATGCTCTCGCCGTGTCTCCCACCTTTCCCATGGCGTTCTACATCCGAGGGAAGGTGCTTGATCTCGCCGAGGCGTGGGATGAGGCACGAGGGAGTTTCGAAAAAGCGATCGAGTTGGGTGGACGATCACCGGAGTTTCTTGCTGCCTTGGGCCATAGTGAAGCCAGGGCGGGGCGTGCCGTGTTTGCTCGCGAGCGGCTCACCGAACTCAATGTGCTTCGAGGACAGCGCTATGTCTCGCCGGTCTGTCCCGCCGTGGTCCTCGTTGGTCTCGGACGAGTGGACGAAGCGCTCGAACGACTCAAGGAGGCGGCAGAGGTCCGGGCCGCGGACCTCGTATGGGCAGGCGTACGCCCAACCTTCTCTGATCACCGGACTAAGCCTCGGTGGGCTGAACTGTTCGCGAGTATCGGTATCGGCGTTGACTCGCCCGGTGCTGATGCTACTCGCCAGACTTGACCTCATCCCATAAGCGATCCAATCCCCGCAAGTCCATTTGGTGGAGGTCGAGACCACGAGTCTCGGCCATCGTCTCAATTGCCTGGAACCGACCCCGAAATTTTTCGCTGGCCTGCCGGAGGGCCTGCTCGGGAGACACAGAGGCTTTTCGAGCGAGATTCACGGCGGCAAAAAAGAGGTCACCGATTTCCCCCACGAGGTGCTCATGGTTTGGGGGCTTGGCACGGAGTTCGGCTTCGACCTCCCCCATCTCCTCATGCACCTTCTCGCACGGGCCCGAGAGGTCGGGCCAATCGAAACCAACGGAAGCGGCTCGTTCTTGGAGTCGGAGCGCGAGAAGAAGCGGTGGGAGGGTTCGAGGGAGTGGGTCCAAGATTCCGGTCGTTCTTTCCGCTCGTTTGAGCTCCTCCCATGCGGTCGGTGGTCCGAGGTCGAAGAGATGGGGGTGACGCCGCTTCATCTTCTCTTCGAGGTCGTTGGCAACCTCATCTGGGGTGAAGTCACGAGACTCTTCCGCCAACACGAGTTGCCAGGCAAGGTGGAGGAGGAGATCGGCTACCTCAGACCGAATTCTATCCGACTCCCCGTCTTGGAGTGCCGCCGCAAGCTCATGGGCTTCTTCGATGAGGTAGGGCCGCAACGTCTCGCGGGTTTGTGCCCGGTCCCAGGCGCACCGGTCGCGCAGATCTCTTACCATTGCTATGGCACGGCCAAGCGCTGATTTCTCTTGCATTTACCCTCCAGGGCGCATATTCTACCCGCCGCCGTGAGCATGTCAATCGACAGCAGGATCCCCGTCCCCCAATTGAACCACGCCTGGGTGCAGGTCGACCTCGGTGCCATCGTTCGGAATGCGATCGCGCTACGTGCCCGCGGTGGACGCCCTCTCCTCCCCATGATAAAAGCAGACGCCTACGGACTTGGTGCCGTTCGTGTGGCAGGGGCGTTAGAGTCGGTGAGCCCTTGGGGGTATGGCGTCGCGGTGCTCGCCGAGGCTGATCAGTTACGAGACGCCGGTATCTCACGCCCGATTGTGGTGTTCACACCACTCCGCGCAGTGGATCGTGATGACTACGCGACACGTCGTCTTCGTCCTGTGATCTGCAATGCGGAGGCCCTGAAGGCTTGGATCCCAACCGGCCTCCCGTTTCATCTTGAGATCGATACCGGAATGTCCCGCACCGGGTTTCGCTGGGACGAGGTCGCCGATATTGCCCCCTTGCTCGTCGGTGTGCCGAAGGGCCAATGGGAGGGGATCTTTACCCATCTCCACTCACCCGAGGAACATCCAGAGACCATCGATTTGCAGCGCACCCGGCTGGAAGGGGTCCTGGAGGGCCTCGGGGAGCGACCGGAGTTGGTTCATGTGGCGAACAGTATTGAGATCCTTGGTGGGGACCTCCCGAGTGGGGAGACGCTGGTCAGGCCGGGGATCTATCTTTACGGGGGGAGGGCCGGGACCCTCTGTGGGGAGATTGTCGCGAAGCTCTGTGCCCCGATCGTGGCCGAGCGACGCCTGTCTGCCGGCGATACCGTTGGATACGGAGCGGAATGGGTCGCTAAGAGGGAGACCTGGATTGGGACGGTGGCAGTCGGATATGCCGATGGAGTTCCACGGTCGCTTGGGAACCGAGGGCGGATGGAGGTCGGGGGACGAGTTGTTCCTATCGTTGGTCGCGTCGCCATGGATTTCATTATGGTTGATTTGGGAGACAGGCCGGACGGTATTGGTACCATTGCCACCGTGTGGGGTGGTCTCGTTTCTCTCGATGAACAAGCAGAATCGGCTGGAACGATCGGATATGAACTGTTGACCATGATTGGGGGTCGGGTACCCCGTCACTACTTGGAGTTTACATGAATACACACTTCGCTTCCCTGATCATCGGCCTGGCACATCAAGCAGACTCCGCTCTTCAGGGCAACCTGCCCCCCGGCGCAGAAGCGGCGGGAGCAACCGATGGTCGCCAGATAGGAAAGTCTCTCATCGACACGGTGGCCATGCTCGAGGAAAAAACCAAGGGCAATCTTGATGACGATGAGGCCAAGTTGATCGCCGACGTGCTGACGCGGCTCAAGTTTGCCTTCGTTCAGGGAACGAAGTAGATCCGATGCGTCGCGTTGCCCTCCTCGTCCTGGACGGCATGGGGATTGGCCCAGCACCCGATACGGCAGCCTATGGGGACGAGGGGAGTAACACCCTTGGGAACGTTGCACGTGCCGCCGGAGAACACGGCCTCACGCTCCCACACCTCGAGCGACTTGGTCTCGGACGAATTGCTCCGATACGGGGCGTCTCAACGAGTGTGCTCCCGACGGCGGCCTACGGACTCGCCCAACCTGCCAGTGCAGGAAAGGATAGTACAACGGGGCATTGGGAACTCTGCGGGATTGTGCTGGAGGATCCCTTTCCTACATATCCGCGGGGGTTCCCCGACAGCGTCATCGCCGAGTTTTCCCGACAAACCGGACGCGGCGTGCTGGCGAACCACCCGGCCTCCGGTACGGTTGTGATCGATCAGTATGGTCCCGAGCACCAGGCCACCGGGAGCTGGATCGTTTACACCTCAGCCGATAGCGTGTTTCAGGTGGCAGCCCACGAGGACACCGTTCCGCTTGAGGAGTTATACCAGGCCTGTCGCATCGCTCGGGGATGTTTGGTGGGCCCCAATGCAGTCTCGCGAGTGATAGCTCGCCCCTTTAGGGGAACGCCCGGGGCGTGGGAGCGGACGTCAGGGCGAAAGGATTTCAGTCTCCCCCCAGTGCGTCCCACCCTCCTCGATCACCTCGCAGCAGCCGGGATCGATCGAATCGGAGTGGGGAAGGTGGACGACCTCTTCGCGGGCCAAGGGATTACGAGCGAGCATGCCGCCACGAACGCCAGGGCGTTTCACCTCATTGAGGAGGGACAGAAGCGCCTCGGGTCCGGGCTGTTGTTTGCCAATATCATCGAATTCGATCAGAGCTGGGGCCATCGTAACGATGTCCCCGGGTACGTGTCCGGCCTCCAGGAACTAGATGCCTGGATTCCCCGGCTCCAGGATACGGCCCAAGATGAAGACCTGATTATCTTTACAGCCGATCACGGGAATGACCCGACGACGCCGTCGACCGATCATTCCCGCGAGTCGGTGCCGATCCTGGTGTGGGGTCCGCGCGTACGGGCCGTCTCCCTGGGTACGCGGTCAAGTTTTGCTGATGTCGGACAAACCATCGCTGAGTACCTGGGTGCCGCACCATTGGCTGGCGGAAACTCGTTTCTTTCGGAGGTTGTTGGGTGAAAGCCGATCGGGCCGTCACCGCAGCGTGGGAGGCACGTGAGCGAGCATACGCTCCCTATTCGGGCTTTCGTGTGGGTGCCGCGGTCGAAACGGCCGAGGGGAAGATCTATCCGGGATGTAACGTCGAGAACGCCTCCTTTGGGCTAACGCTGTGTGCCGAGCGAGCCGCGATTGTGGCCGCGGTTGCAGCTGGCGCCACGAGCTTTGTCAGGCTCGTCGTGGCGACAGATCGCGATCCTCCAACTCCACCGTGTGGTGCCTGTCGACAGGTCATGGCGGAGTTTGGACTCGACGCGGTTGTAGACGGCGTCGGGCCGGAATCCTCCCGAAAGTGGCAGGTGCGTGAATTGTTGCCCGATGCTTTTACCAAGGACCAAATGGCATGATGGGTATGTGGGACATTTCGCGGGTTGCATCGGCACTCCTCCTCCTCGCTACCGTGGGGTTGGCCGCGTGCCAGGAACAGTTGACCACGCCAGGGAACTGTCCTGAGCAGTGCCCTGGAGGAAGCCCTCAGGTGTTCGATACTGTTTTGACGCCGATTCAGGACGGGGACAGCACCTTCCGTGGCTTTGTCACCGGCACACGCAGTCTGGCACTGCTGATTTCCGACAGCCTTCCCGCGGGTGAAGCGCGTGCGTGGGTGCGGTACAATCGTCGGTCGGATTCCGTCACGATCAACTTGGCTCGCCAGCCCTTCATTCTGGACTCTGTTGCGTTGTCGGTGAGCCTTGTGGGTCGTGATACGACCGCACACGGGATGCGACTACTCTACTATCGGCTTCCGGCGATGACCGATTCGACGATCACGTTTGGGGAACTTGACGGGATGCTGACCCCGGAGCGG
>JAJCZW010000217.1 GCA_029262155.1 Gemmatimonadota bacterium
GTCACCACTGCGCCCAGCCGTTGATGGACCACTTCGGAATCCCTGCCACGGCACGCGCGTCGTTTGGCATCTACAATACCCATGAGGAGGTGGACACCCTGGCCGCCGCCCTCGATGAAGTCCGGAGACTCTTCGGATGAACGACCCGAATCTGGGTGACCTCTACCAGAGCGTCATACTCGACCACAACAAGACGCCCCGAAATTTCCGCCAGATCGACGATGCGTCCGGTACCGCCGAAGGACACAACCCTCTCTGTGGTGACACCGTGCAGGTCTGGGTCAAGGTGGAGGATGGCCGGATCGCAGACTGTTCCTTCAAGGGGAATGGGTGTGCGATTTCGAAGGCGTCCGCCTCAATCATGACCGCCTCCCTCCGAGGGAAAACGGTGGCGGAGGCCGACCAGTTGTTCCAGGAGTTTCACGGTGTTCTCACGGGCATGGAATCTGAAGAAACCCGTCTCCCGCGGCGGCTCGAAGTCTTCCGTGGGGTTGCATCCTTTCCCATGCGCGTCAAGTGCGCCACGCTCGCCTGGCATGCCTTGCGGGAAGCGGTGGAGAAGGATGCTACAGCAGAATAGTCCGCTGATCTCGCAATCCCCCCCTCCCCGGAGGGGTGACTACCGAACCATGTTTGAGGAGTGAACCAGATGGCGTATAACCCAGCTGTAGTACAACCGATGCGCGAGGAAGTCACTCGTTTAGGTGTCACCGAACTCACCACAGTCGCCGAAGTCGATGCAGTGTTAGGCAACCCCAAAGGAACGATCCTGGTGTTCGTCAACTCGGTCTGTGGCTGTGCCGCCGGAAACGCCCGCCCGGCTCTCGCCGCGGCGCTACGACACGGGACGGTTCCCACCACGGTCGTCAGCGTGTTTGCCGGACAGGATGTCGATGCGGTGGCCCGGGCCCGAAGCTATTTCAACGAGTATGAACCCAGCAGCCCTTCGATGGCGCTGATGCGGGACGGCGAGGTGCTTCACTTCATCCACCGTCACCAGATCGAAGGGCGTACACCGGAGTTGATTGCGGAGGAGTTGATGGCCGTCTTCGATCAGTATTGTGAGGTCGAAGCGTGACCAGCACCCCATTCGTCCCCCACCATGACCGGCATCCGTTTCACGGGATTACGGTCGTCGTGGACACACCGGCAAGGGTCTTTGTCGGCCGGCTCGATACCGCGGATGACGTCGAAGTCGTGCTGAAAGATGTCGGGTACCACGACGACATCGCGACGCGTGAGGACTATCTTTCGCGGACGGCGAAGTATGGGGTGAAGCGGTTAACCGGGGTCGTGACCCTCCCGACCGCGTCGGCCGTCTCCATCCGCCCCCTCGCGGAGGTGGTCGGCTAGGCCCCAGAAACTCAATGCCTTAGGACCTCTTCGCTGGGGTCCGAAGAACCGCGTCGCGCCCGGGAGCTCACATTCCACCCGCCGAACTCAGACCGCTCTTCCAGGAGATCCCCTACCGCGACCCCGCGACCCTTCTCCCAGCCGTTGCCGGCCTCTCGGGTGTTGCCTTCCTTGATTCGTCGCGGATCGATCCGGAAACCGGGCGCCACAGCTTTCTCGCCGCCGACCCATCGGTCACCATCCTTGATCCATCCGATCCCTTCAATGCCATCGTCGCCGAGCTGGGCAGTTGGTCGCTCGAGCCGGTGCCACATCTACCACCGTTTCAAGGCGGGGCGGTCGGGCTCTTCGGATACGACCTGGGACAATCCCTGGAGCAGATACCGCCCCATAGAGGGCGGGACCAGGGGTTACCGACCCTTGCCCTCGGGATGTACGATGTGGTGGCTGCCTTCGACCACGACGCCCGACAGGCCTGGGTTGTAGCAACGGGATATCCTGAGCGCGACAAAGCAGCGCGAGTCCGGAGGGCCAAATCCCGCCTGGCCTGGTTTGCTGGGCTTCTGAGTCAAACGAAGGTTCAGTCGGTGCCGACTCCGGTTCCGATTCATCTGGCTCCCACGGTTGAACGGGCCCAATATGTTGCGGCCGTCCGGCGGGCGATCGAGTATATCCAGGCCGGCGACATCTATCAGGCCAATCTCTCCCTGCCATTTGAAGCCGCGTTACCGGTCGGGTTCGATCCGATCGCGATCTACCGTCGTCTCCGCGAGCAGCAACCGGCACCGTTCTCCGCTTTCCTCGACGTCGGAATGGGACAGGTCCTTTCGCTTTCGATGGAACGGTTCCTCTCCCTGTCGGGAGGAGTGGTCGAAACCCGACCGATCAAAGGAACCCGCCCGCGAAGGCCGGATCCTGTGGAGGACGCGCGGTTGCGACAGGAGTTGGTCGACAGCGAGAAAGACCGGGCGGAGAACGTCATGATCGTCGACCTGCTTCGGAACGACCTCTCGCGGGTCTGTCGTCCCCACACGGTTAGCGTTCCCGTCCTCTGCGCCGTCGAATCGCACTCGGCGGTTCATCACCTTGTTTCGGTGGTCCGGGGGGAACTTCAGAGCGGGAAGGGTCCGGTCGATCTCCTGAGAGCCACCTTTCCTGGTGGGAGTATCACCGGCGCACCCAAGATCCGGGCAATGGAGATCATCGCGGAGTTGGAGACCGTCCCACGAGGACCCTACTGCGGGTCAATCGGGTATATCGGCTTCGACGGAACGATGGATACGAGCATCCTGATCAGAACAATTGTTGCCGGAGACGGTCGACTCTCACTCAGTGCCGGTGCAGGGATCGTCGCCGATTCGAATCCGGAAGCCGAGTACGACGAGTGTGTTTCGAAAATCACCGGGTTGTTGAGGGCGTTGGAATCGTGAGCGTCCTCCTGATCGATAACTACGATTCCTTCGTCCATAACCTGGCGCGGAGCCTTCGCGAGGTCGGAGCGACCTGTACAGTCGTCCGGAATGACGCCGTCAGTCTGGAGGAGATCGAAGCCCTTCACCCTGAGCATATTGTCGTCTCGCCCGGGCCGCGTGGACCCGAACAAGCCGGTGTTTCACTCCCCCTTTTCCTTCGGTTTCACACTACTGTCCCACTACTCGGCGTCTGTCTGGGTCACCAATGTCTGGCGGCCGCATTTGGGGGACAGGTCGTGCGAACCCCACCGGTCCATGGCCGGACCTCGGTGGTGACTCATTCGGGGGCCGGGGTTTTCCGAGGCCTGGCGGAGCGGTTGACTGTCACCCGGTACCACTCGCTTGCAGTGGCTGACGATTCGTTGCCGCCCGAGCTGGAGGTCACGGCCCGCAGCGATGATGGCATCATCATGGGGTTGGCCCATCGAGCATACCCCGTCGTCGGGGTGCAGTTTCACCCGGAGGCGGTGTTGACCGAAGGGGGGCACCAACTGCTGAAGAACTTCCTCTCGGGGGTCAGGTGATCTACCGAAACGGAGAATTCGTCTCCGACGAAGAAGTCTCGATATCGGCCTACGACAGGGGATTTCTCTTGGGAGACGGTCTGTTTGAGACCATCGGTGTGTGGAACGGCCAGCCGATGGATCTCGCCCCGCACGTGGCCCGTCTCACCGGCGGCGCGGTGGCGCTAGGCGTTCCGATTCCGGCATCGCCCGATCAGGTGGCGACGGCGTTGACCCAGCTGCTCGAGGCCAACGGCATCGACGACCATGGTGTCGTCCGGATCACCTTGACCCGTGGCGTTGGGCCCCGCGGGTTGGGGCCCGTTGCGGATCCGACTCCAACGCTCCTGATGACCGCGACGGCGAGACCCCGTCCCACTGATAGAGTCACCTCCAAGAAGGCCACGGTGGTCTCGGTTGTTCGACATCCCGGGGCTATCACCAGCCGCTGGAAAACGTTGAGCTACCTCGACCAGATCGCCGCGCTCGCCCAAGCGACGGAACGAGGATTCGACGACGCGATCCTGCCCAACGGAATCGGTGGCGTCGCCGGTGCCAGCCACGCCAATCTCTTTGTTGTGGTCGGTGGCCAACTCATCACCCCTCGGGTAGCGGATGGCGCGCTACCGGGGGTTACCCGTGCGGCGCTGCTGGATGCTGCTGGGTCGTTGGGAATAGAGGCGCAAGAACGCAGCGTGGATGACCAGATGATTGACCGATCGACCGAGGCGTTCCTCACCAACAGCCTGATCGGGGTAGAGCCCCTCTCTGGAATCGACGGACATTGGTATCAGGGAGAGGGATCGGTCGGACGGACCTGTCAGGTGTGGTGGATGGAACGTGTCACGAATTCATGTGGCTGACCTGCCCGGTCGATCAGGGATGACTTGATTGAGGTGGAGAGTCTCTTTGGCTTGAGGACCAGGCTCGTCTGATCATCGACCGAAAACGATGTCGATGCCAGACATGATCTGGGCAAACAACTTCGGTGTGAGTCGCCCCACGCACTCGACGAAGAAGGACCGGTCCGGGGTAACGATCTGCGAGGCGTTTGCAACCGAATCCTGTGCCCTGGCGGTGTTGCGTTTCATATTAGAACGCTATATAGTATGAAACGTACCGGTATGAACCGTGATTACTTACCGTCTGATAGGCGAATCCATGGACACCACCCGATCCAGAGTCGACACCTTCCTCCCCGTGAAGCCGGTCATATACCACATCCTCCTCGCCCTGGCCGAGCGTGATGCCCATGGGTACGGAGTGATCCAAGCGGTGCAGCGGCAATCGAGTGGGCAGATAAAGCTGCCGACCGGGGCCTTCTACCGGCATCTCCGACGCCTTCTCGATGACGGTCTGGTGGTGGAGGCTGGGCCCGCACCCCCGGGCGACGATCCCCGTCGCGGCTCCTATTACCGGCTCACCGATACCGGACGTAAGGTTGTTCAAGCCGAATGGCGGAGGATGGCCGACCTCGTCGCCGCCTCGAGGAAGCTGGCCACCTCGGCACATGGGGAACCGGCATGACAGACGGGCACCCAACCCATCCACGCGCAATCCGGATATTGCTCTCCGCATTCCCGGCAGCATTTCGCGACCGATTCGGTGCGTCGATGGAATACACCCTCCGGTTGGAGTATGAGGAGGCCTGTCGTTCGGGTCGCGTGGCCAGACTTTGGTTCTGGCTCCGGAACGGGGCGTCATTGGTCGGCAATGGATTGCTCGAACGGCTGACCCATCGATCTATTGGCCCATCAATGCCGGGGAACAAGTCGAACCGACGGAGGAAAAGCATGCCGACAATTCGTGACCTTTTGCAGGATCTGCGGTATGCCATCCGGAGGCTATTGCGGAGTCCAGGGTTCGCGACAACCTCGCTGATCACGGTGGGACTCGGGATCGGTGCCACCACAGCGATCTTCAGTATCGTGAACGCTGTTCTCCTCCGGCCGCTCCCCTACGAGCAACCGGACAACCTCGTCGTTGTTGGCCACCAATCCAAGTCAGGAGAGTCGGGAGTCCCGTCGGCCGGGTGGTTTCACTATCTCGACCGTTCGAAGACCCTTTCCCAGTTCGCGATCTACATCGAATCGTCCACCTCGATTACCGGCACCGGCGAGCCCGTGGAACTCGGTCTCGTCCAGGCGACCCCATCGTTCCTCGATGTGCTTGGCGTGACCCCCGCAAAGGGACGGAATCTCTTAGAGGAGGACAGCGAACCCGGCGCCACACCAGTCGTACTCGTTTCGCACCGCTACTGGGTGCGGCATCTGGGGTCGGACCCCGATGTGATCGGCAAGCCAGCGCTGGAAGGGGCCAGCCAACTGGTGGTCGGCGTTCTTCCGGAGGACTTTGCCTTCGTCCGACCGCCGGCCACGGTCGTGTTCGGGAATCCGTTCGAAGCTCCGGACCTCATCCTCCCTCTGGGTGGGCTGGACCGGGCTACAGCCCGCTTCGGAAACTTCATGTACCAGGGGGTCGGCCGTTTGGCAGCTGGTGTTTCCCCTGAGAATGCGACCCATGAACTTGAGGGGTTGATGCTGGAGGCCGCGGAAACCTACCCCGGTCTCTTTACGCCGGACGAGTTGCGAGAGGGAGGATATCGGCCACGGGTGCAACGGTTCCACGACGCCATCGTCGGGGATCTTGCCGGCGTCCTCTGGATTCTGTTCGGTGCGGTCGGTTTCGTGCTGCTCATCGCGACGGCGAATGTGGCGAATCTGTTCTTGGTGCGGGCCGAAAGCCACCGGGGCGAAGTGGCGATTCGGCGGGCACTCGGAGCGACCAGGTTCTCACTCGCGCGCACCTATGTCACCGAGAGCGTCGTCCTCGCGGGCCTGGGAGGTGTGTTCGGCATCGGGCTCGCGATGGTGGGCGAAAAGGGGCTGCTTCAGCTGGCCCCGACCGAGATCCCCCTGGCCGACGGCGTAGGCTTGGATCTCACCGTGCTCTTCTTTGGGTTGGGGTTGGCGCTGCTGGCGGGGCTGGTATTCGGCGTGGTGCCGTTGCTCCGTAAGGGATCGGTCGAGGCCGGGCTCCAGGGGGACCGCGGTCGCTGGGGAACGGCCGGTGCCGGCGCATCGCGAACTAGGCGCGTGCTCGTCGTCGCCCAGGTGGCCTTCGCGACGATCCTGCTGGTCGGTTCGGGGTTGCTGCTCCGTACCTTCCAAAACCTCCGGAACGTCGATCCCGGGTTCGACGGGAGTCGGACGGTGACGCTGAAGCTGGCCCTATCCCGGTCTCACCTCCGCGCTGCAGGGCACAACGAGCAGGCGGCGGATGCAGCCCGGAGCCGTTTCATGGGTGATCTCGCCTTTCGACTATCACAGATTCCGGGAGTCGAGCAGGCTACCTATTCCGCCGATCTACCCCTCGACGGCGGGGAATTCCACGACTACATCGCTGTTGACGGAGCGGTGCCTACGGGTCTCGAGGACGGCACCAAGGCGCTGCGCGTGTTCATGGGACCAGGATACTTGAACGCCATCGGTGCTCGAATGCTCAGAGGGCGGGAACTCGAGGCGGCGGAGTTCACCGATCAACCCAGGTCAGTCGTTGTCAACCGTGCTTTTGCCTCGGCCAACTTCCCCAACGGTGACGCCATTGGCCGCCGCCTGATGCAGTGGGCCCCCCCCGCCAACCCCTCGGCTGATGTCTGGTACACGATCGTCGGGGTTGTCGACGATATCCGGGAGACCAGTCTGATGACACCGGCGGAGCCGACAGTCTACCTACCGACGATCTTTCTGCCCGAGAGTGACTTCGCCATGTGGATTTCGAACATGATCGCGGTGGTGCGCGTAAGTGGGGATCCACGGGCCGTCCTTCCCCGCCTGCTGTCCGAGGTACGCACCGCCTACCCCGAGATTCCGGTTAACTCTGTGGCCACCCTCGATCAGGTCACCGCCGGTTCGTTTCAAGAGGTCAGTTTCGCGATGATCATCGTTCTCATTGCCGCACTTCTTGCCCTCGTCCTTGGTCTGGTCGGCATCTACGGAACGGTGTCCTACGTGGTGGGACAGCGGAGACGGGAATTCGGCGTCCGGATCGCACTAGGCGCGACGGGGTGGGATGTGCGTCGGCAGGTCCTCGCCGGTGCCACGGTGATGGGACTCGCCGGGGTGGGCATTGGACTCGCCCTGGCGGGATTGGCATCAGGCATCGTGCGTTCGATGCTGTTCGGCGTGTCTGCGATCGATCCCCTCGTGTATGCGGGAGTTGCGATGGTGCTCTTCCTTCTCGTCCTTGTGGCATCGCTCGGACCGGCCGGAAGGGCGGCAGCGTCCGATCCGGCGGCGGCGATGCGGGTGGAGTAGCCACTGGCTGAGAGAAAGCCTGAGGCTCCCTTGTCACGACCGATCGATGCGATCGTGATCCTCGTACCCGTCCAGGGTGTCGCGGTGACCGAGCGATGGATTCCACATGTTGTCGACCGCTCTACGGAACCGCACTAACGCGCGAGCACCGGATGGTGTAAGCGAATAGTACTGCTTTGCCCGTCCACCTCGACGCGGGGTAGGCTCACCGGAACGCTGATGGACCAACCCCTTCTCTTCGAGGCGATGCAGAGAGGCGTAGAGCGCACCAACGGAAACGGTCCGCCCTACTCGTTCCCGAATCTCACGCCGAATCGAGACGCCGTAGCCGTCATTCCCCAGGTGAGATACTGCCAGGAGTACCAGCTGTTCCAACCCGCCGAGTAGTGCAACGTGCATCGTGAGTCCTACTTCCGAGTGGCGGAACGTCGAATCGAGGTCCATTCGCTCCCGTCGGGAAACCGTTGCACGATCTTGGCAATGTAGGGTGCTTCCGGTTCGAACCAGACCGACCAGGTCCGGGTCTCGGTGGTGACCTTCACCGCGTCCACCTCTCGTCCATTCTCAACGGCCACCCGTTCAGTTGGACCTACCCGCATCGTCTCCCAGGCCAGTTGAAGCCCGGGACCAACGATGGGGAAGCTCGCGGCGTAGCCGTCCGTTTTGGGGAAGCCGAGGAGGAGGATGGCGTAGAGCGAAAGATCGAAGGGGGCTTCGGCCAAGGTGACTTCGGCACTGATCGATGGGCGTTCGGGATCCTGGATCGCTACGACCTTCACCGCCTTGTCGGTCACCTCGAACCGGGTCATTTGCTGGAGCCCAGGACCGCTGATTTGATGGGTTATCAGAGGCGCCAAGGTCGTCTGATCGTTGATGTGGACCCGTTCCAAGTCTTTTTCGCCTGCGGCGTTGTACCGCGCCACCTTCCGCCGGAGGAGAGACTTGCCGTCACGGGTGAGGATGGTGACGTCGTCGGTCCAGCTCCCGAACGGTTCGGTCTTGCCATCGGGGCCCTTCCGAATCAGGTCGAAGCTACTGGTGAACCCTTTGATGAAGCTCCCATCCACTTCGGCGTCCCCGACATGAACCTTTTTCGGCGCGTCCTGGGCAAGGAGTATGGGTGACGCGGCCGAGAGCGGCAGCAGGAGTGCGGCGGAGAGTAGAGTAGGAAGACGAACCGACATGAAGGCTCCTCAAGGGGGTGGGTAGGCGTAACCGGAAATCGGTGTGCCCAGGTTGAGGACCAAGATGTGGCTGGGACCAAGTCGCTTTATAGGACAAAAGGCGCTCGGTTGGACTGGGGGCTCCGGGGAGGGAGGGGCGGTGGGGAAGGGTCTTGTCCTCACAGCCAAGGCGTTTGCCAGCCGTTTTTGGGCACTGACTGCGCTATGTGCATATCTTGAGGGACTCGCGCCCGGTCGAGATCACTCGAAGGATCTTCCTTCGGCTCGCCCGGACCGACAAGGAGGGCACCCATTGGCAAGACCGAATTACGGATTCAAAAAGCGCCAGAAGGAGATTGCACGGAAGGAAAAGCAGGAGAAGAAGAGACTACGCGCGTTGGAGCGCTCGAAGAGCCAGTCGGACGAGACATCACCCGATACCGACGAGGACCAAGACTCAGATCAATCAGGCCCGCTAGCCCCACTTGAATGACGCCGACGGCGTTGCGAGGAGGCGACCTCGGTCTCAGTTCGAGCGACCCTGGCTTGGCCCCACAGATCAGACGTGCTGATCGACCAGGATCGGGTTGCCATCGGGGTCTCCGACAATGAAACTCGCGGGGCCGGTCGTCTCCTCATCGGCCTCGCTAACCAACTCCACGCCTTCAGCCTTGAGTTGGCGCTGGAGTTCGCACACGTCGGTGAACGTCTCCAGGTTCTGGGCGTTGTTATCCCATCCAGGGTTGAAGGTCAACATATTGTTCTCGAACATCCCCTGAAAGAGACCGATCACATGATCAGCGTTCTTCAAGATCAACCAGTTCTGTGTGATATCGCCGCCTAAGGTCTTGAAACCAAGCTTCTCGTAGAAGGCCTTCGAGGCCCCGATATTCTTCACAGCCAAACTGATGGAGAAAGCGCCGAGATTCATGCGAAACCTCCGTGTAGTAGGTCGTGGAGGATTGTGGATGTACGCTCGTTGCCTAACGATTCCCGAACGCGCGGGGTGGAAGAGTGCGGAGATAGGCCCAAAGTGCGGTCTTTTCCACATCATTCATCGCTCGGGTCGAGACGAAGGGCATGAATGCAGCGAGCCGACGGCCGTCCGGCCGGACACCAGTATTCAACACGGCGACAAATTCTTCTTTCGACCAATCTCCCAACCCCGTTTCGTCCGGTGTCAGGTTGGCGGGAATTGGGAGGCTCGACGGGGCACCTGGAATGCGACCGCCGCTCAAACCTTCTCCATGACAACCTACACATCCCCGGGCGAGGAACGCACCATAGCGAGCGGTCGGTTCAGGATTGGGGATCTCTTCTCGACTGGCGGTGTGGTCAATCATCGCGGCGCTCCGGAGCTCCACGACTCCGAACTGGCTTAGCAGCTTACCCAATGGGCGTACCACCGCCGGTTCGATCGTGGTGTCAACCGGCGGCTGGCTCCGCACGAAGGAGACGATCGCGAGCAGATCGGTATCGGGCCACCAGTTGTGTTCTGGCGTGGGCATGAAGAGCAAGGTGCGACCGTCGGTCCTAATCCCATACCGGATGGCTCGAGCGAGCTGACCATCGGTGTAGGTGCCACCGACCCCCCCGCGACCGGTTGTGAGGTTGGGTGCACGGATCACACCGATTGGTCCGAGGTCGTCGACGAGTCCGCCCGCTAGTCCCGGGCCGTGGCAGCCGAGACAACCGCCAATGGACTGAGCGAGATGGCGACCTCTCGCGATCACGGTTGAGTCGGTCGTGGCTACGATATCCGGTGTTTCGATGTCGTATACTTTGCTCAGCGCCCGACTGAAACTAAGCAACTGGTAGGCGGCAACCACCAAGGCGAGTCCGATCACCGAGAGGACTCCAATGACGAGCCACTTGAGCCAACTCTTCCTTTTCACAGTTCCCAGCTTGTCTCGGGGGTCCCCAACCGACTGCACACCAGACTGGATCTCATTGGATACGCCTTCTTCTGGCGCTCGCGCCTAGTTCACGTCTCGACGGGGTCGACGGCGCTTTCCCCACGGTCACCTGGTGCGGATACTTTACGTGGTAGCGGCGGTTGCGGCAGCCTTCTTCGCTGCATTGGCTGCAGCGGCCGCAACAATCTCGCTCAGTCCTTCAAAAGCGATGACACCCAACCCAAGTCCCTTGAGCTTGTTTTCCCAGAGAATGTGACCGGTTGCCCGATCGAGGCAGAAGAGCAGACCTTGTGCCCCAGCGAAGACTCGACCCCCGTCGGTGAACACCGTGACGAAGTCACGCCCTTTGAGTTTGGTGCGCCACAGTTCCGTCCCGGTGGAGAAGTCGATCGCCACCACATGTCCGCCGAGGCCGATGATGAGAGATGTTGGGGACGATGCCATATGGCCTCCGGGATGGGTGGCGTGGGAAAGTAGAGACAACCCGACGGGCAGGCCTACACTGGCAAAGCCCTTACGATAATCGGGGCGGAGACAGAGTAGCCCCGCGATCAGCTCCCGGCCAGGTGCGTCGTCAAGAACCCCTGTCCCACCTGCCGCACCGATACCGACCCACCATATCGAAGGTGCGGACACTCCCGCGCAATCGCTAGCGCGTCCTCGACTGTCGTCACCCGCAGGGCGAACATCCCCACGATGAAGTCGGGAGACTCGACGATCTCGACCGACACCGCGATCGGGGTTCCGGTCGGTCCCAGGCGCTCACCGGGATCCCACACCAGGTCACCCGCCGCCATCAACACCGATCGGTTCGACAGATTCGCTGCCCAGGCCCAGTACTCCCGCGCCCTTCGTTGCTGTTCGTCGGCACCTACGGTGCTGGCATCAGGCCACCGTCCTTGCAGGACCAGCACGAATCCGCCCTCCGGCTTGGTGGGGAGTGAGGCAGGCATGATCGCTGCCATCGCTCCTTCCGGCGTCCAAGGTTCCGGCGAAGAGGAAACCGAAGACAGACGGAGGGTAGTGGGGATCGCCAAAAGGAGGGTCGCCGCGACTGCGGCCGGGATCCACCAACGCGAGACCAGTCTGGGTGTCATACGTGGCAGGGTAGGCCGATCCGCGGTTGCTGTTCTCATGGGCTCAGCTCCAGCATAGCCCATCGCCGCCAATCGAAGCTCTCGGGCCAACGCAGGATCGTTCTCGATCCGGTCAAGAAGACGTTCCCGTTCCTCGCGGTCGAGTGTGCCGTCGAGGAAGGCGAGCAGTTGGTCATCGGTGGGTCGGTTCATTCCAGTACCTCCAAATGCCGCGGATCGAGAATCTGACCAAGCCGCTTGAGCGCTCGGAAAACCCGTGAGGCAATAGTTCCCTGTGGTGTCGAGGTCACCCGGGCAATGTCGGCGTAGGGGAGACCGGCCACGAAACGAAGTCGGAGGATTTCACGTTGCTCCGACGATAGTGCGGCCATCGCCTCGGCGACTGCTGCTCCGGCCCTTTCAAGGTCCACCGCTCGCTCAGGCAACGACTCGGTCATGAGCTCAGGCACCGCTTCGGCCCGGTCGATGGGAATGTCCCGAGCCCGTCGCTTTCGTCTCCGGAGGTGATCCCGGCAAAGATTGAGGGTGACCCGATAGACCCAGCGATCCAGTTCGGTGTCTCCGGTAAAACCAGGTAAGGCCGCCGTCAGGCGAACCACGGTGTCCTGTGCGATATCCTCGGCGGCATCGGGTTCTCCCAACACTGCACGCGCCACTCGAAAGGCCGCGCGGCGTTGCGAGGCGACGAGGCGTTCGAGCGCCTCGGGCTCTCCGCGTACCGCACGGTCAATCAGGGGCGACCCGTCGTTCACTGCGATGGCAAGGCAACTGACGCGGGGTCGACAAACTCATCCATGATGATCACGATGGTGGAAAGCGGATGATTCTCATAGGGCCCCACGAATGGGAACTGTTGCCGCTGTGGATCGCCGCCGATGGAGGCGTTGCTCGCGTACGGTACATAGAGCATGAAGTGCGGTTTGAAGTTACCGCCGTCCCGGCCGAGCCGCTGGCCTTTCGAGAGCATGTAGGCATACGCCGGCCCCGCTGGCAGGGGGATGTCGCCAGCCTGAAACTGACGCTTCAGTTCGTCCGAGATCTTGTCTCCATCCCAACCACGTGCCTGGAGGCGTGCCTCCAATAGGAACGCCGGTAGTACAGTCTTTTCGGCTGCAGGATTCAAGCAGTGGGGAGCGAGCTGGGCCTGGTTCGAAGCGGAACGCTCCACGAGGCAAGCCCACCCGTTCCGTCCCGTGACCACTTTCTCGAAACCATTGGATCCCATAACGTAGACATCGGCGTGTTGCGAGACGGTCAGGGGGCCGGCACTCATGGCCAGTCGGAGTTCTTGGGCCTGCGAAAGGGCTGGGTACCCGGTGCCTTGGGCCGAGAGAACGCCCGACCCAGATGCCGAAAGGAGAAGAACGCCGAGCGACTGCCACCAGAATGTGCGGACCATCAGTACCTCCAGAAGGTGGGGAACAGGATGTTCTGGAGATAAAACGTTTGAATGGCTGACTTTTTTCCCCGGACATGCACCAGATGGGTGAAGGCATGCTCGAGCAAGCGCCTCAGGCGATCGGGGATGTTAGGGTAGGGGGAGGGTCAACCAGTCGCTGGTACGGGGGGCACGCCAGTACGATGGGATGCCAGAGCGGCTCTAGGCACCCGCTGTGCCCGCCGCCGAATCTCTAACGGTGTCTGCGCCAATTCCTGACGGCAGACCCGCGTCAGATGGCTTTGGTCGTAAAACCCGTTCCCGACGGCAACCTCGGTGAGCGACGCATCTCCTCCCCGCAGATGCTTGACGGCCGCATCGAGCCGGCGGGCCCGAAGGTACGCCCCCACTGAGGTGCCGAATACCGCCCGGAATCGCCGGGCCAGCTGCGCTCGACTCACCCCCGCCGACCGGGCGACATCGGCGAGCGTGATCGACTCCCGAAATCGTTGGTTCAGCATCTCTTTCGCCCCGAGTAACCAAGCGGGTGGCGCGTCCACCAGATCGGTCTTTGCTTCCCGCCCGATCGTCGCCAGCAGCTGCAGGAAGAGGCCTTCCAACGTGATCGCGCCCCAGCGATCGTGGTCGGCATGGCTGAGTTCACCCCTAATCCGCCGAACCAATGGACCGGTAACCCCAGGCTTACTGATGCCGATTCGCCCAAAGAGTTCATGCTCGACGTCGGTCACCCGTTGGTTAAGGGGGGTAACCAAAAGGCTTCGGGCTCCGCCGCGTGGGATCTCAACCACCACCTCGTTCTGAGCCGGAAGCAAGAGAACCTGACCTGCCGCCACCTCATCGGTCCGGCGATCGACCGTCTGACGATAGGAACCCTCCAGGACCGCAACCATCATCGGGCGTTCGTGCCGGTGGGGATCCACCGTGGTCGACCCCGAGAAAGTGACCTCCCGGACGGCAAAGGAGGGGAGGCGGCGGTCAAGGCGCACAAGGTTGGCAATCATGGCTCCGCCGTACGGTAGAATCACAATCCGAGATTCATCCGGGAACACGAAGAATGTAAATGGACCTTGACATAATGTAAAGGTAATATTACTGTGATTTGAGTCCGCCTCACCCGCTTGGGAGTTAGCTATGCAATTGCGAGATAACGATATAGCCCGCCGTCTCATCGTTTTGCCACTCGCCTCAGGTTTCTTGGCGGTTCTTGTTGCTTATGTCCTCCGAAAACGTGAGCAGCTCCCGGCGTTCCTGCGGTTTGGTCTCGCCCTCGCTCCCATCCTTCCAATGGCTGTTGCATTGGTTCTCTTCCACAAGTCCATCGAGCAGCTCGACGAGCTGCAACGCCGGATTGGGTTCGAAGCGTCGCTGTTCGGGTTCCTTGCGACCGCGCTCTTGGTTCTTGCCTATGGGATGTTTGCCAAAGCGGAACTTCTGCCCGACCTTTCCGTGGCTCATGCCTGGCCCTTCCTCTGGATACTGATGTGGTTGCTCTGGGCCGGTGCGCTCGGTTTGGTGCGGCGACGGTATCGATGAAGAATCGCCTCCGGGTGCTCCGGGCAGAACGGCAGTGGTCTCAGACCGACCTGGCCAATCGACTCGGCGTTTCTCGCCAAACTGTTCACGCGATTGAGGCTCAAAAGTACGATCCGAGTCTGCCACTCGCGTTCAAGATCGGCAAGATCTTTTCACTTCCAATCGAGGGAATCTTCTCCCCCGAGGAGTTGTAGTGCGGTTCCGTTGCGGCCTGGAACGAACGGAGATCGCACGAAACCTGATGTCCTAACCCGCCGTAAGTGGGTCGCTTCATCCACCTACTAGGAGTCTTCCGACGATGACGTCGAATGAAACAGTGGTACAAATCGAGAATGTGACCAAACGGTTTGCAGGTCATACTGCGGTGCACAGCTTCTCAATGACGGTTCCCCGAGGAGGGATTTTCGGGCTGCTCGGTCCGAATGGCGCGGGGAAGAGCACCACCATCCGCATGATGATGAACATCATTCTCCCCGATGAGGGGAGGATACGCATTCTGGGAGAGGAGGGAGCCAGTCGGGATATGTCGACCCGAATCGGGTACCTCCCCGAAGAACGCGGTCTCTACAAGAAGATGAAGGTCTTGGACCATGTGGTTTTTCTCGGCGAGGCCAAGGGGATCAGTCGAAGTGATGCCCGCAAACGTGGAGCTGAGTGGCTTGGCCGGCTGGGTTTGTCGGACTGGACGATGCGGAAGGTCGAGGACCTGTCGAAAGGGATGCAGCAGAAGGTTCAGTTCATCGGGACGCTTATCCACGAACCGGAACTGGTGATCCTCGACGAACCCTTCAGTGGCCTGGACCCGGTCAACAGTCAGGTGATGAAGGATGTCGTGGTCGACCTCTCCCGGCAGGGGCGCACGGTACTCTTCTCTACCCACATCATGGAACAAGCTGAGAAGATGTGTGATCGGATCGTGATTATCGCCCGGGGCGAGAAGGTGGTCGACGGGAAGGTAAGCGACGTGAAACGCGAGTTCGGTGGCAGGCATATCGCGTTAGGGTACCATCGAAACGCCGAGCGGGCCAGGCCGATCCTGGCCGACCGTGCCTTGGTCGCCAAGGTCGACGACTACGGTGCCAGCGCCGAGGTCGAGATGGCGCCTGGAGGTGATCCGGACGCGCTGTTGCGCACGCTGGTTGAGGCCGATGTCGGGCTGACCAGATTCGAAGTGGTCGAACCGTCACTCCAATCCATCTTCATTGCCAAGGTCGGTCAAGACGCCGCGTCGGCACCAGCTCTGGAGGTCGCGTGAACAAGGTCCTGGCCGTTATACGGCGAGAGTTTGTCGAGCGGGTTCGTACCCGCGCCTTCCTCATCAGTACGCTCCTCTTTCCGGTCCTTATCGGCGGGCTCATGTTCGTGCCAGCCCTCCTGCTGAACCGAGCGGGAACCGCCAAACGTATTGCTGTTCTCAACGCTGCGACCGGGACCCTCGGTGCCCAGGTCGAGAACGCCCTGGCGACCGCAAAGACCGGCGACGGGCCCGATGCTCGTCCACTCTACGACCCGATCCTGATCCCCGCGACCGATCGACTGCAGGAGCTGCAGGATTCCCTGATCCCGCTCACCGGCCTGAGCCAGGAAAAACAAGCTGAGGCGGGCGGTGGTTTTGATGGCTTGCTTCTCGTCACCGAAGATGCCGTCATCACAGGGTCGCTGACCTATCTCGGTGCCAACGTTGGGAGCCCATCCGAGATGAGCAGTCTGTCGCGGCGCCTCCGGCCGTTGGTCCTTACCGAGAGACTTCAGCGCGCCGGTGTCGACCCGGCGGTTGTGGGGCAGGCGATGGGGCCGGTCGACTTGGTGACGCGCAAGGTGGCTGACGGGAAGTTGACCGGGGAGAGTGGGGAAGCATCGTTCCTCCTCGCCTACGCGATGAGCTTCATCCTCTACTTTGCCCTCTTGATCTACGGCATTCAGGTCATGAACTCCATCGTCGAGGAAAAAGCCAATCGGATCGTCGAGATACTGGCCTCTAGCCTCACCCCGTTCCAGATGATGTTGGGGAAGGTCCTGGGTGTAGGTGCGGTTGGGTTGCTCCAGATCGGGGTTTGGGCCGGCGGTGCCACAGCGCTGACCACCTACCGAGTCCAAATAGCGAGCGCCCTGGGCTTCCCCACCGAAGGGTTGATCAATCTCCCGATTCCGGTGATGTCTCCCGACCTCCTTGTCGTCTTCCTAACCTTCTTTGTACTCGGCTTCCTCCTCTTCGCCGCGATGTACGCTGCGGTGGGCGCGATGTGCAACACGGTGCAGGATACTCAGCAGGTGCAGTTCCCGGTGAGTCTGCTCGTGGTCGGTGGGCTGATGTCGATGTTTTTGCTCTTGAATGATCCCAACGGTAGTATCGCTCAAGTCCTCAGCATGATCCCGTTCTTCACACCATTCGTTGTGCCGGTCCGCTACTCGATCGCACCGCTCTCGATGTCCACCTTGGCGATGTCGATGACCGTGACTGTGTTGGGAATGCTGGTCATTACGTGGATCGCGAGTAAGATCTACCGTGTAGGCGTCCTGAGCTACGGGAAGCGCGCGACGCTCAAGGAAATTATCCAGTGGGTCAGGGCCTAGAATCGCGAGGGGCCGAAGGCCCCGAAGCGATCCCCTTCCTTGCCAAGGAATGAGTCGTAGCGCACGGTCCTCACCCTGCCGCCCTCTCCCTCCCCGCATTCACGAGGAGGCAGAGCCGACGAAGCGATCTCCTTCCTTGCCACGGAGTGAGTCGTAGCGCACGGTTCTCTCCCCCCCCGCATTCGCGAGGAGGCGAAGGCCCCGAAGCGATCCCCTTCCTTGCCAAGGAATGAGTCGTAGCGCACGGTCCTCTCGCCCCCCGCATTCGCGAGGAGGCAAAGCCGACGAAGCGATCTCCTTCCTTGCCACGGAGTGAGTCGTAGCGCACGGTCCTCACCCTGCCGCCCTCGCCCAACCGCATTCGCGAGGAGGCGAAGCCGACGAAGC
>JAJCZW010000218.1 GCA_029262155.1 Gemmatimonadota bacterium
GGGAGACGCCTTGATGCGCTCGCCATCTCCCGCGACGACTGCCGGTGCCGGCGGCGCCACTGGAGCAGAGGGCGGTGGGGAGAGGGTTGGAGGTGGAGCCACCGCCTCCGCCTGCGACGTGGTGGCCGGCTGTGCCGCAGGCGTCGCCGGCACATCGATCGCTTCTCCTTCAGCACCGATATACCCCACGGTTTCGGCGACGGGCACCGTCGCTCCCGCCGCGACCAGTTGCCGGAGAAGCACCCCTTCCGCTCGGGCGACCAACTCCATCACCGCTTTGTCGGTCTCGACTTCGGCGATCACATCGCCCAGCGCGACGGTGTCGCCCTCACTCTTCTTCCATTCGACGAGCCGTCCCTCCTCCATCGTGGGGGAGAGGGCCTCCATTACAATCTTCGTTGCCATGAACTCACGTCAGGTAGAGTACCTGTTTGACAGCAGCCACCGCCTTCGCGGGGTCGATCTTGGCTGCGCGCTCCAGGTACTTGTTATAGGGCATCGGGACATCTGCCCCAGTGACACGAATGATAGGTGCATCGAGGAGATCGAAGGCCTCCCGTTGGATGACATCGACCACTTGCGCACCCACACCGGCAAAAGACCATCCCTCTTCCAACACGACACATCGGTTTGTCTTGCTGACCGAGGTCAAGATGGTGTTGCGATCGAGCGGCGTGATGGTGCGGAGGTCGACGACCTCGATCGCGATGTCTTCTTCGGCCAGTTGCTCGGCCGCCTTGAGCGCCACCGTCACCGCCTTCCCATGGCACACGATGGTGGCGTCGGACCCTTCCCGCTTAATGTCGGCCACGCCGATAGGGATGACATACTCTTCGTCCGGGACCTCCCCGCGCACGTTGTAGAGCATCTCCCCCTCGATAAAAACGACGGGGTCATCGCTCCGAATGGCACTCTTGAGGAGGCCTTTCGCATCGGCTGGCGTTCCCGGTGTCATCACGACCAGGCCGGGGATGTGGGCATACCACGACTCGAAGGCCTGGGAATGCTGGGCGGCCAGTTGAAGCGCCGCACCTCCGGGTCCGCGGAAGACGATGGGACAGGTGACCTGGCCCCCCGACATATAGCGGAGCTTCGCCGCGGCGTTGACGATCTGGTCGATTGCCAGGAGGGCGAAGTTCCATGTCATCATCTCGATGACCGGCCGGAGGCCTACCATGGCGGCCCCCACGCCGAGTCCAGAGAATCCGAGTTCGGCGATGGGGGTATCGACGACACGCTTAGGACCGAACGCTTTCAACAATCCGCGACTCACCTTGTACGCCCCGTCATACTCGGCGACTTCCTCACCCATCAGGAAGACGTCGGGGTCGCGGGCCATCTCCTCTTTGAGGGCTTCGTTCAACGCGTCACGGTAGGTCAACGTTGCCATTACCGTGGCTCCATGTAGACATCGGTGTAGAGTGCCGACGGATCGGGGTCGGGCGAGTCTTCAGCGAAGGTCAATGCCGCGTCGACCTCATCGACCACCTCTTGCACCAGGGTGAGGAAGCCTTCCTCGGTCAGGTGGCCATCCTCGAGGAGCCGAGCCCGGAGGAGGACGATCGGGTCCCGCTCGCGATACTCTTCGACCTCTTCCTTTGTGCGATAGGTGCCATGGGCCGCATCCGACATCGAATGACCCACGTAGCGATAGGTGCGCATTTCCAGGAGGGTCGGTTCCGATTCGACCCGGGCCCGGTGTACCGCGATGTCGACCGCCGCCTTGACGGCAAACACATCCTGACCATCCACCGCCTCCGACGCCATGTCGAAGCTGTACGCCCGACGGGAGAGATCGAGGATCGCACTCGCGCGTGCGAGGGCCGTGCCCATGCCGTACCCGTTATTCTCGCAAATGAAGACCGCCGGGAGCTTCCAGAGCGCGGCCATGTTCAGCGCTTCATGAAACGCGCCGATGTTCATGGCCGCCTCGCCGAAGAAACAAACCGCCACTTGGTCTGTCTCCCGATACTTCGCGGCAAAGGCCATCCCGGTCGCCAACGGAATATGTCCCCCAACGATTCCGTGCCCACCCAGGAAATTTCGAGACGTATCGAAGAGGTGCATCGACCCGCCCTTCCCCTTACTACACCCGGTGACCTTCCCGTACAGCTCCGCCATGATGACGTTGGCAGGCATCCCGCGGGCCAAGGCGTGTCCATGTTCACGATAGGAGGCGGTGACGTAGTCGTCTGGGCGAAGGGCGGCCATCGTGCCGACGGCCACAGCCTCCTGGCCGATGTAGAGGTGGCAGAAGCCACCGACCTTACCGAGGCTGTAGGCCTCTCCGGCTTTTTCTTCAAACTTTCGAATCAAGAGCATCTGGCGAAGGCACCCGATCTGTGTTGCGACCGGGATGTCGCCTCGGGACATGGGTGGTGCCGGTGTGGGGCGCGTCATGTTGCCATCTCTGCCTTGGCGCGGTCGACCTGTTCCCATGCGTGATAGCTTGATCTTGTGAGGGGGCTCGCTTCGACGTGAGCATACCCCATCGCGCGGCCCGCTGCACCGAGTTCGGCGAACTCTTCCGGGCGATAGAACCGCGCGACCGGTAAATGACCATCGGATGGTCGGAGGTATTGCCCCAAGGTCAGAATGTTGACGTCGCTGCGGCGGAGGTCACGCATCGCATCGAGGACCTCGTCCCACTCCTCGCCCATGCCCAGAATGATACCGGACTTGGTGAGCCCGGTCGGCGATATGGTTCTGGCATTCGCCAACAGGGTCAGGGCGCGCCGGTACCTCCCGCCCGGCCGGGCAAGTCGGTACAGCCGGTCCACTGTCTCCAAATTGTGGTTCAGGATATCGGGTTCGGCCTCGAGCACGATGCGGAGAGCGGTTTCGGAACCCTTGAAATCCGGGATCAACACCTCAACCGAGGTTTCGGGCATCCTCGCTTTGATTTCACGGATACACCTTGCGAACGATTCGGCCCCCCCGTTGGGAAGATCATCTCGATCAACCGAAGTGATGACTACGTGGGCCAAGCCCATGCGGGTCACGGCTTCAGCCAACCGGACCGGTTCGATGGGGTCGTAGGGTTGGGGTGTCCCATGGGCGACGGCGCAATAGGCGCAGTTCCGAGTACAGACGTCTCCCAGGATCATGAATGTAGCGGCTTTGTGCTCCCAGCACTCGCCGATGTTGGGGCAACGGGCCTCTTCACAGACTGTGTTCAGATTCAGCTCGCGCATCATCCCACGAATCTGGGCGTAATTGGCTCCGCCAGGCGCTCGAACCTTGATCCACGAAGGTTTTCGAGGACCGGTTCCGACTTGGGATGGTTGCAATACTGGTAGTGCGGCCACTCATACCTCGATAGGATGAAGCGTGCCCATGTGGGGCCTTGCGTAGCCCGGAAAAGTAGTCGTTCGGGGGGGGGATGGCCACAGTACGTAAAAGGGCCAAGTCTATAGCTGACTATGGCTTTACATAGGCCGACGTCGGGAGAGCAACGACCCGAGTTAGGGGGAGGACCCCGTTTCCTGGAGGAGGGACTCGATCGTTGCCCGCAGGTCTTCGATTTGGCGAGTGTATTGCGCCCCTGTTCCAGGGCCAAGGAACCCGGCATGGACCTGACGAATCCGACCATCCCGGCCGATGAACAGGGTGGTGGGGTAGGCGGTGAAGCCATGGAGTTGCGGGAGGGTTGCCGCGGTTGCCTCGACGTCGTTCAGGCCGCCAAGCAGGATCGTGAAGGGAATCTTGAACTTCTCGCGATAGCGGCGTAACTGCCGATGGTCGATAGCGGTGTCTCCGGTTACCTCATAACCAATCCCCACAACTTCAAGCCCGCGGTCTTGGTACTCGTTGTAAAACTCCACGAGGGATGGGGCGGCGTCGTGGCAGGTTGGACACCAGGACCCGAAGATGTCGACCATGAGCACCTTGCCCGCGAATCGCGGATCGGTGTTGGTCACCATGTGGCCTTCGAGGTTGGGGAAGGCGAATTGGAATGGGTTCAGCGTATCGGCTTGGGTAAGTTCGGTTGGAGGGACCAGATGTTGAGCCCCGGTGCTTCGAACCGCGACGAACGGCGTCTGGGTGCGGAGTCCGGCGTGGAAAACGCCACGAAGGGTGTCGCCATCGAGATGCCCGCCGAAGAGGTATACAAAGGCACCATCAAACTTGGCGAGATAGAAGCTGTCGTTGACCGCCTGGCCCCAGAAGATTCCGTAGTCGCCGCTATTGGCCAACAGGTTTCCTTCCAATCCCACGGCGCCATTTCGAATGTCGAAGACCCGAGGACTCCGGCGCGTATCTGTGATGAACGTCGCATCCCATCGTCCGACCAGCGACTCGCCACCTGGTGCCGGTGCGTAGGTCCCCCGTGCTGCTCGGAAGGGAATCACCCGAGGGCCCCGATTCCCGACATTCCGGTAGGCTCCGATCAGGGAGTCGCCGCTGATCCCGGCGGTCACGGTGGCGTCGTAGTCTCCGATTTCGATCCGGAGGGTATCCTCCTCACGCACCATCGATGAGATCTCCTGGCAACTCGTGCCGTTGCAGATCCGGCCCGCATACCCACCGTTCTCTCGTTCGATGTGAAGCATGAACGGGAGTTCACCCCCGGCGAGGTCGAGGACCGCCTTCCACGATCCCCGAACCGGATCGTTGGCGGGCGCACACCCCGTTACGACCAGCAGGAGCGGTACCAGAACGCTCGTGGCGAATAGTTTGGGGCCGATGGTCATGGCTCACTCTTGGGAAGAGGGACTTCGAGTCCACCACCGGTGTACTGCTCCCCGGCCTGGATCGGTGTTGCGAGAGTGTTGCCCCGCCACGGTGCGGGGCAGGCGTAGACGGTATTGTACGCGCAGAAAGAATTCCGGGCCCGATTGAAGTCGAGACGGTATCGTCGGGGGGGGGGCGGGGCCGGGGTTCTAGGTATTTTTCGGGCAGAATTAATTCCGGGCCCGTTTGTAGGCGTGAGCGTTTCTTCGCCCCCCCCCTCCCCCTCCCACCGGCAGTAGAGTCACGTATCGACCGGCGGGATACGTGGTCTTTCCGTTGGTT
>JAJCZW010000219.1 GCA_029262155.1 Gemmatimonadota bacterium
GCCCGGACCTCATTGGTGGGCGCATCTTGCACGGATGGGGCGAGGTAACGGAAAGCAGATCGCACCGCTGATCCTACCGCGGGACTATCTCTTTATCCTCTTGGCGTGGGTACTGCTTGGCTTGATCGAGTCGAGCCAGGCCTACGTCCAGGCACAGATGGCTGGGAGTACGCCCCCGCCCACGATCAGCGGTGTATTGATCGTCAATATGCCGTGGTGGTTGCTCTGGGCTGGGCTTACCCCTGTCATCTTTCGGTTGGCCGCGCTGGTTCCATTCGAAGGCACCGGGCGTCGCGTCATTCGCGCCGGTGGTCTCCATCTCGTGGTGGGAGCCGGGGTGGCAGTCATACATCTGTGGGGTGCCGCCTTCATCATGTATTACGCGTGGACCGGTACCCGAGGGATTTCCAACGTCGGGCAGCAGTTTAGTAATTTTTTTCGTGGCTACTTCATGACCGATCTTCTCACCTACGGGCTCGTACTCGCCGGATTCGGCGTGCTCACGTATGCCCGTCGCGCCGCGCGTCTCGAACTCCTCGCGACCGAAGCCCGTCTCGATGCGCTCCGGTTGCAACTCAACCCCCATTTCCTGTTCAACGCCCTCAACGCCGTCTCCGGGTTGGTCCGTCGGCGGGAGAACGATGAGGCCGTCAGGATGCTGACCAGTCTGGGTGACTTGCTGCGCGCCACGCTGGATGAACGTGCACTTGAAGTAACTCTGGGCCGGGAGTTGGAGGTTCTCGATCAATACCTGGCCATTGAGCGCACCCGATTCCGTGATCGCCTGACCGTTGCGGTCGATGTGGCCCCAGCGCTCCGAGGCGCACTGGTCCCCGCCCTGGTTCTTCAGCCGTTGGTCGAAAACGCTATCCGTCATGGCGTGTCTGGCAGCCCCCAGGGGGGATCCATCACGATCACCGCCGCCCGGGAGAACGGGACACTGGTGCTTCGGGTCACGGACTCCGGTCCTGGTCTTGGACACGGGACGGATGCCCGGGAGGGTATTGGTGTGACCAATACCCGGCGTCGGCTCGAAGCACAGTTCGGTGAGGGAGCCGTCCTGCGGTTACGAAACGTCCCCTCCCCAGCGACGGGCATGATCGCTGAGGTGGAGCTACCGTACCGGGAGGATGCATGATGCGGATAGTCATCGTCGATGACGAACCGTTGGCGCGGGACTGTATTCGTCTCGTACTCGAATCGTTGGATGACGTTGAGGTGGTCGGGGAGTTTGGGCATGGGGCGGTTGCCGTCGAGGGAATCCAGACCCTGGAACCCGATTTAGTCTTTCTCGACATCCAAATGCCCGGAATGACCGGGTTTGACGTCATCGACGTCATTGGGCCTGACAAGATGCCATCGGTCATTTTTGTAACGGCCCATGATCAGTTTGCCTTACGCGCCTTTGAGGTCCACGCCCTCGACTACCTCCTCAAACCGTTTGACGATGAGCAATTGGTGGCTGCCCTCGATCGGGCCGGCGATCTACTCGGATCTCCCCCAGCTCGCGCCACGTTGCAGGAGCAATTGCAAGGTCTTCTCGCCGAGGTGGCGCGAAACCCACCTACGGCGGAGGAAGGAGGAGAGAACGTCGGCCGGTATGCCACCCGTCTCGCGATACGGCAGAGCGGTCGGATACGCTACGTGGTAGTCAACCAAGTTGCCTGGTTCGAGGCGAGCGGCAACTATGTGCGCATCCATGTCGGGAAAGAGAGCTACCGGTTGCGCGCGACGCTCACGGCGCTTCATGCCAGGCTTGATCCGTCCCGGTTCGCTCGCATCCATCGCTCCCGTATCGTCAACCTCGATCATGTCCACGAGGTCCAGCCCTGGGTCGGGGGGGATTACGTCGCGATCATGAAAGACGGCCAACAGCTCCGGGTGAGTCGCATGTTCCGCGAGGCGGTTCTCTCACCGATTCGATAGCGGGTCGGCCCTGCCTGGAACGGTTGGCCCCAGGCGGCGGGCGATTCATGGTTGTGGTCCGTATCCTCCAGTGAACAATGGACTTCACTCTTCCGGTCTTCGAGGTGTCGCATGCATGTTTGGTTTCGCACGATAGTTCTGGGTGCCGTCTGGTTCCTCCTGAGCGGTACCGATGCCCTCTCCGCCCAGCAGGGCCCTACCTGCCAAGCAGACGAGTATCACCAGTTTGATTTCTGGATTGGGAAATGGGAGGTGACTGACCCGAACGGGCAGGTGACCGGGCATAATGAGATCAAGCCGTTTGCTGCGAGCTGTGCCCTGTTAGAAAACTGGGTGGCTGCGAGTGGAGGAGAGGGGAAAAGCATCAATTCGTATCAGGCCGGCCTACAACAGTGGAGACAGTATTGGGTTGGCGGTGGTGGGTTCACTCTGATTTTGACAGGTGGATTGGTTGAGGGGAAGATGGTGCTCACCGGGCCCGAGCGTGTGGCCAGGGGAGGGCAGAAGATCATCGACCGTGTTACCTGGACCCCAGTCAACAAGGATGAGATCCGTCAGGTGTGGGAATCTTCGCCGGACCAGGGAACCAACTGGACCACGGTCTTCGACGGAACCTATCGCCGTGTGAAGTAGCAGCTGGGGACTTCGGCGAAGGGGCGCACGGCGGTAACTTCCGCTGTCCTCTTTCCGAGGTCCCCATGCCCCATTGGACGGCACCGTCTTCTTGGCGCCGGATCGTGACCCTCGATCTTCATGTGGCGGGCGAACCGTTGCGCATCATTGTGGAAGGGGTTCCGCCGCCACCAGGGACAACAATGTTGGAGAAACGGCGTGTAGCAGACCGAACCTTGGACGCCATCCGTCGAGTCTTGATGTGGGAACCTCGCGGTCACCCCGACATGTACGGTGCGCTGCTCACCCCACCTGTGACACCCGATGGAGACGTCGGCGTTCTTTTCCTCCACAATGCCGGTTGGAGTACCATGTGTGGGCACGGCATCATCGGGTTGGTCACCGCTGCGGTCCACGCCGACATCTTTCTCTTTCATCACGGCCCCCAAGATATCCGGATTGATACACCAGCCGGACGCGTGCTTGCGCGGTGGACCGGATCCCAGGTCGTTTTTCGAAACGTGCCTTCCTTTGTCGTCGGCTTGCACCGGAAGGTGGAGGTGGATGGACTAGGCATGGTGACGTACGATCTTGCCTTTGGGGGAGCATTCTACGCCTACGTCGACGCGGCGTCAGTCGACATTGATCTCACGACGACCCATGTCAATCGCCTCATCGACTGTGGCATGCGTATTTCGGGTGCGGTACAAAGTGCGGGGGCACCGGTCCATCCGGGGGGAGAACGCGATCTGGAATTTCTGTACGGGACGATCTTCACGGGGCCCCCGATGGGAGCCGAATGCCATAGCCGTCAGGTGTGTGTTTTTGCAGACGGTGAAGTCGATCGCTCACCGACGGGGACGGGTGTCAGCGGTCTGGCGGCGATCCTCAGCGCTCGGAACCAATTGGGGTGGGGTGTTTGGATCGAGATCGAAGGTATACTCGGCACCACATTCCAGGTCCGGGCGGTGGATGCCACGACCGTGGGGTCGGCACCCGCGATCGCCACCCAGGTCAAGGGAAGCGCATATATCACCGGGCGACACGAATTCTTCATCGACCCAACCGATCCGCTCGCCGACGGATTCTTGCTTCGGCTCTAGGAAGGGTCCCCCGGTTTGGGCAGAGCCTCCTGCATCGCGCGAGCGTCGGTCCAACGGGCCGAAGGCTGCTTCTCGAGGGCTCGCATGACGGCAGTGCTGACTTGTTCAGTGAGGCTCGGGACTTCCCCACGGAGGTCCGGTGGAGGGGTGGCGAGATGATCGTGTAACACCCTGCCCTCGGACCGGGTTTGGAACGGTGGATGTCCTGCAAGACTCTCATAGAGGACACACCCCAAAGAGTACACGTCAGTGCGCCCATCGATGTTGGTCTCTCCCGCAATCTGCTCAGGGCTCATGTAATGGGCGGTTCCCACGGTGATCCCGCTACGCGTCAGGCGTGTCGTTCCGGCGATCGCAATCGCGCGTCCGATTCCGAAATCGAGGAGGACGGGGCCGGTCCGCGCTAATACGATATTGTCCGGTTTCACGTCTCGATGAACAATCCCTTGGCCATGTGCGTGATGGAGGGCGTCGAGCAGCGCATGCGCCATGCGAAGAGTGTCAATGAGGGGACAGGTCTTGTACTTCCGCAAGTACTCTGTGAGCGAAGGCCCCTCAACGAAGGGCATCGCATAGTAGACCAACCAATCCCGTTCCCCCGAATCGATCAGGCGACAGATGTGGGGATGGTCGAGCGTCGATACAAAGGCAATCTCTCGAAGAAAGCGGTCCGCGGTCACCGAAACACTCAATTCGGGGCGAAGCACCTTGAGTGCGACGCGGGATCCATCGGCGCGTGTGGCGAGGTAGACATGCGCGGCACCCCCGCGCCCGATTTCTCGTTCGACGGTATAGACGTCCGACAACGCCTTCTGAACGACCGGGAGGAGGTCGCGACGGGGCATGGGGTCCGCCTGCTGGGGGAGAGGACGCTCTGACTGAGAATAGAGCCCAAACTCGAGCTGGGCCAGAGGTCTGGCCCAGCTGAGCAGGACTTGGGTTGCCGGGGAGGGTCGCCTAGTAGTTCAACCAGTAACTCGCCTTGACGAGTAGCGTGTTGTTTGGACGCGAACCAAACACGCCGTTGTCGGGCGATCGGAAGGAGAAATCTCCGGTGAAGCGATCGGTGGCGCTACGATCTTGGGTCCACACGAAGAACAGCGTCGAGCCGGGTCGGTACTCCCACCGGATCACCGCATTGCCCCGGAGCGACCGGAACACAAAGTTGGGGTTACCAATCGCAAAGGTATCGCTCGGTCCGTCGCCATCGGGGTCAACGGTAAAGGTGGTGACCTGCCCCCTTGCATCGTGGGTTGGAGTGACCGTCCCCACATCTCTCCCATAGACCAGTTTCTCAGACTGTCGCGGGTTGGCGAACTCCTTGAAGCGCTGGAAATCTGCACTGGAGATGAACGGTTGCGCGAAGAGCTCCAGGGTGAGATTGGGAGTGAACGTGATGTTGAGTCGCGTGTTCATGGAGAGAGACGTCTGTCGGGTGTCGGCAAAGACGTATCGTCGTCCAAAGAAATCGGTGCGGAGCGGATCACTGACCGATCGGACAAACTGGGCCGAGTTGAGAGATGTATTCCACGACGGACCGAGGGAGAGGCTAACGTTCGATGCCGGCTTGAGGGTCGTGTTGAGGGAGATCGACCGACTCGACCCTCCTTCGGTGTTGTCGCTCAGACTGGCATTGAGGTTGAAGGAGATCGCTTTGCGGCTATCGGTTCCTCCATTTGCCGAAACAAACACATTGCGTGGCCGTGCCACGACGGGGCCACCTCGGGTGGCCCGATCGTCGAGGACGGACGGCCGAAGAATCCCAAAGACGCCAAAGTTCCAATAGTTCAGAAATTGACCCCAGATCCCACCATGAAACTGTCGATCGTTGAGGTCGCCATCGAAGTTGTATTGCTGCTGGGCACCGGTGGTGATCCATAGCCACCGGTACCATGCGCCTGGATTGGGGAAGCTGCGCACCAAGTTTGCGTTCATCCAGACGTAATCGCTTCGGGTGTTGAACCCCAGGTCGTTGGCCTCGAACCCTGGGCTCCGGTAATTCACTGCTGCCTCCCACAACCAGTCACCCGAATCCTTCCCCAGCCGGGCATAGCCGCCGAACCCGCGCAGCGAGGTTGCTGAGGAGTCATAGGAGTTGCTGAACACGCCATTCCCGCCGTTGCCACGATCGGGTCGCTGGAAATAGCGAGCGCTGGACCGTTGCAGCCGGAGAATTGCAGCCGGGTCTCCGGTAGCGTTCGACACCGCAATATTTCCCATGAAGGAGTAGGTACGGTTTTTCCAGTTGGCCCGCCAGTCGATCCCCCCGGTTTCCGAATGCGAGGTGAGCTGATTGCGGAGGGGTGATTGCGAAGGAAGGTCGCGCACAACCGACGTCACAATGCCGCCGAAAACGAAGTCGCCGCCCCGCATGTCCTTCTTGACGCGTCCCACGAAGTAGTTACTCAAGGGCTCCACGGTTGCTCGATCCAACCCTCCGTTACTTCGCATGATCTGGGCCGATTCCTTTGCGGTCACGGCATCAAGCACCCCGATCGTCAACCCGCCGCTGGTTCGTCCGGTGATCTTCGTGGCGCCGAGGATCGTGCTTGCCTCCGGGATGTCGCTGAACTCAGCGTCTGCGGGGAGTCCGCCCTGTGGTGCCCGTCCAATCCGCCGGGTAAACACCAGCGACATACTTGAGACGTTGCTACAGAAGAAACAGTTGAATCCCCCGAAGGAGAATGCCCCAGCCCCTTCGATGAAGAACGGACGCCGCTCGGGAAAGAAGGTCTCGAACGCCGAGAGGTTCACTACGGCGGGATCCACCTCGACCTGGCCAAAGTCGGGGTTCACGGTCGCGCTCAACGTCATGTTGGACGTCAGGAGGTACTTAAGATCGGCCCCAACCCGTGAGGCGACCTCGCTCCCATCATGGAAGGGATCGGCCGCACTGGCAGGGGTGCTGAACTTGGGGCCGCCGACCACGTAGGGTGCCAGCTCGAGTCGTCGCGGGGTTCCAGTGATTGCAATTCCTTCGATGTGGCCGAAACGCTGCGGCCCTCCTGATTCGGTATTGCTCCAGTAAGACCACATCGAGAACTCGTTCAACCGACTGACCGTTCGCCACACCTGCAACCCCCACACCTGATCCTTCCCTTGAGGGAATCGGAGTTGACTAAACGGAATGCGGAACTCGGCGGTCCACCCGAGTGAGTCGATTGATGTGGCGACATCCCAGACGGGATCCCACGACGGATCGGGAAACGAGGCCGCCACCCCACCATCCTGCCGCACGCCTGAGGGGTTGACGGAAAAACTCGTGCGGCCGATATGATCGTGGAAGGTGTCGAACACGAGTTGAATCCAATCCGATGATCCGCCGGCACCCTGATCCCGTCGGACTAACCGAGTGCGGACTCCTTTGGCCCCCAGGCTATCGAACATGCGGGCACCGATATAGAGCGCATCGTGATCAAACAGAACCCGGATTTCGGTTTCCTGCGTCGCTGCGTCCCCATCGTTCGGTTGGCTCTGGCGAAACCCCGATCCCGGCTCGATCCGAAGCCAGTCGGCTTCGTCGAGCTTTCCATCGACCACAATACCAGTCCCAACGGACTGGGCTCGAAGTGAGGGAGAGGGAAGGGCGTGCCCGTGAGACGAGGTCGGGATCGCGGCGTCGGTGCCACGGGCGGTTTGCGCGACCACTGAGGCGGTAGGGACACTCAATGTCAGCAGGCAAGCACTCAGAGGAGCCATGAGGGATGACCTGGTCATTCTTCTTAACCGCTTATCCAACATAATCTTAGCTTCCGTGGCAATGGAGGTCGTCTAATCGAGCGTTCCATAATTGGACACCTAACCTGACGAAACCGTTGCCACGGAGTTGCATTGGATCGGTGAATGGTGGGTTTGGTAGGTGGATCGCAACACTTCAGCCGGCTTATTCCAGGAAGTGCCGGCTCCGCTTCAGACCGAGTTTCAGGATGCGTTCGAGCAGATCGGGGTAGGGGATGTCGGCAAACGCAGCGGCGCTCGCGAATTCTTCGCGCTCGGCAATTTCCGGGTTGGGGTTTGCCTCAAGAAAATAGGGTTGCCCCTCGGCGGTGAGGCGAAAGTCAATTCGGGCGTAGCCATCGAGTTCCAAGGTACGGTAGATTCGTTTGCTTGTCCGTACGATCCGCGCCGTGAGTTCTTCAGACAAGTCCTCCGCGGGCCCCTGGAGAATACCACGACGTTCCTGATAGTCCACGTCGTGCTTGACCTTGGCGGTGGCGATACGGGGTGTTCCTTCAGGAAGGGATCCAAAGTCCAGTTCCCAGATGGGAAGGACCGTGAGGCGGGCATTCCCCAGGACGCCTACATATAGTTCGCGGCCGGGGATGTACTGTTCAGCGATCGCTTCGGTGCCGATACGCTCATGAATAAAAGTCACCCGTTCCACAAGTTTGTCATCCCGGTCGACGACGGAACCGCGAGCAATGCCGAGTGAGGCATGTTCGTTGAGACTCTTGACGATCAGCGGGAACGTGAGCTTTGCGGGCCGCCGTATTTTTCGGCCAAAGGGGAACACGGCAAAGGCGGGAACTGGAATGCGATGGTACGTCAAGAGTTTCTTTGAGAGGGCCTTCCCGCGCGCAATGACCAGGCCTCGCGGGTTGCAGCCAGTGTACGGTACCCGGAGAAGTTCGAGGTACCCGGCCACATTCTGATCGTAGGTGGTTTCCCCATGGAACTCTTCCAACAGGTTGAACACGACGTCGGGGCGGAACGACTCGACGGCATCGCGAATCGGATGGAGTTCGTGTTGCACGCCGAGTGGGGAGACCGTGTGACCAGCCTTGCGTAGTGTGTGTACCACGTCGTATTCCGTCTTCCAGCGATTGACCTCCTGCTCCGAGTGGCCCTCCAGTGTGTCAGGTGGCACGAGCTGAGGATGCATGAGTACTAGTACGCGAAGTCGTTTCATAGCGCGATCCAGTCTCGTCGAGAGGGGCTATAGAGCGAGTGCATCGTCTTCACGGTTAGGAGGACAGTAAAGTCGGTTCGCAGCTGCCGTTGCGGTCCGACTGCCCGGAGCTTCAACTCACGGCACCGCCCGATCATGTCTTCGAGGACAGCATCCAACGTAAGCTGATATTCTCCGGTCCATCTGGACACCATCTGACGGATCTTGGCTCGGTTGGTGCGCAAGAAGGTCGAGGCGGCCAGCGACCGACGATGTCGGGGATTGCTCGAGAAGATGCGCCGCAGATCGCGATCGTACACCTTCGGGTATTCGCGTGAGTAGAGTGCCTTCCGGGCCTCATAGTACGCTCCCAGCGTCCGTGTCATGGCCCGAAGAGGGTCCACCTGCCGCTTTGATCGGACCGGGGGAACGACCCCTGCCAACTCCGTGACAAGTTCGTCGACATATTCCAACTTCTTGAGGGCCGGCCAATCGGCGTACCGTTTCCGCCAATCGGACCTCGGTTTGAACCATACCGCAAAGGTCTCGGCAAAATCTTCGTCAGGGTGACTCTGAGCATACCAGAGACGGAGGTGTTGCACATAGTTCCGGCTCGCGGGGTTGGGACGGTAGTGTGTGGGATACTTCGTGGAGGACCGTCCGAAGAGCTGTTGCCATTTCCTCCGGCGTTGGAGCTGGAAGGCGTGCTGCAGAACATGTCCGGTTTCGTGGCGGAGAATCCGCATGCAATCGGACACCGTCCCCCCCTCCACGTCGAGGATTTGACTGCGCTCCAAGCGAATGAGCCGGGGATGCGCGAGATAGAACGGGATAGCGATGCCGGGTGATGTATCGGGCGCAAACCATTCATCGGAGAGCCAAGCGTGAGGGCGGATCCGTAGATCCCGCCGGGCGAGTTCCTCGTGGAGGTCGCCGAGGCAGTCTTCGAGCCAAGTACCAGATAGGGTCAGACCGAGATCCTTCAGGCGTAGCTGGAGGAGTCGATCGTTGGGCCATCGAGCCCAGGGATATCGCGCAGACATGGTACTCCAAGAGATGGTCAAGATGGTGGTGTGTGAA
>JAJCZW010000220.1 GCA_029262155.1 Gemmatimonadota bacterium
ACCGGCAGTTGCCAGGGTCGGACCGTTTACCGGACAGGCGCGATGCTCCCAACCATCGTTGGCAACCGGCGCCGGCGCCGTCCATTCTCCCGCCACGCGCTTGACGGTGTAGATGTCTCGAATCTCATCTTTGCTTCGGTCGCGGTACGCCACCAAGAGCCCGGAGGGTGGTGCGGCCATCGCGACCTGGCAGCAGTCACAGGTGCGATCGTCGAGGAGGACTTCGCCTTGAGGAGTCCCCCCCCGGGAAACCGTGGCGAACCGAACAGACATGGCCCCATCGGTTCCCCCGGTGGCCTGGCCGTCGAGCCAGGCGAAGTGAACGGCCCCGCTATCGCCCGGAGCATGAGCCACGAATCCGTGTTCGGTATTGGACTGGTCTTGGTGGACCGTCACCGGTGGACTCCACGTCAGACCCTGGTCGGCCGATGTCGAGATCATCGAATGGTAGGCGTAGGACGAGGGGGCAGTCCGTTCCAGCCAATGCACAAGCCAGCGTCCGTCATCGGCAACGCTCAGGGCGGGGAAATCAGCCCAGTTCACAAAAAATGGCCGGTTGTCAGCGATGGTGATCGGTAGAGACCACGCTCGATCTTGCCGGACCGCGGCCCGGAGAATGTGTCCCCCAGACGAGTCTCGTGTTGGCTCAAACCATGTCAGGACGGTGCTTCCGTCTGGAGCCGCCGCGAGGCTGGGGGTGGTGCTTCCGAGAGGTCCCTCAAAATCCGGGATTGGGGTCGGAGCGACGCAAGCCGCTGCGAGAAGGATGCTGGGTAGCAGAATCTGGGAGGCCTGGAAACGCGACAAAGAGCACCACCTAAAATGAACGATTCTTCATAAACACTTCATGACCAACCCAATCGGGCGGGCGTAGCTTATCGGGAATCTACAGAGGTAGACAAGGATACAAGCGTTTCGGCAATATCCATAACAAAAAAGGTTTCAGATATGAGCATGCGAAACTACGTAATCGTCCCTCTTGTTGCCCTTCTCGCCATGGGGTGCGGTGGTACGGGCGATTCCGCTGAATCGGAGGGTACTCCAGCGGCAGCAGCAGATGCTACATCGGACCTCACACCGTTCCAGCTTGAACATGGGATTGGGCCGATCACATCTCCAATGACGCTAGCCGCCCTCGACCCGGCCCTTGCCGCGACTGGGCAGGGGGTGTTTAACGAGAAGTGCTCGGCATGTCATAAGATGGATGTTCGGTACGTCGGACCGGCGTTGGGAGGGGTTACGACCCTTCGCTCCCCAGCATTCATCATGAACATGATTCTGAACCCGCAGGAGATGTACGAACGCCATCCTGTGACCAAGGAATTGCTCGCCCAGTACATGTCTTTTATGGCAAACCAGAACTTGACGCAGGATGAAGCGCGTGCGGTGCTTGAGTATCTACGAACCCAAGCCTCGCCGTGATCGATGTGTGTGATGGACTCTGGTCGACGGCAGCAGCCGGCTGCCTCGATCCTCAACGGGAACGGAGGACGGTATGCAAAGCGTAGGTCGGTTGGTCGGTCTTGTGACATCGGTGGCCTTGTCACTCGCGGTCGCAGGATGCGGCTCCAATGGTTCCCCGATTGGGGGAACTGCCGGTGCAGCAGAAAAGGTGTACGTCCCGCCGGGTGAGTACGATGAGTTCTATGCCTTTATGTCTGGGGGCTATAGCGGACAGGTATCGGTGTATGGACTCCCCTCCGGACGTCTGTTTCGAGTGATCCCGGTGTTCTCGCAAGACCCGCAGGATGGCTATGGATATAACGAGCAGACCAAGGAGATGTTGCGGACGAGTTACGGGATGTTGCCCTGGGATGACGCGCATCACCCGGAGTTGTCCCAAACCGATGGAGTGCCCGATGGGCGTTGGCTCTTCATTAACGGGAACAACACCCCCCGGATCGCTCGGCTTGATCTTGCGTTAATGGAGACGGCGGAGATTCTCGAGATTCCGAATTCGGCGGGGAATCATGCGTCACCATTCGTCACCGAGAATACCGAGTACACGGTGGCGGCAACACGCTTTAGCGTGCCCACTCCACAGGAAGATGTTTCCATCCAGCAGTACAAGGAAAAATTTGCGGGACTCCTGTCGTTTGTGAAGGTTGATCCGACGACGGGCAAGATGACCCTTGCGTTCCAGATCAGGATGCCGGGGTACGACTACGATCTGTCACATTCCGGAAAAGGGCCGTCCCACGGATGGACCTTCTTCACCTCGTACAACACTGAAGAGGCCAATACCCTCCTCGAGGTCAATGCCTCCCAGAACGATAAGGATTACGTCGCGGCGGTGAATTGGAAGCGAGCCGAAGCGTGCCTTGCGGAGGGGCGGGCAACGGCCTCCCCGGGTCAATACGCCCACACCTGGATTGACGATCGGCATATTGCCCGGAGCGAGATTCTTTCGGGCACCCAAGTGCTGACCCCCGAATCCTGCACCGACATGGTGTACTATCTCCCCACGCCGAAGTCCCCGCATGGTGTGGACGTGGATCCCACGGGGACGTTGATTGCGGCGGGTGGAAAGCTCGCAACGGTAATTCCGGTGCACTCCTTTACCAAGATGCTGGCGGCGATTGAGGCGAAGGATTTCGTCACCACGGTATCTGGAATTCCGGTCCTGCGCTATGAGTCGATCGTGGCTGGCGAGGTCGAGAATGCGGGGTTGGGACCGCTCCATACTGAATTTGATGGGAAAGGGTTTGCGTATACCTCGATGTTCCTCTCGTCAGAGATCACGAAGTGGAGCCTCACCACCTTTGAGGTGGTCGATCGGATCCCGACATACTATTCGATCGGGCACCTGATGATTCCGGGGGGCGATACCCGGAACCCTTACGGTAAGTACATGGTTGCCTTGAACAAGATCACCAAGGACCGGTATCTGCCGACCGGACCTGAGCTTGCCCATGCGGCCCAGTTGATCGACATTACTGGGGACAAGATGAGCCTGTTGCTCGACTTCCCGACTATCGGTGAGCCGCACTACGCCCAGGCGATTCCGGCATCGATGATCAAGGACAAGCAGGTGCAGATCTTCTCCCTCGGCGAGAACAGTGACCCATTCGTCACCCGGTCAGAAGCAGACGTGAAGGTCGTGCGACGGGGGACCCGGGTCGATGTTTGGATGACCTCGATTCGCAGCCACTTCATGCCGGACCAGATCGAGGGTATTCAGGTCGGCGACTCGGTCTTCTTCCACGTCACGAATCTGGAACAAGATTGGGACGTACCGCACGGGTTTGCGATGATCGGGGCTCGTACCTCGGAACTCTTGATCATGCCGGGGCAGACGCGGACCCTGGTCTGGGTTCCGCAGAAGGTTGGTGTCTTCCCCTTCTACTGTACCGATTTCTGCTCGGCGCTCCACCAGGAGATGCAGGGGTATGCT
>JAJCZW010000221.1 GCA_029262155.1 Gemmatimonadota bacterium
AAAGATGAATCTGGTCCGGCTCTCGCCGCTCCCAGGAGACACTGTAGCGGCGGTCGGGGGTGGGGACACCGCTCGGACGGCTGTTCCACTCGCCCCCGATTCAGCACCGGCAACAGGCGCCCGATCACGCCCCAATCTGCCGAAGACCACTTCTCCGACGGGCTAACCGATGCCGATCGCGATTCCATCGGTGGCGCATCTCCGCCGACTGTTCATCGCACACGCCGCTCCAAGCATGCGGACAGCGTTGGAGGCAGTTCGCCACAATCGACTTCGGGCGGCGCTCACCTCACTCGGTATTCTGTTTGGCGTTGCCTCCGTGATCACGATGCTTGCCATCGGGAAGGGGGCCGAACAGGAGATCTTGGAACAGATGCGGCTTCTCGGGTCGAACAACATCATGATTACTCCGCTGGTCGAACAGAAGGAAGGAGACCGACCGCAAGAAGAGTCCGAGAAGACGGTATCGCGATTCAGTCCGGGGTTGACGTATGCCGATGCCAAGGCGATCGGCCGGGCCATTCCCGTGGTCGATGTGACCAGCGCGGAAGTCGTCGTCAACACCACCTTGACACGGGAAGGGCGTCACCGTTCGGGCAAGGTGATCGGTGTGGATACGAGTTACTTCCGACTCACCAATCTCAGTCTGACCCAGGGCGCCTGGTTCACATCCCAACAGGTGGAACGGGGTCGGCCAGTGGCCATCATCGGCCACGGGGTTCGGACTCGCTTCTTCACCACCGTGGATCCGATCGGTGAAGCGCTGAAAGTAGGCGGAGTGTGGGTCACGGTGGTTGGGGTGTTGGAGGATCGTACCGTCACCCCGGACGCGGTGACGAGATTGGGAATCCGGAATCCCGACATGGACGTCTATGTCCCCGTACACACCATGCTCCTCCGGTTCCGGAACCGTGCGCAACTCACCGCCCGTGACATCGAACTCGCGGCCCGGCCGTCGGCCGTTGTTGCCGGAGATGAGGCAACCGAATCCGACGAACAACGAGCCGAACGGACGAATCGGCATCAGATCGACCGGATCATTGTTCGGGTGCACGAGTCCCGGCATGTGCGTACCGTCTCGGAGATTCTCCAGCGCATGTTGGAGCGGCGTCATAATACCGTCGTCGACTTCGAGATCGCGATCCCCGAATTGCTCCTACAACAGGAGCAGCGCACTCGGACAATCTTCAACGTCGTGCTCGGGGCTATCGCCTCGATCTCACTTATCGTCGGTGGGATCGGCATCATGAACATCATGCTTGCATCTGTTCTCGAACGGATCCGTGAGATTGGCGTCCGGCGAGCCGTGGGCGCGACGCAACGCGATATCCGGATGCAGTTCCTGAGTGAAGCGGTCCTGATCAGCGTTGCCGGTGGGATAGCTGGGATTCTCCTCGGCTTCGGCTTAAGTGCCGGGATCGAACGCGCCGCAGGTATCCACACCATTGTCTCCGCTCTTTCCGTCTTTATTGCCTTCGGGGTGTCGATTGCCGTCGGTATCGGGTTCGGGATCGTGCCCGCCCATCGTGCGGCCCAGCAGGACCCGGTGGTTTGCCTCCGCTACGAGTGATCCCGATGAATGCCTTTCCCGCTCTCCGTGTGGTGTTCGCTGCCTCTGCTCTGGCCGGCGGCTCCCGAGCCACCACCCTCGCGGCCCAGGCACCCTTGACCCTTGTGGAGGCGATTCAAAGGGCGCAAGGCCGGGGCTATGAGGCACGGGCGGCTGAGGCAACACGTGATGCCGCACGATACCGGGACCAAGCCTTTTATTCCGGGCTGCTTCCTCAACTCTCGCTCGGTGGGACCCTCCCCTCCTTCAACAGGTCGATCATTCAAGTCCTCCAGCCGGACGGTAGTACCCTTTTCCGACCCCAAGATCTCACCAGCGCCTCACTGACCGCGACCGTGTCCCAGCGGATTCCCGGAACTGGTGGTGACCTCTTCATTTCATCTGGCTTGTCGCAGCTTTCGGTCAGTGGGCCCCAAGCGGTGAGGACGTGGTCCTCAACCCCGGTCCTGATAGGGATTCGGCAGCCGATCTTCCGCCCCAATCTTCTCGCCTGGGATCGGAGGGAGCAACCAGTCCGCTACCAAGCGTCGGAGCAACGCTACCGGGAAGCCCAGGAGGATATTGCCGTCACCACAACGGGTCTCTTCTTCGATGTCTATTCCGCCCGGATGGTGGTGGAGAACGCCCGGGCCAATGTGGCGGTAAACGATACCCTGTTTACCCTTAACAAGGGGAGATACAATGTCGGGCGGATCGGTGAGAATGATCTGTTACAGAGCGAACTGGCATTGTTGCGCGCCAGAAATACGTTAGACGGTGCGACCCTTGATCATCAACGCGCGCTCGCTGCCCTGCGGCTCGCAATGGACCTTCCCGCGTCGTTTGCGTTCGCCATCGTGGCCCCCACTGATATCCCCTCGTTCCATCCGGACACTACTCTTGCCGTCGAACAGGCGCTCCGTAACCGATCTACCGTGACCGATGTGGCGCTGCAAGAAATCCAGGCGCGCCGGCGCGTCACCGAGGCTCGACTGAACCAGGGCATCGGCGCCACGGTATCGGCCAGCCTCGGGTATAACGCGACCGGAGGGACCGCGGGTGGTGCCTATCGGAATCTGCAGGAAGCACGGCAGTTCGCGTTGGCGGTTGATATCCCGGTGTTTGGGTGGGGGAGCCACCAGGAGGAGGTGCAGGCCGCGCGGGCGGATCAGGAACAGGTGGCCAACACGACTCAGGTCACGCTCCAGCGCACCATGCAGAGTGCACACTTCGCTGCCCTCCAACTGCTCCAAGCTGAACGCGCGCTGGAGTTGTCCGCCAAAGCCGATACCGTGGCGGGTCGGCGCTTCGAAGTGGCCTACAACAGGTATGTCATCGGTCGTATCACCATCGACAATCTGTTCATCGCGCAGGCTGAAAAGGACCAAGCGGTCTTGCAGTATGTCCAAGCGTTGCGGGGATACTGGATTGCCTACGGCCGTCTGCGTCGAGAAACGATGTACGATTTTGTGCGGGGCGAACCGATACGATAGGGCCGATCACCCGGCGAAACCTCATTCCGCGAATCCTCGTAAAGTATATATTGCAATATCTCGTACCGCGCACGCGTGTCAGAGGGCCACTCCCCAGGCCTCTCGTCGCGCTCAACTCTAGCTGACAGAGGGACTTACCATGACGTTACGTATTGGACTCTTCGCAATGGCCGCGCTGGCATTTACCGCGCCCGTGAGTGCGCAGCACAACGACGCCGAGCGCACTGTGGAGGGCGGTGGTGCTCTCCTCCCGGGATGGCATGCTCGGGTTGATCGCGATCGCCCGCTCGAGAACGTCAAGATGACCAAGCTGGCCAGTGGCTGGCAAATCGATAATGGGCCCGCCATCGTTCTCTGGAAGGATGATCTCACCGCGAGTGGCGACTACAGCGTCAAAGGAACATTCCATCAGGTGAGTTCGAAAGGGCACGCGCACGGCGTCGGCTTGGTCGTCGGTGGTAAGGACATGGCGGGTGCCGGTCAGGTCTATACCTACTTCCTTATCCGCGGGAACGGCGACTTCCTCGTGAAAACCAGAACCGGTGCCAAGACCGCCTGGGTCAACGCCGAATGGACACATCATGCCGCGGTGAAGGCCGACAACGCCGACGGGACCAACACCAATCAGTTAGAGGTCAAAGTCGCCGGTGGACAGATGATCTTTTCGGCGAATGGAACCGAGGTCTTCCGGAAAGCGGCCACCGGCCTCTATACCGATGGGAACTACGGGGTACGTCTGAATCACAATCTGACGATTCAGGTTTCCGATCTTGGAGTGACCCCCGCAAAGTAGACCGCAGCATGAGCGGGGCGACGGGGGCGACTGATCGATACGCGTGGTCGGCCCCGTTGGTACTCCGGGTGGTTGTGCCAATCCCACGCCGAGAGACCTAGGGCCATCCGCTGGATACCGATAGATTCCCACCCATGAACGAACCGACTCTTCGAGGCTCGGCCACGAGCTATGAGCCACAGGCCATCGAAGCCAAATGGCAGGCGCGATGGGTCGAGTGGGGCACCAACGCGGTCGACCTCGACGCCGCGAAACGGCCTTTCTACAACCTCATGATGTTTCCGTATCCTTCGGCCGAAGGACTCCACGTCGGGAACCTCTTCGCGTTTACCGGGGCAGATGTCTACGGTCGATTCCAACGTCTCCGAGGCTTCGATGTCTTTGAACCGATCGGATTCGATGCCTTCGGGATTCACTCCGAAAATTTTGCGCTGAAAGTCGGATCGCACCCCGCCGATCTCATCCCGAAGAATATCGAGAATTTCCGGCGCCAACTCAGAAGCTTTGGTGGGATGTTCGATTGGGATCACGAACTGTCCACCACCGATCCCGCCTACTACAAGTGGACCCAATGGCTTTTTCTCCAGCTCTTCAAGGCAGGGAAGGCCTACAAGAAGCGCGCTGCCGTCAATTGGTGTCCTTCCTGTAAAACGGTTCTTGCCAATGAGCAGGTCGAGGGTGGAGTCTGCGAACGTTGCAGGACGCCGGTTGAGCAGCGGGCCCTCGAACAGTGGTTCTTTCGGATCACCGATTATGCTGATCGTCTGTTAGCCCATCTCGACGATCGAACGAAGATGGATTGGTCAGAGACCACCACCACGGCGCAACGCAACTGGATCGGCAAGAGTGATGGTGCCGAACTCGGGTTTCGGGTCTCTTCCGAGCACGACATCCGGGTTTTCACCACTCGGCCCGACACGCTTTTCGGAGCAACCTTCCTAGTGCTCGCTCCGGAACATTCGTTGGTTGACGCCCTAACGACCAGCGAGGCACGTGCAACGGTGGAGGCCTACCGCCAAGCGGCCAAAGCGAAGGATCTGGTTGCTCGGAAGATCGGAGACCGAGAAAAGACCGGTGTTTTTACCGGTGCCACGGCGATCAACCCCGCGACCGGCACACCCATCCCGGTATGGATTGCGGACTATGTCCTCATGGAATATGGGACGGGTGCCATCATGGCGGTGCCGGGGCACGATGAACGAGACCTCGCCTTCGCACGAACCTATGGACTTCCGGTGATTCGCGTTCTCGCCGACCCTGAAGAGGATGCCGCCACACCAATCCAGAGTGCCAATATCGGGGGACCTAGCCATCATCTCGTGAATTCTGGGCAGTTCGACGGGCGCTCCGTGGCCGATGCCCGGGAGGCGATTGTGCGGTGGCTTGAGCAAGACGGCATTGGCAGGGGCGTCGTGCAGTATCGTCTCTACGATTGGTGTATCTCACGACAGCGGTATTGGGGCCCGCCGATTCCGATCATCTATTGTGATGATTGCGGTGCGGTACCAGTCCCGGAAGAGGACCTTCCCGTTCTGCTCCCCCGTATCGAAGACTTCAAACCCGACGACTCGGGTGTCTCACCGCTCGCGCGACATGAAGCATGGTATTTTGTCCCGTGCCCGACCTGTGGCAAGCAGAGTCGAAGAGAAACCGATGTCTCGGACACCTTCTTGGATTCTGCGTGGTACTTCCTGCGCTACACCAGCACGGACCTGAGTGACCGCGCGTTCGATACCGAACGGGTACGCCGATGGCTCCCCGTGGCGAGCTACATCGGTGGCAACGAACACGCCGTGCTCCACCTGCTCTACAGCCGATTCGTCACGATGGTACTTCATGATCAGGGGATCGTTCCCTTCGAAGAGCCCTTCACACGGTTCCGGGCCCATGGCTTGATCGTCAAGGATGGAGCGAAGATGTCGAAGTCTCGGGGGAACGTCGTGATCCCCGACGAGTACATCCAGGCGTGGGGGGCTGACACCTTCCGGCTCTATCTCATGTTCCTCGGCCCATTCCAGTCGGGCGGCGATTTCCGCGATAGTGGGATCAGCGGTCCTCGCCGGTTCTTGGACAAAGTGTGGGATCTCGTCGGCCAGTCGATCAGCGAAGATGCCTGTGGTGAGATTCAGAAACGTGATCTCGCGAAATGGCACCGGACGGTGAAGAAGGTCACGGAGGATTTTGAGGGACTGAGCTACAACACTGCCATTGCCGCGCTGATGGAGATGTTGAATACGCTTCGGGAAGCGCACTGCAGTGAACGGCGGATTGTGGAAGAGATGGTCGTGTTGCTCGCGCCGCTCGCGCCCCACTTCGCCGAGGAGTGTTGGGAACGGCTAGGCCATGAGACGTCGATTTTTGAGACCAACTGGCCTACGTGGGATGAGCGCTTGATGGTGGAAGACGAGGTGGACGTCGTCATTCAGGTGAACGGGAAGACGAGAGGGAAGGTGTCCGTGTCGGTGGGAGCGGATAAGTCAGAGGTGACAGCGGCAGCGCGTGCGGAGGAGGGAGTGGCCCGTCACCTCGATGGCAAGACGATCCGAAAGGTGATTTTCGTGCCGAACCGGTTGATGAATTTCGTCGTGGGGTAGGTCGTGGTCGGGTTGGACCTGGTCAGCACCCCTCGCACCGGGACAACCCGACTAGCCGACGGCATCCCCTCGAGTACGCTGTGATTCCCAGGTATCGATGCGGTCGAGTGGTCCGGGGCAGTAATGTTCCAGGGCCCGGTCGCCGGTCAACATCCCGATCAGGTGGGGGATCGATCTCATCTCACAGCCTGGAGTTCGGATCACAGCCGAAAGCAGGAACGAGAAGCCAAGATGCGCAGAGATATACAAAGGCCACACCCAGAGCAAGGCTCCAAGCGGTGGGCCCCACCAACTGCCGTAGCGTACGATATCGATCCCAATCAATAGCGCCGCGACAATGGCAACGGCCACCTGTGACCGTCGTCGCCAATTCCGTCGGAATCCAATGTTGATGACATAAGGGGTGAGGTAGTACACGATGATTACGAAGGCCCAGAAGCTCCAATGACCGGGGGGAGACGCCATGGTGAGCAACTGATGACCCTGCATCAACATCGTGAGAAACCAGAAAACGAGGACACTACCGAGTGTGAGCCGCACCATGCGGCCGATCCGTCGGGGAGGGAGTAACGATCCGGGCGCAACAAACCGTGTTTCAACCGGGTTGGTGGGGTTCGTCATCGGGGGCTTCATTCGGAGCATCCGCCTGGGTGGCGTGGGGGGCAGGGTGTATCGGCGTAGGAGCAGAAGACGCAGCAATCTCCCGCCTTGGGAGAGAGCCGGGTTCCACACCCGGCACAGTCAAAGAAGTAGACGCAGGCATCGGTCGGCATCGTCTCCTGGGATTGATGTCCACAGGATGGGCAGGTCAGGATGGAGGTGAGGGGGATGTCGTTGGGCGATGTCATTGCAATGCCTCGAGCACGGGACAATCATCTGTCGGCGTCCTGGTGTCACACGACGTAACCAGCCGTTGCAATTGTCGTTTGATTTTCTTCAGTCCCGCAATCTTCGCCTCCACCTGAGTCAGTTTTTCGTCCACCCGCTGCCGAATCGTAGTGCAGTTCGATCGGGGGGCGACACGAAGCGAAAGGAGATCATGGATTTCGGCGAGGGTAAAGCCCATCACCTTGGCGTGCCGTATGAAACGAATCCGATCGATCACATCATCGGGGTAGATTCGGAACCCGTTAGCTGGTCGGGCGGGTTGCGGAACCAACCCTCGCCGCTCATAAAACCGGACCGTTTCCACGCCGACTCCCGCGCGCTGAGCGACCTTCCCGATCGTGTTCTGCGTCATGGTGCCACCCTCCTCGTCTCAAGACAGAAGATGTACTCCGTACCTAGATACGGAGTCAAGTGTTGGATGGATCACCCCCATGTCCGTTGGGGGTGACGCGGATTGGGAGGAGGTCGGGCGTCGAGTATATTGCAGCGTCTCTGAACCTCGATACTCATGGCCATTCGCAGTAACACGCTTAGTCGCACCATCAATCTCTTCGGGGTTGCACTGATCCTCGGATTCAGTGGCCTTATTGTGTGGCTCACGGCAGACAACGAGGCCCGAACCCGGGATGCCTCCACAGACCAGCAGATCTCCGCGATGGTCCTCAGCGCGGCTGGGCTGGTCGCCGGCACGGTGACCGATTCGACTACGCAAATCCTACCGGAGATTGCGGATCGACTCCGATTATTGATGCGGGGTGGCCCTGGAAACCGAGAGCTCCACCCGGGGATTGTCCTCGCACTGGTCACCGAAGGTGGTCGCACGCTCTGGACCTCGGATTCCGTCTTAAGCAACCCCAATCTCCTGGGACAAGGTGCGAGCTTGCCCACGGTGGGCGAAGTGAGGCTCCGGCAAGTGGCGGGCTATCGCATTGCCACGACCGCTCTTCGTCGGATCCCAGTTTATTTCATTGCGACCGGGTCCGATGCGAATCTCGTCGTCGATCGCAGTGTTATTCGATTTGTTGGGTTTGTCGCGGCCACGATCCTCTCTCTCTTTCTTCTCGTCGTGACCTGGATGGACCGGAAGATATTTCAGCCGCTCAAGGCGACCGAAGCGATCCTAACCCAGGTGGCTTCAGGTGATCTTCGGGTGAGTCAAGGCGCGATGGATTCGGTTGGGGGTGGTCCGGTCACGCGGGCGATCAAGGCGATGATTGGCGAACTCAACGCCCTGATCACGGCGATTCGAAATGCGGCGACCGACTCCGCGGCCCTGGCCGAGGAGATCTCGTCGGCCACGGAGCAGATGACCGCTTCCACCCAGGAGGTTGCGGGAACCACAGCCGACTTGACCGAGCGTGCGACGGCCCAGGCCGGGCACACCCGGACCTTGGCGGTGGATGCCGATCGGATCCTGGCGATTGCCCAAGAGTTGGCTGCTGGTGCGACGCAAGCGGCCACCCGTAACGCGGCGTTGACCGAGTTGGCACGGACCCATCAGACTCAGCTCGATCGAAGCACCCGCGACCTCAACCTGCTCACGGATGAGGTGAAGGCAGGGGCACGTGAGGCTGAGGAACTGGCCACTTCCGCAGAGGAGATTGGTCTCTTTGTGCAGCATACCAAGGCCATTGCCAAACAGACGCACATGCTCGCGTTGAATGCGGCCATTGAAGCCGAACGCGCTGGGGAACATGGACGGGGCTTCACGGTGGTTGCCGATGAAGTCCGCACGCTGGCCAAGCGTGCTGCTGAAGCCGCCACGACAACACGAGAAACGGTGGAGGCGACGGTTCGTCGGGTGCATGCAGCTAAGGATAGACTGCTTCGACTCGGACGCAGCGGCCTCCAGGCGCGCGACACCGCCCATGAAGCAGCCGAAGGGTTGCGCCGCGTTGTCGTGGAGGCGGAAGAGACCGATATATGGACCAAAGGGATCTCGCAATCGGGGCAGGACCTTCGCGAGCTAATCGAAACCGTCAGTACGCGCATTCGTGACATCTCGGCACAGACCGAAGAGTCCGCAGCGGCGGCGGAGGAGATTGCGGCTGCCTCAGAAGAGTTGAACGCTTCCACCGAAGAGATCGCTGCTTCTGCCGGTCAGTTGGCGAGTGCGTCCAATCGATTGACCGACGCGATCCATCGATTCAAATCGTAACCTCTACGACGAACAGCTGACGATGAGGTGACGTCCCCATTCGGGAGGGGAGTCGGTGTAGGCAATATTCGCTGGATCGGCCGTCCACGGATCGCTGAGGAGGGATCGGAGGCGTTCAATCTCAGCAAAGTCCCCATCATCCACCGCACTCCTGATCGCCCGCTCGGCCAGCCAATTGCGGAGAACGTAGGCTGGGTTGACCCGATTCATCAGCTCCCGGCGCTCCACATCTCCGACCCCGTCTCGTTGAAGACGGGCGCCGTATGCGCTCAGCCAGTCATCGAACGTGGGCGCCTCCTCGAAGAACCGTCTGACCGATGCGGCCGCCTTGGCGCTACTCTGCTTCACTGTGCTCAAGGCTCGAAAGAAGCGGGTATAGTCGACCCGATGCTCCTGCAGGAGGGCAAGTAATCGGGCGACGAGCGCGCCATCACCATCTTCTCGTGTGGTGAGCCCAAGTTTGCGACCCATCAACTCAAGAAAACGCTCTTCAAATGCGGGGCGATATCGGTCGATCGCGGCGACGGCGGTTTCTTCCGAAAGTACGCCGAGTAAGGACTCTGCCAAGCGTGTCACATTCCAGAGTCCAACGCCAGGCTGATTGGCGAAAGCATAGCGGCCACCGTCATCACTGTGATTACAGATATGCTGGGGATCGTAGTTGTCGAGGAAGCCATACGGTCCGTAGTCCAGCGTCAAACCCAGAATCGACATGTTGTCGGTGTTCATGACGCCGTGGGCGAATCCTACCGTCATCCAATCGGCCATCAAGTGTGCCGTTCGGAGACTTGCCTCGATGAGTAGGTCGGCATAGCGATTCTCAGCGTCAACCCACGTGGGGAAATGATGCCCGATGATGTGGTCGGCGAGGGTGCCGACAAGATCATGCCGACGTCGGCTGGCAAAGAATTGGAATGTTCCAAATCGTACATGCGTGGGTGCCAGGCGGATCAAGGTAGCGGCGGTTTCAAGGGTCTCACGTTCGACCGGTTCAGGACTTCCCACGATCGAAAGGGCACGCGTGGTGGGAATGCCGAGTCCTGTCATAGCCTCGCTGCAGAGAAACTCCCGGATCGTGGAACGGAGCACCGCTCGCCCGTCTCCGAAACGACTGTACCGGGTTTGGCCACCACCCTTGATCTGGATATCCCAGCGATCGCCTTGCGACGTCACAACCTCACCGAGCAGGATTGCGCGTCCATCCCCTAGGCGGGGAACCCACACCCCGAATTGGTGGCCGGCGTAGACAGCAGCAATCGGATCGGTTCCTGGAAAGAGTTGATTGCCACTGAGGAACGGGAGGAGCCCGATTGGGTCCTCGCTCAACTCCAGGAGTGAGGCCGCGTCCGGGCTGAACGCGACGAGGTGAGGGTCGGGGAGTGCTGTGGGGGCGATCCGCTCGAAGAACTCCTCGGGGAGTCGCGCGTAAGAGTTGTCCCACTGAAGCGAGGTCGCGGTAGCCATAGGGAATCATACTGTGGAGACCCGACCGATGCTTACAAAAACAACACGGGGCGTCCGGGAGTACCGGGCGCCCCGCGAAAGAACGTGATCGAGAGGACTAGCGGCCACCACCACGGACGCGATGGTTCCCCAGATCAATCTCGAAGGTCTCGCCGTTGACAGTGGCGGTGACGAACTGTGTCCCGTTGAAGGTCACAACCACCGTACGGGTCGCGGTGGTGCCATCGCGCGGGCCGCCGGTAATCGTGACGGTGACGTTCTTGGTCACGGTGCCCGAAAGTGGCCACGGATTGTCCGCACGGGGCACGCCGACGACCACGTTGCTGGTCGAAGAGGTGTATTCCATTTCGTAGGTTCGGGCCTCTTCCCCATCGGTGTGCCGACTCCGACTGATCTCACCTGAGCCGGTTCCATTCCAGGTCCGAGTGGTCTCTTCACCCACGAGGCCGGAGACCGTTCGGTCGCGATCACGCGACACCGATGCCGACCAGGCATCCCGACTCACTTCGCCCTCCACCGAGGTCACGAAGTTTGCGCTCGCAGTGGTAAGAGGGTCGAATGCCTCCTGGGCCCCACCCTGAGCATCGAAGAACGCGAAGGAGCGGAGAAAGGTGAGCGGCCCGCGGGTAACCGGAGGGCACTCGAAACGCCCATTGACGAAGGGGCAGTCCCGCATCGCGAACTCATCGCTGGCGACGGAGAAGAATCCCATGGGGCCATCGCCGAGTGCTTGGTCGGTCATCAAATCCACATCTTCGCCGACGATGTCGGCGGCGACCTGTGCAACATCTCGATTAAGCATGGGGGACAGGGCTGGGTTCGGTCCAATTCCGTCGCTGTTACAGGCTGCCATCAACACCACTGCAGCGCCCAGTGAGGTGTTTCGGATGAGGTTCTTCATAAAGGACTCCGGTGGTTGTGGTCTCGTGTCGCGGGCCAGTCGGCCTACTCACATTCAGCAGACGTCCGGGGGCGACGTTTGTTAATTACTAAAATCGTGCCTCGCCCTAACACAATGAGTGGGAACGAATTAGCTCCTGGTAGTCGAGTGACCAGCCGACACCTTTTCCGCGGCAGGAATCGTGCCTCCCGTCCCACTCACGCCCCCGGAGACGATGAAGGCCATGAGATCTGCACTATCCCCCTCGACGGGGGTAATCTGGTCCTTGGGGACGAGGATCAAGTTGCCTGCGAAGTTATAGCTTTGGGGGAGGTACACCGACACATACTCATCGAGTCCGAGATGTGCCAGGCTCTCGGCGGTGACAAAGCCGAGAACGACAGTGGTACTCCCGGGGGAAATCGGTATCCTGACTCCTTTGGTAAAGCGTCGTTTCTCACCAACGAATGCGTTGAGGAGATCTTTGCTCGAGGTATACAAGAGACGGACGAAGGGTACCCGCTCCATGAGTCGATCGATCCAATCGAGGGCGGTTCGGGTCACCAGGTTCGATGCGAGCGCCCCCACCAGTGTGATCAACCCAATGGTGACCGCGATTCCCAATCCGGGAAGAGAGAAGGGGAGGAGGTTGTCCACCCAACTGATTGTAAGCCATGCGATGTAGATCGTGAGACCTGCCGGAGCAATGATGACGAGTCCCCGCAGGAAGAATTGGGCAAACCGCCTCATGAGGACCCTTGGGGTTGGGGTGAAGTGGTTGTGTGGGCGAGGATGTCGGAGAGTGCCTCGAGCAATCCCCTGAGGTGCACCGGTTCGAGATCTCCCATATGTCCGATGCGGAGAATCCGGTCGGTGGCAGGTGGGAGACCCAGAGCCACCGTCCACCCGATGTCTGCGAGGGCTGCGTGTACCTGTCGGGCATCCTGTCCGATAGGGAGTTCGACCGCCGAGATCGCGGGCGACCGAAACCCGGGTTCGGCGAGGAGCCGGGTGCCTGGTGTGGTGTCGATCCACTGTTCCATGACCTGCAACATCTCAGCGTGTCGAGCCCAGCGGGCGGCGAGGCCACCTCCCGCTTCGATGGCCCGGACCTGAGCAGCGAGAGCATGATAGTGGGGGAGCGATGGTGTGTGGGTCAGCAGTCCTTCTTCGGCGATCCGCATGAGGTCGGGCACCGAGAAGTACCATCCGCGGTCGGTCATCGATCGAGCCCGGTCGACAAATCGTGGGCTTGCGGTCCCAAGGGCGATGCCTGGAGGAAGGGCGAGGGCTTTTTGCGATCCGGTGAAGATGTAATCGACGCCCCAGGCATCGACATCGACGGGCAGTGCACCCAACGACGTGACGCCGTCCACCAGGAGGTGCACATCCGGTTGCCTCCGGATGACCTCACCGAGGGCGCGAAGTGGGGCCAGCGCCCCGGTCGATGACTCCGAATGCACCAGCGCAACGGCGTCGACGGGGGGGCCATCGAGAAAGATTGCCAATTGATCTGGGGTGATCACCTGACCGGGGTGCACGTTGGCTCGGACCACCTCTTTCCCGCAGGCCGATGCAACCTGCGCAAACATGTCGCCGAAGAATCCTCCCACGACCACCAACACACGGGTCCGCACGCCGTTTCGAATCGCGGCCTCCATCAGGGCGCTGGCCGAACAGGTTTCGATGAAGACCGGCTGACGTGTGCCAAACATGGCGCGGAGAGTCGGCTGCATTCCCGCGAGAAGCGCCTGCATGCGAGGGCCGTAGTGGAAATACATCGGTTCCAGCATGGCGTTAAAGATCTCGGGCCGGACGTCGGTTGGACCGGGGAGAAAGGCGTGGCCAAAGGTGCTCATGGGTTTACAATCTCCTCAGTGGTGACCAGCCGGACACCCCGTGATTGCCAATCGGCAAGGAGGTGAGCGCTCGCGGTTGGGTCAATCGCCCGGGTGGCGTCAGTAACCAGTGTGAGCTCCAGGGCCGGCCGGTGCCGGAGTAGCCCCTCCACCGCGTACCGATCACAGACGTCGAGTGCCACGCCATACATGACGACACGATCCGGTGCCAGGGTGTCGAGGATGGGGAGCGTGTTGGGATTGGTAAAGATATCGAACCAGTGTTTTGTCAGTAATACATCGCCGGTGTGCGCTGCAATCTCGCGGCAAAGCGCCACCCGATCTCGCGGCGACGGGTCGATCAAGAGTGGGTCGCGGAGTGCGGTCTCAGGGATTTTCTGTTGGCCGGTGGTCCCGCGCATACAATGCGGAGGGAAGGTCTCACTATAGTCTGGGGTGTCGCTCAGCTCCCGGTGTCCGGGGACATGGTCGTCTGCGGTCGCGAGGATGCGAATGGTGTGGGCGTGGGCGTGGGCGGTGAGTGCCGCGAGTTGGGGAAGAATCTCTTCACTCCCGGGAACGTACAACTTGCCGGTGGCGCGCATGAAATCTACTTGGGTGTCGACGTCCCAAAATAGCGTTGTCATCTGACGGGTTCCAGTCGGGGGTTGGGTCGTTCCCCGCGCCCGATCTTGGCGCATGGCCGACCCTCGTGCCGCACCACGTCGGCGGTGAAATCGAAGCGACCCTGAAAGAGACTTGACCCCACTCCATAGACGTCCACCGGCACATGCTCACGTTCAAACGCACGGATCTTCTCTGTGGTAAAGCCACCGGAGACCACGATCTTGACGTGTTGGTGCCCCCCCTGATCTAGGGCCGTACGGACGTTGCGAACAAGTTGGGGACAGACGCCTGTGGGTTTGAAATACCCCATCTGACCGAGGACCGACTTGTCGACGAGCATTTCGCTGGTGTCGAGTCGGACTCCGTAGAGGCGGTGGCCGAGCGCCTCGGCGATGGCAACGGCCGTCGGGACGCAATCGTTTTCGAAGTCGACCACACTGACCAACCGCATCTCGTTGGGGACATGCTCTGCATACTTGAGACTGGCCCGCACCGAGTCCCCACCATAGGCGGCAATCAAGGCATGCGGGACGGTCCCCACACCTTCGCTCCCCCACCAGGATGCCTGGGCATCGGTGGAGACACCGATGGCGCCGGCGATGTGGGCGGCGTACCCATCGCCGGTTTGTACGAGCCAGTGGTCGTGTCGGGCGGGAAAGAACATCACTTCCTTGGGCGCGGCAGCCTCCACCACGCGACGCGTATTGGTTCCCACCCGGGTCCGTCGGGATAGAACGCCGAGATAGAGGGTTTCGAGATGCGCGAACGCGTCGTAAGGGCCCTCAATACGGAGAACAGTCTCCCACGGTTCGATCTCGTCTCCGTCGTACAGCGCGGAGACAGACAGTTCGTCCCACTCGATAGCACACAACTTCAGGATGGCGATCGCTTCATCAATACCACCGAGGAAGGCGTGTTGTTTCCCAAAAACCTGCATGGTGACGGCGGGCCGATAGTGATCGGCTCGTAAGGCCTCGCGCGCGCGAACGAAGTACTTATCGGAGTAGTACCCTGCCCGCATCTTGTCGACCGGCAGGTTGAAGATCGTTGGGTCCAGTCGCATATCGGGCATCAGTTTAGGAACTTTCGGTGGTTGTGGAGGGTGGGCTCTGCCCAAAGCGTTCGTGACGAAGCGCATCAAGCATTCGATGCAGGGTCGAAGCCTGGGCCGACTCGGGGTAACGATCCAGAAGCCGTCGCAGTTCACCCATGGCTTGGCCCGGATCGCTCAGCGGACCGTCGTAGAGATCGATCAAGGTCCGACCGATCCACAGGTCGTCGGCTGCGGACAGACCGTGCCGGTGATCCCGAAATCGGGTGAGTTCTCGAGCGGCTACCGTCGGCTGTGCCAGCGGGCCCGCCAGCAATGCGGAACGCCGGAGCATCGCTTCGCAGCCGCTCTCTGGGTCGCCCTGGCGACTCAAGTACGCTTCTGCCGCCTTAGCGTACTGACCTTTCGCGGCCAGAGTCTCGATCGCAGAGAGCCCCTGAGTCGGACTGGCGACACCTACTCCCATGAAGAATCTAGCGGCAGTGTCCGGTAGACGCGTCACGGTGAAGACTGTGGCTGACAGGATGCCATACAGCACCCAAAGTATCGATGTGATATAGAGGACCTCTTCCCCCGCCCCTCGGGCCGAACGTACTACGCCCCATGCCGAGAGAAGGGTAAGGAGAACAGCCGGTACTCGGCCAACCCCGAGCCGGAGCCAGGGGACCAAGTGCGGGGTCATCCAACTAGGTTTGGGATCCACCTTCCAAAGTAGGAACCCCAAGGAGCGTCGGGCAAGTTGACAGGAGACCGGGGTCCCTCCTTAAATCCCTCACGCTCATTCCTCGCGTATGACCCTCTCCTCGGAGATCGCATGCCAACGACATTGTCACGTCGGACCTTTCTTGGGGCGGCCGCCACCGTCGCCGGTGGCTCTCTGCTCCCGCACTCGGCCTATGCCGCGCCGGCGATTAGGCGGTCGCGGGTCGCCGGTTTCGCTGCCGTTAGTTCGGCGAATGGGCTCCGGGCGGTTGAACGAGCCGTGCGCCTCATGCAGGAGGGCACCGATACCCTCGATGCGGCGGTTGAGGGCGTGAAGATCCAAGAACTCGACCCTAACGACATGTCGGTGGGCTACGGTGGGCTTCCGAATGAGGACGGCGTGGTACAACTCGACGCCTCCTGCATGCACGGTCCCAGTAGGCGAGCGGGTGCGGTGGCAGCGCTCGAAGGGATCAAGACGCCGAGCGAAATCGCGCGACTGGTTCTTAAGCACACGAACCACATCATGCTGGTCGGGGAGGGAGCCAAGCGATTCGCCCTGTCCTACGGCTATGCCGAAGAGGATCTCCTGACCCCACGCTCGCGTGAGCGATGGCTCCGCTGGCGCGCCAACCGCGGTGCCGCTGATGATTGGCTGGACGTCGCCACTGACGAGCCTACAGGTATGCGACCGACCGGTACCATCAACTGCAACGTGATTAATGAAGCGGGCGATCTGTCGAGTATCACGACGACCAGCGGACTCGCATGGAAGATACCGGGACGCGCCGGGGACTCACCGATCGTTGGGGCGGGCCAGTATTGTGACAATGAGATTGGTGCGGCTGGGAGCACCGGCCGGGGCGAATCCAATATTCTGGTGTGCGGGGGGTTCCTGACCGTCGAGCATATGCGGCGAGGGATGGCACCCACTGATGCTTGCCTGGAGACGTTGCGACGTGTGGTTGCGATGACCCCACCACGTCTCCTCGGGGAAGATGGCCAGACCGATTTCCAATTGACGTTCTACGCGGTGAACAAGAAGGGTGAGATAGGTGCGGCGTCACTCTATCCTTCACGTTACGCCGGACACGATGGGACAACCGCATCGATCCACGATACCGCCTCGCTGTATAAGGGTCCGCGATGATTAGAAGAGGGCAACTGCTGGTTCTTTTGGGATTGATCGCTGGATCACTTTCCGCGCAGGAACCCTGGAAATCGAGCAATTATCCGTATTTGCTCAGCAACGGAACCGACGGTCTTCACTTGATTATGCATGTGCAGTACAGTCAGGCAGCGGACTATTTCGATCGGGTCCCGTTGGCGGGGAGTCTTTCGGCTGAGGCCGGTGCCAGTACCCAGGGTAGTCGGTTTGGCCGCGTTCTCTTCAAAGCGCCACGTTTGGTGGAGGGCTGGCGGTTTGTGGGTGAAGCACATGCAATCAGACAGAATCGATTCGGATTTTTTCAGTCGGGGGATCGTCTGGCGAGCCCCCAGGCCGGGGCCTTGTCCTCCGGACCAGACCTGACCGATCGAGTTCATCGCACCCGCTATGGCATTCGCGGTGAGGTCACACGAACCGTAACCGGGCCGTTGCAGGTCGCCCTATCGTTAGGTGTGGAGCATGCCAGATTTACCGATGTGCCTGGGCCGTCAGTGTTTCGCGACACGTTCGGATCTGAACGTGCCGAAACCGATGCTCAGGGACGGTTTGCCATCGTGCTAGACCTGCGTGACAAGGAGTTCGTCACAGCGAATGGTCTTTTTCTCGAAGGCGGGGTCTATACTGGGAGCGGAGGGAGTGGATACCATGGAGGCTACGCCGTAGCGAGAGGCTACGTCTCGCCTCGTGAAGGGACGGTTCTGGCCCTCCGCGCCGGTGGGAGGAGCCTTGGTGGTACCCCGTCTCTCGATGCAGAGTACACCATTCCCACCTGGGAGCGGCCAATCGAAGTGCTCGGTGGAGTGGATACGCACCGAAGCTTTGTGAATGGAAGATTCCACGCTCGCCATGTGTTGTTCGGTGGATTTGAGGCCCGCCACGATCTGATCAACTTGGGCGACTTTGGAGCGATTACCCTCATCGGGTTTGTGGATGCGGGCCGAGTGTTTCAGGGCGAATTCCGACTCACCACCGACGATTTGGAGGTGGGCGGCGGCGGCGGACTCGCCGTCCGCATTCTTCGTTCGACGCTGCTCACATTCAACTTCGCCGGAGGGCCCGACGGGTTCCTCTTCAGTATGGGAACCGGATGGAGTTTCTAGTCCTCCGAGGCGGTTACATCGGTTGTACTGGTAACGCCAGCTGCCGCCAGGATTTCGCGTAGGGTCGTTTCTCCTCGATCTTTGGCATACCACCGTCGGATGAGGGGGTAGCGCTCCTCCGGCGGCATCGTCTCCTTGTTTGCCATAACCCAGGCTTGCAGGTCAACCGGTCGCGGTCCCCAATGGCCCAGTTCGTTGAACATTTGGTCTAAGACAATCACAATCGGGATCGACCGGGACCCGTTGGTGAGGTACCGGTCCATGACCGCCGGGTGCTCATCCCGCCGAAGGATGCGATGCTCGACGCAGGGCACCGCTTCGGCAAATCGTTCGATGATGGGCACGGTGTTGGCCGCGTCGCCGCACCAGTCCTCTGCCAAGGTCAACAGATGCAGTGGAGGGGCGGATTGGCAAATCGTTTCGGACCATCCGGGCAAACGATAGGTGCGATGGATGCCCTCCCAAAGCGCCACCTGATCGTTGGCCTCTTTCAGAAACTGACTGAAGGAGATTGCCTGGTCCCATAGGGCGCGAAAGTCGAGTGTCATCTGGGGTCGTCCTCTCTTGTTATTCCTGCGGCTAGTGCGTTTCCGTGATGTGGACCCCGTATTCCGTGAGCCCGTCGGTGTACTGCGGGAAGGGAACGACGGCGTCGGGCGTATGGACGCCGGGGGCCGTGATCGTCTTGTTCGCCTGCATGAGACCGGTCAAGGCGATTGAAAAACCGGTCGTACGCATCATCGCGCTGATACCGCGGGTCTCGTCATAGCGATCGAGCAGCTCAAATGTTGTTGATGCGGTCGCCCCCGCGCTGGTCCCCGACACGATAACCCGGAGTGCCACGAGATCGTGGCCCTGAGGTTTCTTCAGTTTGGGCTGGACCGCTGCGATGAAGACATCCCTGGGAGTCACGGTTTGTCCTTTCACATTGATCGGCGTGTTGTCGAGCAAACCTAATTCCCGGATCGGTCGCATGATCGCCACATGACCAGGATAGCGAAGGGTCTTGTACTCCATGGTTTGAATCTTACCCTCCCACTCGAACGGCAACGTGCTGATGCCACCCGCGGTATGGAAGGCCTCAAGCACGCCCACCGTACCAGGAAACGTCTGGGTTTCCAGCTCGCTCAGTGCCTCGACCTGAACCGCTTTCCCCCCTCGTAGAATCCAGGAGGGGGTCGTGTAGTAGTCGAGGGCCCCTTCGAGGGAATACACGATCTGGTAGTTAAGAGGTGGTTCGGGGTGCTGAGGAAGTCCGCCGACGTAGATTCGTACCGATTCGGTCTGGTCTAAGCGACGGATGCCTTCGGCAGCAAGAATGTTGACCATTCCGGGTGCCACCCCGCAATCCGGTATGATGGAGACGCCTTGGCCGACTGCCGCATCGTGGTGGTGCTGTTGCTGAACGACGATGTCGGTATTGCCGCCAAGGTCACAAAAGTGGCAGCCGGCATCAATCGCGATTCCGGTCATCGGCTCGTTGAAATAGTAGGGGAGGGCACAGAGCACGGCGGTGTGACCCGACATGAGTTTGCGTACCGAAGGCTCGTCCCGGGCATCGAGTGATATGGGGTGTAGACGATCGCCCGCGTCGGCCAGAAAGGGCGCCGTTCGGTCGACCTTGTGATCCGCAAGGGTGACGGATGTAACATCCTTATGTTGGAGGAGCGCATAGGCGCAGGCACTCCCCTGGAGTCCGGCACCAAGAACGAGCATCTTCATGAATAACTCTCCCGAAGGTACAGATGAAACGGAGCGGTAAGATAGCAGGGCCGAGGGTGGGATGACGGGTCAACCGTCGGCATCTTCCAGGACGGTCGAGACTCGCCGAAAGATCCTTCGGACGGCGGCTGAAATGTTTGCGGGCGTCGGATTCGCCGGGGTGACTAGTGCGGTCCTGGCGTCCCGAGCCGGTGTCGCCGAAGGCACCATCTATAGGTATTTCCCCGGCATGCGGGACCTCTTCCAAGTCTGCGTTCAGAGCGCGGCACATTGGCTCGTGGCCCTGATCGAGGAGAATGGGATTGAGGGACAGCCAGCCGACATTCGACTCCGTCAGTTGGCATCGAGGATCCTTGACGCCGCAGCCAAACAACCTGCTCTGGTTCGTCTCGCGGTCGTTCCCCCCTCGGCACATGTCTTCAACGACGCAACTCGCCAGAGCCGTCAGGCGGTTCTCGAGTCGTTACAGCGGGTGATCGCAACCGGGAAACAAGAAGGGAAGATCCGGGCCGGTGGCGCCAACCTGTGGGCCCCGCTTTGGCTTCATCTGCTAGGGCACGCGGCGGTACAGGTTGCTTCCGGGGAGTGGGATCGGGATCACCCGGGAATAGGACTGGTGTTGGATAGTGCTGGTCGCCTCATCGCCCCCGAACCACCAGAGTAGGGGCCGGCCCAGTAGTCTCGAGACCAAATATCTTGCAGAACCCCTACGATTCCCGTTCGCCAACAATGCTAACAGCCTGTTATAAAAGGAGTTACGATACGGTCCTTTTTTTGCAGCTCCGAACACTGGAATTGCGCACAGGGAGGTCTTTTGACGTGACCAAACGACCGGGAACCTTGAAATGGATTGGCGATATCACGGCGAGTCTAACAGGCGAGGGGTGACCTTAATCGAGTTGCTTGCGGTTGTGGTGCTGATCGGGGTGCTCGCCACGATGGCCATCGGTCGCTTTCAAGACATCAAGCGCCAAGCCATGAATACCAGGGCGATCGGGGACATCCGGGCCTTGCAGATCGATATCTTTACCATAGCCGCCGGAGGAAATCCGCTTCCTGCTTCCCTAGCGGCCATCGGACGCGGGAGTCTGTTGGATCCTTGGGGGGAACCCTATCAGTACCTGCCTTTCCCTCTGAAGAACGGAAAGGTTATAGTCCCAGGAGGTGCCCGTAAGGACCGATTTCTCGTCCCGATCAACTCGACGTTTGACCTCTACAGCAAGGGTGCCGACCGAGTCAGCGCCGTCGCGTTGACCGCCAAGTCTAGCCAAGACGACATTGTCCGCGGGAACGATGGCGGCTTTGTCGGCCTGGCGTCACGGTTCTGATAAGCTCATGGCCCAGGGAACCCGATACCTCAGCACGCGCGTTGGCCGTCGGATCATGGCACTGTTCGTCGTGAGCGCGATGATTCCGGTTCTGGTGCTCGCCGTCCTTTCCCAGCGGCGGGTGGTTGCCCACCTGGTGGAGCAGATGGATGCCCGCCTATCCCAAACGAGCAAGTCCCTTGGGTTAGAGGTTGCCCAGCGTCTGATCATGGTGGGAAGGGTGATGGCGGTGCGTGCGTCGATGGTGGCAGGGAATGGTGCCCCGGATCGGGAAGGCGGCATCTTGGGGGACCTTCCTCCGGGGATCCGGGAGCTGCAATACACCTCTCGCAATGAGATAGGCAGAATGGGGTTTGGAGCGACGCTCCCTGGGAACGCCCGCCTCCAACTGGCCCAGGGACGGCCAGCGCTGCTGGATGGTGGGTCGGCATCCGCTCTATGGATAGTGGTATCTGTGCCGGGATCGGGGGGAGGGGAGGGTCTGATGTGGGGTAGACTTGATCCGGCATACGTTTGGGGAACCGAGGGGGGGAGTTCGTCCCTGCCGTCGGGTATGAATCTCTGTATTTTCTCGGGGAACCGCCTATCGCTGTTTTGTACGACACCAATCCCGTTCTTGGTCGTGCCTTTCGATGTCACCCTTCCGACCACCGTGTCGGTCAAATTGTTTAACTGGCATCTTGCCGGGGTCGATCGCAGGGGAGCGGCCTGGCCTCTCTTCTTGCGGTATGAATTCGGTGCCGATCCGTGGACGGTCGTCGTCAGCGAACAACTCAACGACACATTGGCCCCAGTCGTCGCGTTTCGCAAAACCTTTTATCTGCTCGTGGGTGCCACTTTGGCGCTCGTCGTTCTCTCTGCATCGTGGCTCATCCGACGCAGCCTTGAGCCGCTGGGACAACTCAAAGAAGCAACTCAGATGATCGCCCTGCGAGACTTCACTCACCGGGTTCCCGTTCTCGGTTCGGATGAGTTCAGCGACCTCGCGGAGTCATTCAACGGGATGACGGAGGAGATTGTCCACCACCTCGCCGCGATTGAGGCATCTCATGATATCGACCGGGCGGTCCTGTCCGAACTCGATCAGGAGAGCATCGTCGATACGGTCCTTTCGCGAGCCCGCTTGATCCTTCCTTGGGAGGTTATCGCGGTGCTCTTGCCAGACCAAGAGGCGGCTGAAGCAGAGTGGCAAGTCGCGATGATGGAAACCGACGGTGTAGCACGCCGCACGAAACTGCAGCTGGCGCTCACTCTGGACCTAAAGGGGAGCCCCTCCGATCGGATGGAGACCCAAAACGTCGCCGCAGCCCATCAAGTCATGGAAGCACTTGGGCTGAGAGATATGGGGTCGGTTCGTGGTTTCCCGATTGGGGCAGGAACCGGCCGTGGGGGACTCATCATCACTGCTGGTGGGAGAGAAGGTGATGTGACCGAAGACGCGGTACACCTGACCGACCGGATCGCCGACCAGGTGTCGGTGGCCCTCAGCAATGCGAGACTTGTGAAGGAGTTGGAGGCGATGCATTGGGGTACGTTGACCGCCTTCGCCCGCGCCATCGATGCCAAGTCGCATTGGACAGCCGGACATTCGGAGCGCGTGACGTCGTTGGCATTGGCGATCGGTCGCCGGATGCAGATCCCCGAGCCCCAGCTCGAACTGCTCCGCCGTGGTGCACTCCTCCACGACATCGGAAAGATCGGTATTTCTGCAAGTATTCTGGATAAGCCAGGGCCACTCACGAACGCCGAGCGCGACCGGATGAACGAACACCCGGCGATCGGGGCTCGGATTCTGAATCCGCTGCTAGCCTATCGGAGTGTCCTAGGGATTGTCCGGAACCACCATGAGCGTTGGGATGGATTGGGCTATCCCGACCAACTCGCGGGCACCGACATCCCCTTCCTCGCCCGGGTGTTGACCGTGGCAGACGTATACGACGCGATGACCAGTGCCCGTCCCTACCG
>JAJCZW010000222.1 GCA_029262155.1 Gemmatimonadota bacterium
TATCCGTTTGTATCGGGGGGTAGAGATGATGATGGATCGACCCCTGACGGGCGCTGCTGCGGCCAACCGAATGCTCACCCTCGGCGGATCCCGATACATACTGATCGAGTTCACTCGTCTGGTGGGAGGCGCCGTCGTCGCCAACGCGATTGTGCAGGTTCGGCGTTTCGATCTCTGGCCGGTCGTTGCCCATCCGGAGCGCTACAGCTCCTGCTCGGTGCCGGTGGTGACTCGGTGGAAGGAACTCGGCGGGCTTATGCAAATCGATGCAACGACCTTGGTCCGGCCTAGTAACCGCGGGTCTCGGGCCAGGGCCCTTGTGCAAGCCGGGTTGGCCGACATCCTCGCCGCTGACAACCATGGCGATACGAGGAGCCTTGAAACCGCCAAGTCCTGGCTCGACGCCCAGGGGGCAAGTGCAGAGGCCGACGTGCTCACCGGGCAAAACCCGGCCCGCATTCTGGCAGATGAATTGACGGAATCGGTGCCGCCTGTTCGCATCAAGACGTCGATTCTGACGAAGCTTCGGACACTTTTCGATGAGGAGTGATGGCCACACCTGACCCCAGCTCCGTACCTGGCGATCTGGTTGCTCCGCTCCGAGCCTTGTCCTCTCTCGCGATGGAGGTGGCCGATCAGCGGTCCCGGGTTCTTGAGATACTCTCCTGCTACCAGAAGGCCTTTGCCGGTGGGAGGACGCTGTTCTTTGCCGGGAATGGGGGATCCGCCGCCACCGCCCAGCATATGGCTGCCGAGTATGTGGTGCGGTTTGCCGCAGAGCGCGGGGCGATGCGCGCCGTGGCCCTCACCACCGATACCTCTGTGCTTACGGCGGCTGCAAACGACCTGGGGTTTGAATCGATTTTCGCCCGCCAAATAGAAGCACTCGGTGCGCCCGGCGATGTCGTGAGTCTCCACAGTACCAGTGGGGAGAGTGACAACTTGCTTCACGCAGCGGAGGCCGCGCATCGGTTGGGCATGACCGTGGTGGGGTTCCTGGGGCGGGACGGTGGGAGGCTGCGTCCTCTTGTCGACATCGCCCTTCTCATCCCAAGCGACGACACGAGTCACATCCAGGAGCTTCACCTCGCCGTCGAGCATCTGATTGCTGGGGCGTTGGAAGCCCAACTGGACAGGGAGTCACCACAGCCATGATAACGTTAGGGGGACGAACGGCGCTGGTGACCGGAGGGTCGCGTGGAATCGGTCGCGCCACCGCATTGATGCTGGCCGAGGCCGGTGCCGACGTCGGAATCACCTATCACACCCGGGACGGCGAAGCGGCTGACGTCGCTCGGAAGATTCGGGCACTGGGACGGCGAGCCTACGCTGGGGGGGGAGACCTGTCGGAGCCAGAGACCGCGACCCGTCTTGTACGAGAGGCGTCGGTCGCGCTCGGTCCGATCCATATTCTGGTCCTGAACGCCGGGGTGTGGCCCCGGGAGGCCGTGCCCCTGAGCGACATGTCGCCCGAGCAATGGCACCGAACCTGTCGCGTCAACCTCGATGGAATCTTTTACACGGTACAGGCGGCGCTGCCCGCCATGGAACCCCCTGGCCGGATCATTGTCGTGGGGAGTACTGCCGGACAGCGCGGGGAGGTGGGGCACGCTGACTATGCGGCGAGCAAGGGCGCTCTTATGACGCTTACCCGATCGCTCGCGGGCGAGTGTGCGCCCGACCACACGGTCAATCTGGTGGCTCCCGGTTGGGTTGACACTGAGATGTCTGAGGAGAACTTAGCGGGTGCTGCCGGAGACCGTATTCGTGCGGAGATTCCCCTTGGGCGGATTGCGGCACCGGAGGATATCGCGGGGCCGATTCTCTTCTTGGCGAGCGACCTCGCCCGGCAGATGACCGGATCGGTGCTCAGCGTCAATGGCGGGAGTGTGCTCTCCTCGTGAGTCAATCGGTCCTGGCGCTCGTCGCGACCGGTGGCACCATCGCGATGCAGCACGATCCCTCAAAAGGGGGCAACGTACCAGCCCTTGACGGAGCGGATTTGCTGAAGCTCGTCGGTGGGCCTGAAACCGCTGTCGCTGTGGAGTTGCTCGACTGGGAGCGACTTCCCGCGGTGCAGCGGGGACCGGATGGAATGTGGGATCTTCGATCGCGGCTGGCCGAGTTGGCTGAAGACCCTATGACGGTTGGTATCGTCGTGACCCACGGCACGGATACCATGGCGGAGATGGCCTATCTCACTCGTCGTACGGTGCCGCCTCGGTGCCCGATCGTCTTCACCGGGGCCATGCGAACCTCGTCTGACCCCGCATGGGATGGGCCCCGCAATCTTCATGATGCCGTGGCCGTCGCTACTGCGAGGGAGAGTCAGCAGCGTGGGGCGATGGTCGTCTTCGCGGGACTGATTCTCGATGGACGGCATGCTGTCAAGATGCATACCGGAGCCATTGACGCTTTTGGAGCGCCCCATGCTACGCCTTTGGGGCAGGTGGGAGCCGACGGGGTTGTCTTCGTCGATAGGCCGCATTCGGCACCGTGTGTGGCGGCGAAAGATTGCATGGCACGAGTGCCGCTCATCCCCCTTGCGCTCGGGGATGACGGAGCGCTGCTTGACCTTGCCCGCCCGACGGGTGATGGCGTGGTGATCGCGGCGTACGGGCGGGGGAATGTCCCACCCAAGGCGCTCCCAGCCATCGAGCGATGGTTAGCCGAGGGAAAGCCTGTTGTGCTTGCTTCCCAATGCCCGGCTGGAGAGGTTGGGCCAGATTATGCCTTTGAAGGTGGTGGCGCCACAGTGTTAGCCCTTGGGGTGGTCCCCGCAGGCCGGCGGAACGCTGCCCAAGCGCGGCTTGAGCTGATCCTCTCGTTGTCTGCCGGCGTACCTTACGCAGTCGAAGGGTGAGCAGACGGTGACCGTGCTTCCTCCTCTCATGCTCGATCCCGAAGTTCTTCGGATTGCCACAACGTTAGAAGATGCCGGGTACGAAACCTGGTGTGTCGGGGGGGCTCTCCGCGATCGGCTGTTGGGAGATGATGCTTCCGATATCGACCTGGCAACGGCCGCGACTCCCGATCAGGTCCTACGGCTCTTTCGTCGAACCGTGCCGGTCGGAATCCGTTTCGGAACCGTCGGCGTTCTCGACCAGCGATCCCATCTTCATGAAGTCACGACCTTCCGGAAGGACGTCTCAACCGATGGCCGTCATGCGGTTGTCGAGTTTGGCGTCTCGTTGGAAGAAGATTTGGCACGACGCGATTTCACCGTCAATGCGATGGCGTATCACCCCTTGCGCGAGGAGTGGCAGGATCCCCTGGGGGGACAAGAGGATATCGCTCGGCGCCTTATCCGTGCCGTAGGCGATCCAGCACGTCGGTTCGAGGAGGACCATCTTCGGATCCTGCGTGCCATCCGGTTCGCCGCCCGCTTCGACTTTGCGATCGAGCCCGCCACATGGTCCGCGGCGCGAGCCCGAGCCGAACGCCTCAAGGATCTGTCCGCCGAACGGGTACGCGAGGAGTGGGTGAAAGGGCTAGGAAGCTGTCGAGACATTGGACGTTTGGTTCGGCTGTGGCACGAGTGCGGTGCGGCAGCGGTATGGCTACCCGAATTGGTGCCGGCGGACGCGGTCCCATCGGGCGAACCGCCGGTTCGCGATCCAGTCATGTTGACAGCCGCCCTGGCGACAGACCCCGCCGGTATGCTTCAACGGCTCCGGGCATCCAACCGGGAGATCGACCGAGCCGCGCATATCGCCGCTGGCCCCGCGGCCCCAGCAGACACAGACGAGCGGACCGTCCGGCGATGGCTCGCAGCAGTCGATACCGTCGCGGCGGATCTGGCCTCCATCGCCGAGTATCGGGTGGGGAGGAGGCCTGGCTGGTGGGAGGTCGCGATGACGATCCTCGAACGAGGTGATCCCGTGCGGCGTCAGGATCTGGCCGTCGACGGACGGGATCTTATGACAGTTGGTATTTCGCCCGGCCCCTCGATCGGGAAGGTCATCGATTCCTTGCTCGACCAGGTACTGGACGACCCGCGGCTGAATAGCCGGGAGAGGCTGCTCGGATTGGCGGCAGCGTGGAACGATGAGCGACATTAGTCTATTCGAACCAGCCGCTCCGCTTGCGACTCGAATGCGTCCCCGCACCCTTGAGGAAGTGGTCGGTCAAGAGGAACTCCTGGCCCCGGGGCAACTGCTCGGAGACGCGATTCGCCGAGGGGATGTCGGGTCCGTCATCCTCTGGGGGCCACCGGGATCCGGGAAGACGACACTTGGTCGATTAATTGCCCGACACACGGAACGCCATTTCGTTCCCTTCAGCGCCGTCACCGATGGGGTGGCACGGGTGCGAGAGGTGGTGCGCGAAGCGGAGGGCCGGCACCGGATGGGCCACGGGACGGTGCTCTTTTGCGATGAGATCCACCGTTTCAACCGGGCGCAACAAGATGCTTTCCTTCCCCATGTCGAACGTGGTCTTCTGACACTTATTGGTGCGACAACGGAGAATCCGAGTTTTGCCCTGAACGGCGCCCTGTTGTCGCGCACCCAGGTGTGGGTGCTTTCTCCGCTTCAGGCAGACGATCTGTGCCAACTTCTTCAAAGAGCGATCCGCGATGCCGATCATGGCCTCGGCGATTGGGACCTCAGTTGGGAATCACACGTGCTGGAAGTGATCGCGCGGGAGGCTGATGGGGATGGGAGGCGCGCGCTTGCGATTCTTGAGGCCACCGCGATGCACGTAGGGAGGGGGGGCGCATTGACGGCCGAGGTGGTGACCGCTTCACTCGCCATACGACCCGCTCAGTACGACCGCGCCGGGGAATCCCATTTCAATCTCCTTTCGGCGTACCACAAGGCCCTGCGCGGAAGTGACCCCGACGGAGCGTTGTATTGGATGGCACGGATGCTGGAAGGTGGGGAGGACCCCATGGTGCTCTTTCGGCGGGCCACGGCAATGGCCGCTGAGGATGTGGGGTTGGCCGATCCACAGGCCCTCCGACTAGCGGTGGCTGCCCGCGAGGCCTATGGGCACCTTGGCCCGCCTGAAGGCTATCTCCCCTTGGCCGAACTCACCATCTATCTCGCCACGGCACCGAAGTCGAACACCGTGGTCCGTGCACTCTCCGCGGCTCGGGCTGCGGCGAGAGATACGCCCGCCGCATCGGTGCCTCTACATCTCCGGAACGCGCCTACGGGATTACATCGATCGTTGGGGTGTGGAAAAGAGTATCAATATCCACACGATACCCCGGGTGGGGTTGCGGCGCAGGACTACCTACCCGAGGACCTGCGCGGGCAACATTTCTATGAACCGGGAGAACGAGGATTTGAGCGGACGATTCGAGAGAGGATGGAATGGTGGCGGAGCCAGAAAGCCAAACAGCATCGTGGCGATCATGACACGACTGTGCCTCCCCCTTCGGGGAAGGGAGTGTAGCCAATTCGTGAGTTAAAGGAGGTGGCCGAACCGATCGAGCGGGCTATTCTGGTGGCGGCACCGCGCAAGGGAACAAACGATGCCCGGGACCTGCCGGAGCACCTGGACGAACTTGCCCGATTGGTTGATACCGCTGGCGCGGTGGTGGTGGACAGACTATCCCAGATGGTGGCTGCGCCCAGCCCGTCAACCCTCATCGGTGAAGGGAAGGTCGAAGAGTTACGCCGCTTAGTCCAAGCCAGCGAGGCGACCATGGTCATCTTCGACGAAGAGCTGACACCGGTCCAAGGCGCCAATCTCGAACGCGATCTCGAGGTGCGGGTTATGGATCGGGCCGAGGTCATTCTCGACATCTTCTCCACCCGGGCACGAAGCCATGAGGCTCGGTTGCAGGTCGAACTGGCTCAGCTCCAGTATCTGTTGCCCCGTCTCACCCGGATGTGGACCCACTTGTCCCGGATTCGAGGTGGCATTGGCCTACGGGGGCCGGGTGAAACTCAGCTTGAAACCGATCGCCGGATGATCCGACGGAAGATCGGGTATCTGCGGGGGAAGCTCCGCGGAGTCGAACAGCACCGTCGTCGCCTGCGAGATGGGCGAGACCATCTCCTTTCGATTGCCCTTGTCGGATACACCAATGCCGGGAAGTCGAGCATTCTGCGGGCCCTCACCGGCGAACATGACATCGTGGTGGAGGATCGTCTTTTTGCGACGCTCGATACCCTGACCCGCGAGGTCGATCTTGGTGAAGGCCTTCGTGCCCGGGTCACCGATACCGTGGGATTCATTCGGAAACTCCCACACCATCTTGTGGCGAGCTTCCGTGCCACGTTGGAGGAGGCCCGGGAGGCCGATCTGCTGCTCCACATTATCGATGGGAGTCATCCGGGGTGGCGGGAGCAGGTGGAGGTGGTCGATGGCGTGCTGGAGGACCTCGAACTCGATCAGCTCGAACGGTGGCACATATTCAACAAGTGCGATGCCATTGCCGAGCCCCATAGCTTTGCGGCGGAGGCCACTGCGCGGTACCCTGAAGCGATGTTGGCAACAACGATGCGGACCGATGGCCTCGTACCGCTAAAGCGGGCGATGCGCGACCAACTACGTTTGGGCGTTCCCCTTGTGTCCATTACCCTCCCGCCTCCGGACGGGGCGCGTCTTGCTGAGCTCTATCGCGTAGGTGATGTGGTCAAGCGATTGGATGAAGCCGACGGGGTGCACCTTCACGTGCGACTCTCGGTCCAACACATCGAACGGTTGCGGCAGGTGGGGGTTGTGGTACGACGGGTTGAGGAGTAAAGAAGCCTGAGGCGACGGAAGTGATAGGCGGCCCAGTCACCGCTCTCCATCGGATGTCGGTTTATGGCCAAGGCAAGCCTGCCAAAAGGCCAGCGTGCGTTCGGCGATGACGGCATCGGGATACTCGCGGAGAACGTGGCGACGTGCTGCCTGCCCCAGCGCATGGTGACGAGCCGGTTCGGCAAGGAACTGCTGCAGGGTGGCGGTGAGTGTTTCCTCGTTGTTGATCACCACACCAGCATCTCCTACGATTTCAGGTAAGGCTCCCACCTCGGTTACGATCGGTGCCACCTCGGCGGCCATCGCCCTGATCAGCATCGGGGAAAACTGCTCCACCCACGTTTCCGTCGCCAGCGTCGGCATTACCACGCAATCGAAGCGGCTCCATTGGGCATCGACCGTAGCGCGGTCCATTCCGCCACGCCACTCGAGGCGCGAGGCAAGGCCAAGGCGTTGAGCTAGTACCTCCAACGCCTCTTGCTCTGGCCCGGTTCCAATGATCTCTAACGTCCAAGCCCCAAACACTTGGGAGATGGCCCGGAAAAGCATATCGACCCCCCGCTCCGGGACCAAGCGCCCGATCATGCCAATGCGGAGCGGCATTTCAGGGGTGCGTGCCGTCCGTTCGGGCGCCGGAGGGAGCTGGACACCTTCTTGCGGAATCGTGGTACTGGGGAGGGTAGGTGCATCGGCGTGTAACAAGGCGGTGGCGAGGTGGTTGCCGCCGATGACGCCCCGTGCGTCGCGAAGGATATGCTGGTAACGGCGTCGTTCGAGGAGGGCTCGTTTGTGGGGAAGGCTCCGCCAACTGAACACGATAAACGGGATATCCAGCCGGAGTGCCGCTTTCGCCATGGCCGCCGCGCCTTGCGTATCAGGCTCCTCGTCGATGTGCACAATCCCGGGTCGGACATCCGACAAAAGGCGGCGGAGGGATCGAGCGTTCCACCGAAGTCCCCCAGGCTCACCCACATCGCCAGCGCAGTCGATCGGAGCAAAGCGAACGTCGGCGTCGGTTGCGGCTGTCCCTCCTGGCTGAGCGACGGTCAGGTGCACGCCGAGGCCGGCCAATGCCCGGAGCTTTCCAGAGGCAGTGGGACCGGTGTCGGTGTGGGACATGATGAGTGCGCGCACGGTGCGGTATTATCGCATCCTCGTAGTTAACTTCCAAGCCAATGCGAATTCTTCATCTGGCGAAATACTACTGGCCCCGGTCGGGGGGTATGGCCCGCGTGGTCCAAGACCTTGCCGAAGGGATGGGGACACTGGGGCATCATGTCGAGGTCGTAGCTGTGGAGCGATTCCTCGACCGGTACCAGGGACCGAAGAGTGCCATCAGGGTGACCCGAGCGTTTTCCTTCGGGGCGATCGGGGCTGAACTTGCTCCCGGGTATCTGCGGGCCGCATGGCGCTCGGCTGATATCATTCATGTGCACCACCCCCATGCGTTGGCCGACATCGCGTCGATGCTTTCTTGGGGCAGGACACCGTTGGTCGTCACCCAACATGCCGATAATCCCCATGCCATCCAACGTCCACTCGCCCGGTTCGTGTTGCGGAGGGCTCGTGCGATCGTCGTGCCCAGCCGGGCCCACATCGCCATGTGTTATGAACTGGAGGGGCTCGAACAGAAAGTACGGGTTATTCCCTTCGGCATCGATACCTCTCGATGGGAGGTGGTCCCTCAACCGCCGCCTGGGAACCCACCGAGAGCCCTCTTTATCGGCCCGATCGAACGCTGGAAGGGGTTGGACATTCTTCTGCGGGCGCTTGAACTCGTTCCCGATCTTCTCTTGGACGTTGTCGGATCGGGTCCGGAGATGAATCGGCTGCGGACCCTTTCCCAGGCGCTCGCAGTCCAGGACCGTGTTCGATGGTTTGGGGAGTATCCCGATGAAGATCTTCCCCGCCGGATGGCGGATGCTGACTTTCTCGTGCTCCCCTCGACAACTGTCGACGAGAAGTTCGGAATCGTGGTGCTTGAAGCAATGGCCGCCGCTCGGCCCGTCATCACCACCGCGGTTCCGAGTGGAGTACGCGAGGTGAATGTGCCGGAGAAGACCGGACTGGAAGTGCCGATACGGGACGTCAATGCATTGGCCCAGGCGATGCGACGGTTGGCAGGGAATGCGGCGTTACGTGAGCAGCTGGGTCGCGCAGGGTATGATAGGGTTAACGAGTGTTTTACCCGTGCCCGCATGGCTGACGCGCATCTGGCCCTGTACGGCACGTTTGTCGCCCAAGAGGGGAAGTGAGCGACCGGCGCGTCATTGGGGAGTTGTCTATATTGGCAGTGCGGGCCCTTAGCTCAGTTGGTTAGAGCAGCGGACTCATAATCCGTCGGTCGTGGGTTCAAGTCCCACAGGGCCCATGACAGAGATCGTCTCAGTACTGATCTTTCCCGGGTAGGATATCGCGTTCGCTCACATCTCACGCTATATTCACTGCACGGGCAGTTGACTCCCCCGCAGGACAACCCAACCTCATGAAGGAGGAAGCACCTTGGCATTTCGATGGAAGGGCATCAGCCGGATCGATCAACCGTCGAAAAATAACTATGGGTGGTTCGTGCGGATTGCGTGGAAGGGCAAGTTGCATAGCAAGTGGTTTGCCGACGGTAAGCGTGGAAAGCGGGCGGCACTCAAGGCTGCCGCGGTCTGGCGCGACCAAACGGAGAAGCGAATCGGCAAGCCGGCAACCGATCGCATGGTGGTCTCCCGGCCACGCAACAAGCACGGCATCCTCGGCGTTGCATGGGACGCGGAGCGGAAAGCGGCCACCGTCGCCTACGTTCCCAAGAAGGGTGGCACCGTCAAGCGGGTGTACATCTCGGGTAAGGAACTTGGCTATCGGAAGACGATGGCGCTGGCCAAGAAGATCCGGAGCGATCTCGAGAAGAAGATGTACACTGGCAAGGGTGCGGCTAAACCCAAAACTCGGGCCAAGGCCAAGAAGGCGACTCGGGCCAAGAAGACCACCAAGAAGAAAGCCACCCGATCGAAGAAGGCGGCCAAGAAGCGCTAGTGACTTCGCGGCCCGCCCCCTCCGTGTGGGAGGGGGCGACCGATATGTTGTGACATGTCCGACCGATGTCAGCCACGCGTCTCCCGCTGCGCAATCGTATTGTGCGTGGGGAGGCGCGTGTGTGCGTCCCCACCGCAGTTGCCGTCTTGTACCCCCCTCACCCCGACACTGCACACGGGGGTCGGCTGGCTGTCTCTCACTAGAGGAAGAAACCGTGGCCTATCGTATTCGAAACTTGTACCCAGCGATTGCCATGGCAACTTTCTTCGCACTTGGTGGGGGGACGCTCGATGCCCAGACCCTCGACTCCTCCGATGTCCACGGTGAAGCACGGCAGGCACAATCCTCTTTTGAACTCCGGCGGCGGATGAAGCTCCCGGTCGGCCAGGGAAACAACGGTCGCTGCGATGTCCACATCGGGAACTTTTGCTACTGGTATGATGGGGACAAGGTTCCCCTGCCGGGCGAGCCCGAAGAGGTGGTGACGCTCCGTCGCGACTTTCTCGACGCCCTGGCCCGCGGGGCCGACCGACTTCCCGGTGACGAGTGGATTGCCGGCCAGCGGGTACGCTACTACGTGGAAGCCGGCGAAGCCGATTCAGCCACCACCGTCGCGGAAGCCTGTGTGGCCCGTACCTGGTGGTGCGAGGCACTCCGCGGATATGCCCACCATGCAGCGGGACGCTTCGCCGCGGCCACGACCTTTTTCCATCGGGCCTATCTCCGGATGTCGCCCGCGATGAAGTGCGTGTGGGAAGATCTGAGTCCGCTCCTCGATGAGGGTGACGCCGGTCGGTACCTCAGCCTCGACTGTAAGGCCCGGCGGGAGACCAACATGCGGTTTCTCTGGTTCTCCGATCCCTTCCTGGGTGACACCGTCAACGATATTCTGACCGAAGTCCACGCTCGCCAAGTCATGGGTCGGTTCCAAGAGAACTCCGCCAATGCCTACGGTCTGGGGTTTGCCCAAGACCAGGCTGAAATGATCATGCGCTATGGCTGGTCTGTGCAGTGGACCCGCACGGGCAGCGGCAATCGGATTCAGGTACAAGGCCATGAGAACCGGCCGGCGTTTACACTGGCCCCAGATGATTGGTGGGATGCCGGCCTTGGTCGGGTGAGCCTCGGTCCAACTTGGGACTTGACGAACCGTCGCCCTCACCTCCGGTATGCTCCGGCCTGGGTCCACCGGATGGTCACCTTGGAAGACTCCCAAGCGGGACTCTTCCGCCGGGGGGACAGTACCTTGGTGGCGGCGGCCTACCCGGTGCCCGACCCGCCGGACTTCGGGCCCCGATCGTTTGCGGTGATGGCACTCTCCCGTGATCCGGAAACCGCACCGATCGTTGCCACCGGGCAGATCCAAGGGAGCACCGCCAGGATGATTGGTGCTGCACCCTGGAGGCCGGTGCTGGTCGACGCTGCCGTGCGTGATACTCTGGCCGAATCCCTCGCCCGTTCCCGATTCATGGTCGACCCCGCCCGGCTCTCCACCGGCTCGGGGCGGATGAGCGACATCCTCTTTCTCGAGGCCGATACCCTCCCGGTTACCCTGCGGGATGCCATCGGGGTCGCGTTGTCCTCCACTCGCGTCGTCGAAGGGACCACCATAGGGATTTTCTGGGAGGCCTACGATTTCGGAACCGGGCCGGTCGCGCTCTCCCTCCTCGTCGTCGAAGCCGAACGGCCGGTTAACGAACACCTCGGCGCGCTCCGGCCGATGCCCGTGGGGAAGACGCCGATCCGGATTGCCTGGACCGACGACCGGCCCTCGTGGTTTCCAGTCCAGGGAAACTCGCTTGGTGTCGATCTGTCGCGGCTCACGAAGGGCAGATATCAACTCGTGGTAGAAGCCAAGTTGGCCGACGGAGTGGTGACCCGGGCTGTTCGTCAGTTCGAGATCCTGGAGCCTCCGAAAGAGTAGTGTAGTGGCCCTGATCGGGGCGTCCGACTTGAAGGGTAGGGCCGGGCAGGTTACACTCAAGCCCCTCTCCAGGGCGATTAGCTCAGCTGGTTAGAGCGCGCGCCTCACATGCGCGAGGTCGGGGGTTCAAGTCCCTCATCGCCCATCAACACAACCTCCATTCGGTCGGGGTGGAGCGCGGCTGGCGTTGCGGCGCGTCTTGAAAGATGCTTCTCTTGCTGCCTGCCCTTCAGGGCAGCCCACGCGGTAGCGTGCCGAGCCCGGCTTTCAAGCCGGGAGCAATCCCGCGCTTCATCGTAGGAGCCACTAGCTTTGCGAGGCCTATCCATCGGTATTCGTGGGCTGAAGCCCACGCTCGACGCCTCCGGCGGCGCGTCTTGAAAGACGCTCGATTCCGAGAAACTCCAGGTGTCAGTGCCCTTCAGGGCAGCCCACGAGATAGCGTGCCGAGCCCGGCTTTCAAGCCGGGAGCGCGACAGCACAGAACTCCGGATTCAAGTCGGAACGACTCTTGGGACACCTGTCAGTCTCAGATCACCCCACCTCGCCGTAGTCGTCCCAAATGGTCGTGCCGTTCCTCGTGAATCGCCATGACCTCTTCCCGAGTTACCGTCGCCACCCCCGCCTTCCCGACTTCAACTCCTGCCGCATAGTTGGCCAGGAGAGCAGCCTCACGCACGGTGGCCCCAGCGGCCAGCGCAGTGCCCAGCCACGCCGTCACCGTGTCGCCGGCTCCGGAGACGTCGTACACTTCCCGAGCGAGACTGGGGATTCGGGTGATTGTTCGGTCTTTGGTGACGAGGATCATCCCGTCTCGACCCAAGGTCAGGAGGAGGTTGTCAACTTGGAGTCGATCGAGTGCCGTCGGCAGGGCGTCATGGTCCGTGAGATCGACGGCGGCCCCTAACGCTGCCCCCAGCTCCCGTCGATTCGGCTTGAAGACGGTCGCCCCCGCATAGGCAAAGAAGTGACGAAACTTGGGGTCTACCACCACCGGGATGCCACGGTGACGGGCGACCTCCAACGTGCCCGCAATCAAGTCGGGAGTGAGGGCACCCTTGTTGTAGTCCTCGAGGAGCAGGGCGTCTGCATCGGCCAAGGCGTCATACATCGCATCAACCAGCCGCTCGCTATCCTCACCCTCCACCAGGTGATCGACCTCCTGGTCGATCCGCACCACCTGCTGTCCCCGTGCGATCACCCTCGTTTTGGTTGTGGTGGGACGGGAGGGGGAGGTCACCAGGCGCGTCGCGTCGAGTCGGGCCGCGGCGAGTTCGGCCTTGATGGTGACCGCATGGTCATCGTCGCCAATCAATCCAACCAGATGGCAGGTGGCCCCGGTGGTGGTCACATTGGCCCCGACGTTGCCGGCCCCTCCGAGGCTTACCCGAGAGTCTCGAATCTTGACGACAGGGACCGGGGCCTCAGGCGAGAGCCGCTCGGTCTCTCCGATCAGATAGCGATCGAGCATGACATCGCCAATCACGGCCACCCGGCAGGAAGGCATCCGGGCCATTATCTGGACCAGGCGGGGCCGTGCGATCGGTGCTGGGGATGGTGTAGTGCGCAACGGGGCTCCGGCCGGTTGGGGATGAGCGTCACGATAAGATAGCAGAGCGATGCCGCTTCCTCCGACGGGCTCCACTATCTTTCGGCCCATGTCGAATTTCCGGGTTGAAGTGCGCCGCGGTGACTTTGTCGAATCCTGTCACCGCGTCTCGGTTGCGGTGGTTGATCAAAAGGGGAACCTCGTCGCCGCGGCCGGTGACCCCGACCTCAGAACCTTCTGGCGGTCTGCCGCTAAGCCCTTCCAGGCGATGCCGTTGATCGAAGACGGGGCGGCCAGCACCTTCGGTTTGGGAGACGAGGAACTCGCCCTCACCTGCGCTTCGCATTCCAGTGAACCGCGCCACCGCGAAGTCACCGATCGGTTTCTTACCAAGATTGGCTGTGTCGAGTCGCATTTGGCCTGTGGCCCTCATCTTCCACTCGGCCCCTCCATGGCGGCCCAAGTCCAGCGGGATGGGGTGACTCCTACGCCACTGTGGAGTAATTGCTCCGGGAACCATTCCGGTATGCTGGCGCTGGCGCAGCATCACGGATGGCCGCTGCACGAGTACACCGATGTCGAGCATCCGGTGCAGCAACGGCTCCTCACCTCGGTCGCCGAGTGGACCCAACTCTCCCCAGATGAGATCGGTCTCGCGGTCGACGGGTGCACTACCATTTGTTATCTCCTTCCACTTCGCTCGATGGCGCTCGCCTATGCCCGATTGGGGGTTGATGAGGGTGAGGCTGCCTCGGCCCTTCGCCGTGCGATGCTCACCTACCCAGAGTTGGTGGCGGGCACGGAGCGATTCGATACCAAGGTGATGCGTGCCTTGCCAGGCGACGTGATCGTCAAGGTCGGCGCGGAAGGGATCTATTCGGCCTCCATTATCAAACAAGGGCTAGGGATTGCCCTCAAGGTCGAAGATGGTGACGCGGCGGTCGCACCCATCGCCCTGGCCGGCGTACTGGAGAGTCTCTTGGGGACAGACTACCCCGAGGGACAGCTGGCCGAGTATACCGCTGTGCCTATTTGTAGCACACGTGAGGCGGTGGTGGGCGAAACATGTGCTGTCGGTGACCTGCAGACTTTCGATCCATGACAGAGGCAAATGGTGACGTCCCCCGGGATCGATCGACTACTGTGACGGTGTCGGCTCCGCTGGATGCCGGTACCGCCGCGCTGATATCGTTTGCAGCTGCGATTGCAGGGGGAGAAGACTCGCGGATCGTGGCGGCCGCCGATCACCTCGCGCTACAAGATGGTGTCGACCTCTGGGCTGACGAATTGTTGTTGCAGTCGATCCTGATGGTCGGGTATCCGCGAGCGCTGGTTGGGGCGGCCATCTGGAGAGATCGAAGTGGGACGGTACCCACCACGGAGCCGGGGGACGACGTGTGGAGCCTCGACGCCTGGAAGGCGAGGGGTATTGACACATGTCGGACCATCTACCAGGCCAACTACGATGGTCTGCGAGAGAATGTTCGAGCCCTGCATCCGGTGATCGATGCGTGGATGGTGACCGAAGGGTATGGTCGAACTCTCAGCCGGCCGGGGCTCGATCTGGCCCGTCGTGAACTCTGCACCGTGGCCCAGTGTGCGGTCCTCTATACGCCCCGGCAGCTGCACTCCCACGCGCGCGGCGCGTTGCACGCCGGCGCCGCGCCTGCTGCGGTGGAGGAGGCGATTACCATTGGGGCTGACGTCCGCTCAGGGAGTGAGCGTGAGCAGCTCGCCACCATATGGATTCGGGTGCGGGCCTCCTGGGAGCAGGCCTCGTGAGCTTCATCGATCGAGCCGTGATCAAGGTGTCGGCCGGGACAGGCGGATCCGGTGTCTGCTCCTTTGCCCGGTTCAAGTTCAAGCCCAAGGGAGGGCCAGACGGCGGAGATGGAGGGCGCGGCGGGAGCATCTTTGTTATCGCTGACTCTAACCTCGCCACCCTCCTTGACTACCGCTATAAGAACCGATGGGAGGCTGAGCGAGGGGTACACGGTAAGGGCAAGAAGATGACCGGAAGGTCCTCGGCTGACGTCAGTCTTCCCGTCCCCCTTGGCACGGTAGTCAAGGACGCGAAGTCGGGGGAGGTCCTCGGCGAGATCCTCCGGGTGGGAGACACACTCCGGGTGGCCCGCGGTGGTCGAGGAGGGCGAGGGAACGCCCAGTTTGCCACCCCCACACACCAAGCGCCACGGGAGTGGGAACCAGGAGAGGAAGGGGAAGAACGCGAGATTGAACTGGTCCTCAAACTGATTGCGGACGTTGGGTTGGTGGGAGAGCCGAACGCTGGAAAGAGCACATTGCTTTCGGTTGTGTCGGCGGCGAGGCCGAAGGTGGCTGACTATCCGTTCACCACACTCGAGCCCAATCTCGGTGTCGTTGGCTTAAGCGGGAGTCGATCGTTTGTCGTGGCAGATATCCCAGGGATTATCGAGGGGGCGCACGAGGGGAAGGGCCTTGGCCTTCAGTTTCTACGGCATGTGGAGCGGACCCGTATCCTGGCATTCCTGGTCCCGATGGATGCGGACGATCCTCGCGAGACGTATCACCTGCTCCGCCGCGAGGTGGAACAGTACAGCGAAGTCCTCGCAGGGAAGCAGCACATCGTCGTGTTGACGAAGTCGGATCTTCAGCCGGATGGAGCAGGCCCGCCCGAGTGTGAAGCACCCGATGCTGTCGGGGTCCATACGGTTTCCAGCGTAGCAGGCCATGGGCTCGACGATCTGATGGAAGCGCTGTGGAGCCTTGTAGAGCGAGAGCGACAGGAGGCAGAGGTAGACGATGGCGATGATTCCACCCGAGCGGCCCTCCAGGCCCCGGCCGACCCCTGATTCACTGGCCGCGTATGTCGCCCTCTGCCTCGTACCTGGCATTGGCCCTGTCCGACTCGCCACTCTTCTTAGCGCCTGTGAAACACCCCTCGGTGTTCTCCGGGCACCGGTCGCCCTCCTAACATCACTTCCCGGCATCTCACGGGCGGCTTCTTTCGCCATCCGACGTGCTGATCCCGAAGAAGGGCTCCGCGTGCTGGAAGCGGTAGACCGATGGGGTGGGGAACTCCTGGTGCCTGGTGATCGCTCGTTCCCAACGGCGCTCACGACCATCCCGCACCCCCCCACGCTTCTCTTCGCTCTGGGCGACGTGAACATGCTACCGTTGTCAGCGGTCGCTATCGTCGGGTCACGGGACCACACAGCCTATGGTGCGGAGGTCGCCCGGGCGACAGCGACCGGAGCTGCCCGTGCTGGCCTCGTGGTGGTCAGTGGCATGGCGCGAGGCATTGATGCGGTTGCTCACGGAGCGGCACTTGATGCCGGGGGTGGGACAATCGGTGTGCTAGGGAATGGGTTCGGCGTGATCTATCCTGCCGCGAACCGTAACCTCTATGATCGGATGGCATCAGACGGGTTGCTTCTGACCGAACACCCGCCAGGTGAACGCCCGCACGCCGGGACCTTCCCGCGCCGAAACCGACTGATTAGTGGACTGTCGGCGGTCACCATCGTTGTCGAAGCGGCCAGCGGATCCGGCGCCCTGATTACCGTCGATGCCGCTCTCAACCAGGGGCGCGAGGTCATGGCTGTGCCTGGGCCGATCACCCACAAGAGTTCTATTGGGACCAATCGGCTCCTTCGAGATGGCGCGACTCCACTCCTTGAAATCGCCGACCTGCTCGCGTTCTATCCCGATCCTTCCCGACCGGAACCCGGCAACCGCCTCGAGATTGCGTCCCCCGCCAAGTCCACCGCCTCGCTTGCAGAGGAGGACCGTCGCATTGTGGATGCGCTCGGGGAGTCCCCAATGCTACCTGATCTGTTGGCCAAATCGGTCGACCTCCCGATGGAACGGTTGCTTCCCAGACTCGGATTACTCGAGTTGGAGGGTTTTGTGCGGCAAGTGTCGGGAACGCGATATGCCCGTGCCTGAGTGCGCGGCTCTATCTTTCCCCGGTGCATCTCTATCTCCATATCCCATTTTGTGCCCGGCGGTGTAGTTACTGCGACTTCGCAATTGCCGTTCGCCGCACGGTTCCGTCCGGTGCCTTCCAAACGGCGCTTCTCCAAGAATGGGAGGTGCGTAATCGAGAGTGGCCTTGGGAGGGCACCACACTCCGCACGATCTACCTCGGTGGGGGGACTCCGTCGAGCCTCTCCCCAGAAGCCCTCACGGGGCTTCTCACTCAGATCAGAGCCAACCGTGCAGTCACAGCCGATGTGGAGATTACACTCGAAGCCAACCCAGAGGATGTGACCACCGCAAACGCAGAACAATGGCGGCAACTGGGTGTCAATCGGGTGTCCTTAGGCGCACAATCGTTCGATCCGGGTGCCCTGACATGGATGCATCGCACCCACGGGGGCGATCAGATCGGGCGGGCGGTCACGACGCTCAAGAGGGTTGGTATCGCGAACGTGTCACTTGATCTGATCTTCGGACTACCTGAGGCGATACCTCGCGATTGGTCGCGCGATCTCAGGATGGCCTTCGCACTCGAGCCTGACCATCTCTCCCTGTATGCCTTGACGGTAGAACCGCACACCCCTCTCGGAAAGTGGGTCGATCGCGGGGCCGTCAGATTGGCCCCTGAAAGCCGTGCGGCAGATGAGTTTCTTGAGGCTCACGAGATGATCGTTGCACGCGGCTGGCATCACTACGAGGTATCAAACGCTGCCCGGCCAGGTGCCGAGTCGCGGCATAACCTCGCCTATTGGCGTCGGGCATCCTATCTCGGGATTGGCCCGTCGGCTCACAGCGCCACCCAGGAGCGCAGAATGTGGAATGTGCGTCACTGGGAAGACTATCGACAACGGGTGGCGCTGTCCCAGTCGACCATCGAGGGTGAGGAACACCTCACCGCCGCCCAGATTCGTTTGGAGGAACTCTACCTCGGGCTCAGAACGACACAAGGAGTTCCGGTGGAGGACGTTCCCAGCCAGACGGCGATGCAGTGGGGACAGGAGGGGTGGGCCGAAACGAGGCACGACCGGCTCCGGCTGACGGCTTTAGGGTGGCTTCGGCTTGATGCGCTGGTGGGAACCCTCAGGGATTTCTAGATTGAGGGAATGTCTGTTGACCTTCTGTCGAATCGGGAACGCCGGGTACTCGAGGCCACGATCCAGACCTACATCGAGACCGCCGAGCCAGCTGGCAGTCAAACCGTCGCCCGACGGTCGGGCTTAGGGATCTCGCCGGCTACGGTCAGATCCGCGATGAGTGATTTGGAAGCGAGGGGTTATCTCTTTCATGTCCATACCTCCGGTGGTCGGATTCCGACCGACCTCGCCTACCGGGCCTACGTGGACGCCTTGATTGAGGCCTCGCCCCCGACCGCTCGCGAGAAGCACGAGTTGCACGAAACGTTGCGCGGCTCCACCACGGCCTTCGAAGAGATTCTTCGACGTGCCGCGCAGGTGTTGAGTGTGCTCACGCATGAACTCGGTGTGGCGGCGGCACCTGCGCTCGATCAGGCAATCTTGGAGCGGCTGGACCTGGTTGCCGTGGCGAGCGACCGCCTCTTGTTGGTGTTGAACATCCAGAAGGGGTTGGTCCGGACTATCTTCGTGTCAGTTCCTGCGTCGATTGCGCCGGAGTCGATCGACGATGTAGCCCGGATCCTGAATGAACGCTTGGCAGGGCTTACCCTATCGGAGATTCGCCGAACCCTCCCGGAACGGTTACGGGATGCCAGCGAAACCCGGGACGGAGAGGACCTGTTGAATATCTTTCTCGCCGAAGGTGAGGACATCTTCGACACCACGGCGGGAGAGGGAGCGGTGCTCCTCGGAAGTGCACAGCATCTTGCTGGTCAGCCAGAATTTGCGTCCAACGAGCGGATGCGGGAACTGTTGGGCCTGACTGAACGGCAGGATTTGCTCAGGAAGGCACTGGAAGGGCGTCGCCGCGGTGGTATGACCATCAGCATTGGGGAAGAGCATACCGACCCTGGGTTGAGTGGCCTCACGTTGGTGACGAACACATATCGGGTTGGGGACCTCACCGGAGTCATTGGGGTCCTCGGCCCCACTCGGATGCCGTATCGGAAAATCATTGGGTTGGTGGAGCATACCAGCCGACTCGTGGAAGGGTTAATGCAGTGAGCGAGTACTACGAACTTCTAGGTGTGGCACGCGATGCGGATGATGAGCAGATCAAGAAGGCCTACCGTAAGGCGGCGATGCAGTACCATCCTGACCGAAACGCGTCGGCCGATGCCGAAGCCAAGTTCAAGGAGATCGCCGAGGCGTATGAAGTCTTGCGTGATCCGCAGAAACGAGCTGCCTATGATCGATTTGGGAAGGCAGGGTTAAGCGGCGCAGCGGGTGGTGGTGGCTTCTCTCATGTCGATCTCTCCGAGGCACTCAATATCTTTATGCGTGACTTCGGGGGCTTCGGATTCGACTCGATCTTCGGAGGTGGTCGGCCCCAGCAGGAAGCCCGACGCGGGCAAGATATCCGCGTAACGGTGCGCCTCTCCATCGCCGAAGTCGCCACGGGGGCCAAGCGAACCATCAAGCTGAAGACCCTCTTGCAGTGCGATCACTGCGGGGGAGGTGGTGCCGCCGAGGGGACCCGCCCCTCGCCCTGTGGTACGTGTGGTGGTAGTGGTGAAGTCCGCCGGGCGGCGCAAAGTGTGTTTGGACAGTTCGTCTCAGTCTCCCCCTGTCCGACCTGTGGGGGCGAAGGGGCCGTCATCCAATCGCCGTGTGAGGTGTGTCGGGGTGAAGGCCGCGTCCGCGGCGAGCGGACCGTTCCCGTGGAAATCCCGGCGGGAGTCTCAAACAACAACTACATCACGCTACGGGGGCATGGGGCTGCCGGTCCCAGAAATGGCCCGAATGGCGACCTGGTGGTCCTGATCGAGGTCAAGGAGGACGAGCGATTCGAGCGCCAGGGAGATGATCTTTCGTACGACCAGCCCGTCTCCTTTTCGATGGCGGCTCTCGGCGGCGAGGTGGCTGTTCCCAGCCCATGGGGTGACGAATCGGTCACCATTCCGGCGGGTATCCAATCGGGGACCGTTATTCGGCTCAAGGGGAAGGGCCTCCCGCGTTTGCAACAGCACGGCAATGGCGATCTCAATGTGCAAGTGCATATCTGGACGCCTGAAGGTCTCACCGACCGACAACGCGAACTGTTTCAAGAACTCGCGACCGTGGAAGGCGATCCACCGAAACGCCACGCCGGGTTCTGGAGCAAGATCAAGGAGGCCCTCGGCGCATGACCGGATGGGCGGTGGAAGTGCGATGCCCGCCCGATCTGATGGACACGGTGGGATCGTGGCTCGTGTCCCAGACCGGGGCTGGGGTCGAAGAGCGCACCGACGGTGCGTTGGCCTCTTTCGCGCCCGACCCCGAATCCCTGGCAGCTCTCGAACGCAATTTGATGGCACAGTTTGGGGATCGCTGTATCGTAACGGCCCACCCCCAGGAACCGGTCGATTGGCGCACACGATGGCGGGAAGGGTTAGGCCCTCGCCAGGTCGGTCGCATCACGATCCTGCCGTCATGGGATACGTCGCGACCCGCACCGGGCACGATTCCCCTCGTGATCGATCCAGAGATGGCGTTTGGCAGTGGAGAACACGGCTCGACGCGAGGCGCACTCTTCCTGGCGGATCGAGCGGTACAGCCTGGGTCCACCATGCTCGATGTTGGGAGCGGTAGTGGTATTGTGGCCATCACTGCTGCGTTGCTCGGGGCGCGTCGGGCCATCGGCATCGAGTGTGACGCCGAGGCGATTCCGGTGGCCACGCAAAACGCGGTCCGCAACAAAGTCGGTGACCGAGTGTCCTTTCTCCATGGCGATGCCGCGATTCTCACGCCGTTACTGGGACCAGCCGATCTGATTGTCTCCAATATTCTCCGGAGTGTGAACACCACCCTGGTGGCCCCATTGCGGGCCGCACTCAGTGCTAAGGGCGTCCTCATTTTTGCTGGGATGGAGACGGACGAGCGGTCGCTGTTTCTGCCCGTCCTCCACCAAGCCGGATTACAGGTCCACGACGAAACGGTCGACGAGGGATGGTGGGCCGTGGCGGCTTGCCCGTGATGATACGAGTCCTCATCGATCCCGAAGGCTCCCATGCCGAGCGGATTCCGCTGAGCGAGACGGAGCGACACCATCTCAAAGTCAGGCGGGTGGCCGACGGCACCCGGCTCCAGGCGTTGGACGGGTCAGGGAATTGCCTTGAGACCATTCTCCATATCGATGGGGCTGAAAGTTGGCTTGAGCCGGTGTCACTCGAACGCGCCGCACGTGGTCCGACTACTGTCTTACTGGTCGCGGTGGGGGATCGCGACCGGTTCGGTTGGCTGGTGGAAAAGGCGGTGGAACTCGGGGTGACCGATCTCTTTCCGATCCGGTGCGCCCGATCGGAATCGGTGGCGTCCCGGGTTCGGGAAAAGCACCTCCCGGCGCTTCAAACCCGCGCTCGGGAAACCCTCAAACAGTGCGGTGTCAGATATGTTCCAGTCATACACCCGATCCGACCTGTGGCGGAGACGATAGCCGCCCTCCCCTCTGGCGTGAGGTGGATCATGGACATGGTAGGTGATCCGTCACCAACGGTTCCACCTCGTGACACGGTCTGTGTCGCGATTGGGCCAGAAGGGGGTCTCTCCGACACCGAACGGGCTCAGTTCCAGGCTGCGGGATTCTGTCCTGTTCGGGTTGGTGCTACGACCTTACGGTTCGAAACGGCGGCTCTTGCGGCCGCCGCCATCATTGTGAACTGCCGTGGAGGAGCCCTGTGAGTCAGTGTCTTTTCTGCCAAATTTCCCGGGGCGAGATTCCGGCGAAGATCGTCAAACAAACCGATCAGGCCGTCGCCTTTCACGACCTGAACCCTCAGGCCCCGGTCCATATCCTGGTGGTTCCGACGACCCATATGAATAGCATCGCCGACACCCGTTCCCCCGAAGGATCGGATGCTCTCCTCGCGACAGTGAACCTCGCCGTGGATATCGCTCGAGACCTGGGGTTGGATGCGGCGGGATATAGGCTGGTGACCAATGTCGGGGAGAACGGAGGCCAGTCGGTTCTCCACCTCCACCTTCATCTCCTGGGTGGCCGCCGGCTGGGGTGGCCTCCCGGGTGAGTGACGGCCTTGCCGTAGGCTCAGAGGCCCGCTAAAATTAAGATCTGTATCGTTTTTGCCCTACGGGGCCGGAAGGGGTGATTACTGGATGTCCGAAGTCGTCATTCACGATGACGAAAGTTTCGAGCGAGCACTCAAACGGTTTAAGAAGAAGTGCGAGAAGGCTGGGATTCTATCTGACCTGCGCAAGCATCGGCACTATGAAAAGCCGAGTGAAAAGCGGAAGCGCAAGATGAATGCAGCCATGCGGAAGAACCGCCGGTCCTTCCGGGGCCGTGGCTGACCTCGAACGTTCGCTGCAGCACGAACTCACCGCGGCCCGAAAGGCCCAGGCCAAGGAGCGTACGCTCCTCCTGGGTTCGATCGTGGCCGCGGTGCGTTATCGCCATTTGGAGATCGGGCGCGAGCTAACCGACGACGACGTTATGGCCGTCCTGGCCAAAGGCGTCAAGCAGCGTCGCGAATCGGTCGAGCAGTTTCGGAAGGGAGGCCGGGTGGAGTTGGCCAACCAAGAAGAAAATGAAATCGCGATATTGGAGGAGTTCCTGCCGGCACCAATCGACCCGGAAGAGATTCGGCTTGAGGTGCGACGCCTCGTGGCGACCGGGCTGGTGCAAATGGG
>JAJCZW010000223.1 GCA_029262155.1 Gemmatimonadota bacterium
TATCGGTGCCGGTATAAACCACTGGTACCATTCAAACCTGATGTACCGCGCCGGTGCTATGGCCTTAATGATGTGTGGCTGTGTAGGTAAAAATGGGGGCGGGCTCAATCACTATGTAGGACAAGAAAAACTCGCTCCTTCAGATTCCTGGGGCAGTCTGGCCTTTGCAAAAGACTGGAGTGGGCCGTCCAGGCTTCAGCAGGCGCCTCTATGGCATTACATTAATACTTCTCAGTACCGCTACGACGGCCAGTTCTCCAGGTACAACACCGTGCCAAACAACGATCTGACCAGCCAGCACACTGCCGATCTGATCTTCAAGTCGGTGCGCATGGGTTGGATGCCGTTCTTTCCTCAGTTCGACCAGAACACGTTCGCCCTTTGCCGGGAGGCCGTGGAACAGGGAGCCACGGATGATGAGGGCATCAAGCAGTATGTGCTTGACAAACTAAAGCGGCGGGACCTTCAGTATGCGGTGAGCGATCCCGACGCGCCGGAGAACTTCCCGCGGGTCTGGTACATCTGGCGCGGCAACGCAATCCTCGCGAGCATGAAAGGGCACGAATACGCCCTCAAGCACTACCTCGGGACGCACTCCAATGCCATCGCGGTGGATTCCGACGAACACACGAAGGAAGTGAAGTGGCACGAGGTTGCTCCGGTCGGGAAGATGGACCTGGTGGTCGATCTGAACTTCCGCATGGACTCATCGGCTCTCTATTCCGATATCGTGCTGCCGGCGGCCTCTTGGTACGAGAAGGCCGACATCAACACCACCGACCTTCATTCCTTCATTCACCCCCTCTCCGCCGCGGTGCCTCCGGTCTGGGAGTCAAAGACCGACTGGAACATCTTCCGGGACCTGGCCAAGGCCACGGCCGAGGCCGCCACGAAGTACCTGCCCGGCGTTCGCAAGGACATCGTCGCATCGGCGATTGCGCACGACTCTCCCGGAGAGATCAGCCAGGCGACCATCGCGGACTGGTACCAGGGTGAATGCGAGCCTATCCCGGGGAAGACCACCCACAACCTCACGGTGGTGGAGCGCGATTACACCAAGCTCTACGAGCGCTACATTACCCTGGGCGACCGGATCCGCACCTCCGGCCTCGGCGCTCACGGCAACTCGTATCAATGCGCCGACGCCTACGACGAGATGATCACGTCGAATCACTTCCCGGTGGAGCGGCAGAACGGCAATGTGCTCCCGTCCCTCCGGGAGGACGAGTGGGCGGCCGATGCGGTGCTGCATCTGTCCACCCTTACCAATGGTAAGCTGAACGTGCGCGCCTATGAGAACGCGGAGCAGCGCACCGGTCTCGATCTCGTGGACTTGGGTGAGGGTAGCGCGGACGTGCGTATCCGTTATGCCGATCTTCAGGCCCAGCCACGACGGTACAACACCTCGCCCTTGTGGTCGGGGCTCATGAACGAGGGGCGCGCCTACTCGGCCTACACGTACAACGTTGAGAAGCTCGTGCCGTGGAGAACGCTCACCGGTCGTCAGCACTTCTATCTCGACCACGAGATGTACCTGGCCTTCGGGGAGAACCTCCCCACGTACAAGCCGTCGCCGAAACCGGCGGCCTACGGCGACCTGAAGACGACGCTGGAGCGCGGTGAGGCGAGGGTGCTCAACTGCCTCACCCCGCATGGCAAGTGGCACATCCACTCTACGTACATGGAGAACCACCGCATGCTCACCCTTTCCAGGGGGTGCGAACCGGTATGGATGAGCGAGGTGGATGCGGCCGAGCTGGGAATCCAGGACAACGACTGGGTGGAGGTCCACAACGACCACGGCGTGTACGCGTCCCGCGCCAGCGTGAGCGCCCGGATTCCGAAGGGCGTGTGCATTGTGTACCACGTGCCCGAACGGACAGTGGGGATCCCCAAGTCCCAGGTCCGCGGAGGGAAGCGGGCGGGTGGCCACAACAGCTTCACCCGGATTCACCTGAAGCCGAATTTTCTCGCCGGCGGATACGGCCAGTTCTCGTTCGCCTTCAACTACTGGGGTCCGGTTGCCCCTAACCGCGATACGCACGTCGTGTTGAAGCGCATGGACAAGGTGGTGTTCTGATGCCCGCAAGGCTGCGAAACCGACAGGAGACCTGAAATGGATGTGCGCTCACAGATCTCGATGGTATTCCACCTTGATAAGTGCATCGGCTGTCATACCTGCTCGATCGCGTGCAAGAACATCTGGACCGATCGCAAGGGCGCGGAATACATGTGGTGGAACAACGTCGAGACCAAGCCCGGGACCGGATATCCCAGTAAGTGGGAGAATCAGGATATCTACAAGGGTGGCTGGGAGAAGGATGGGGACGGCATCCAACTGAAGGGGGCCGGCAAGGCCAAGGGCCTGGGCAATATCTTCCACAATCCCCATCTGCCGGTCATCGACGACTACTACGAGCCGTTCACCTATAAGTATCTGAATCTCATCGAGTCCCCGGCGGGTGACGACCAGCCCACGGCGCGGCCGATTTCGATGATCACCGGCGAGCCCATGGATATCAAGATGGGGCCCAACTGGGACGACGACCTGAGCGGTTCGCCGGACTACGCCCGCAATGATCCTAACTTGGAGAACCTCACGCCGGCCGAGCGCGATGCCATGTTCGACCTTGAGCGGATGGCATTCTTCTATCTGCCACGGATCTGCAACCACTGTCTGAATCCGGCCTGCGTTGCCTCCTGCCCATCGGGGGCCATCTACAAGCGGGGTGAGGACGGCATCGTGCTCATCAATCAGTCTGTGTGCCGGGGCTGGCGCATGTGTGTCACGGCATGTCCCTACAAGAAGGCATACTACAACTGGAGCACCGGCAAGTCGGAGAAATGCATCCTTTGCTACCCGCGCATTGAGGCGGGGCACGCTCCGGCCTGCATGCATTCCTGTGTTGGCAGGATCCGGTATCTCGGCGTGCTTCTCTACGACGCCGATCAGATCGAGCGAGCGGCCTCCGCAGACGACACCGAGGTCGTGGGTCGTCAGATGGACATGATCCTCGACCCGTTCGATCCGGACGTCATCGCCGCAGCGAAGGCCAACGGCGTGGCCGACTCCACCATCGATGCCGCGCAGAAGTCTCCGGTCTTTCGCTTCGTGAAAACCTGGAAGCTCGCGCTGCCGCTCCACCCCGAGTTCCGCACCCTGCCAATGCTCTTTTACGTCCCACCGCTCCTGCCCGTCATGGCATCGGTGAAGAGCGTCGACAACAGCACCCAGGCGGAGAAGATGAACGAGACCGCGAAGTACTGGCCGGATAACTGGCTGTACGATACCACCACCAAGTCGATGTTCGGGACCATCGACGATGCCAGGTTCCCGCTCCAATACATGGCAAACCTGTTCAGTGCCGGGGACACCAAGGAGGTGGCCGACCGGCTCAAGAAGCTCATGGCGGTGCGGCTGCACCGCCGTCAGGTCACCGTAGGCGACGTGCAACCGGAAGCGGTTGCCGCGGCGCTGGAGAGCACCGACCTGACTCCACAGACCGCTGACGACATCTACTACCTGACCTCCCTGGCCAAGTTCGATGACCGATTCGTGATCCCGGCCGCCCACCGCGAACAGGCCATTGAGCTGATGGAGTTCGCCGGCGACGTGAAGGGCAACACCGGTTTCGGGTTCAAGGCCGGCACCGCAAAGCGGGGGCCGTGACGATGCATCCGCAGAGTCATTACGAACACCTGGCCAAGCTCTTCGACTACCCTCGCCGCGACTACGCACGCTGGGTTCAGGCCAGCTACAACGTCCTGGTCGATCAGTACCCCATCGCCGCCGCCGAGATCGAGAAGTTCGCGCAGGGCCTCCCTACGAAGGATGAGGACCTTTCTCCCGAGTCGTTGGATGAAATCCAGGAAGTGTTCACGCGCAGCTTTGACGTTCAAGCCATCACCACCCTTGGGGTGGGCTACGTGATGTTTGGAGACGACTACAAGCGAGGCGAGGTGTTGGTGAACCTGAGCCGGGAGCACGCCACCGTGGGGATCAACTGCGGCGACGAGCTGCCCGACCACCTTCCCAACGTCCTCCGCCTCATGGCGCGGTGGGAGGATCGCGAACTCGCGGCAGAATTCACCCAGGAAATCCTGTATCCCGCACTGGAGCGGATGGTCTCCGAGTTCGAGCCACAACGGAGCGAACAACGCGACGGCCTCTACGAGAAGCACTACCGAACGCTGATCGCTTCGTCTGCCAAACGCCGCAACATCTTCCGCGAGCCGCTGCGTGCGGTGATTGCGGTGCTCAAGGCGGACTTCACTCTCACCGATTGGGTGCCGCCGGAGCAGGACAACGACTTCCTGAATGCCATCGGACGCGAACTGGAGATTGAATCCAGCGATGGCCTGCCGACCCGTTCGGGAGAAGTGAAAGGAATGCCAACGTGTTGAACCTTTTTCTCTTCGTCGGCTTGCCCTACATGGCGTTCATCGTGTGCACGGTGGGTATCGTCTATCGTTACCGCCGCAAGGGCTTCACGGTTTCCTCACTCTCTTCGCAGTTTCTCGAAGGGAAGGAACTCTTCTGGGGTTCGGTGCCCTTCCACATAGGAATCCTGGTCGTGTTTTTCGGCCACCTGACCACATTTCTCGTCCCCAGGGCGACCCTGGCCTGGAATAGCATACCGGTGCGGCTGCTCATCCTGGAAGTGACGGCCTTCACCTTCGGCCTGACGGTGCTCATCGGCCTTGCGGCGCTTATGTACCGCCGATTCACGACCCCCCGCGTTCGCGCCGTGACGACCGGCATGGACATCGTGCTCGAGGGCCTCCTTCTGGCCCAGGTCGTGTTCGGGCTCTGGATTGCGTTGGGGTATCGGTGGGGTGCGTCGTGGTTTGCGTCCGACCTATCGCCGTACCTGTGGTCGCTCGTCAAACTCTCTCCGGAGACGACTGCCGTGTTCGCGCTGCCGTGGGTGATCAAGGCCCACATCGTGGGCGCGTTCACGATCGTCCTGATCATCCCCTTCACTCGCCTGATTCACTTCTTCGTGGCGCCGTTGAATTACATCGCACGACCCTACCAACAGGTGATCTGGAACTGGGATCGGCGTGCCATACGAGACCCCGGGACGGCGTGGAGCCCCACGCAGCCGCGGAACAACTGAGACCCGGTTTTCCCTCGCCATGCCCTCCGGTCCCGTTGATCCCAGCGTTGGTTCACGGTCCGGAGGCTTGGATCCGGCGGACGTGAGTAGCGCAGCGGGCGGTGATCGCAATCGCATCGGCCCCGCGCTTGAGGGCACTCCGCGTGAGGCACTCTTCAGTGCCACCCTGGGGTTCTTCGTCGGCTTCGCCGCCGTGGCGCTCTTCAGCGTGACCGCCGAGAGCTTCAGAACGGTTATGGGCCTGGGGCCGACGCAAGTCGGTTTCCTGGTGGCCATGCCGGCCCTCTCCGGTTCGCTGTTGCGGATACCGTTCTCAGCCTGGGTCGACACCACCGGTGGGCGTCGGCCATTCCTGGTGCTCCTCACACTCTCTATCATCGGAATGCTCGGGTTGACTGCGGTGGCCACGCTGCTGTATCCGGACCGGCTGGGCGAGGGTACCTATCCCCTGTTGCTGGCTCTCGGTCTGTTGTCTGGCTGCGGCATCGCCGTCTTCGCGGTCGGCGTCAGCCAGGTCTCGTATTGGTTTCCCCGCGCCCGGCAGGGCCAGGCCTTGGCGATCTATGCCGGAGTCGGCAACCTGGCCCCCGGCATCTTCTCCATGGTGCTCCCGTTCATCCTGGTCGGGTGGGGCCTGTCCGGTACCTATGTGGTTTGGCTGGCCATTCTGGTGGTCGGTACAGTTATCTACGGCTTCAGAGGGCGGAATGCCTGGTATTTCCAGCTTCGAAAGCGGGGAGTGGGCCCGGCGGCGGCCAGGCGTCGAGCCGCCGAGCTGGGGCAGGAGCTGTTTCCGTCGGCCAGCCTCAGCGGAGGCCTGCTCATCTCGGCGCGTAAGTGGCGGACTTGGGTGCTCGTTTGCGTGTACTTCATTTCATTCGGCGGTTTCGTGGCCCTCACCGCCTGGCTGCCGACCTACTGGACCTCGTTCTTTGGTGTGGGGCCGTTGGGTGCGGGACTCCTAACGGGCCTTTTCGCCGTGCTCTCCTCGGCGATCCGAATCCTCGGCGGCACGCTGTCCGATCAATTGCGGCAAGGGGGAGAAAACACGGCCATACTGGCGCTGCTGATCATGCTCAACGGTGCGGCGCTCCTGACCTTGACCGACCAGTTTGAGGTTGCAGTTCCGGCGGTACTGCTGATGGCCGTGGGGATGGGGATCTGCTCGGCCGCCGTATTCAAGATGGTGCCTCAGGAGGTGCCCGAAGCGGTGGGCGGGGCCGCTGGGTGGGTGGGCGGACTCGGGGCCTTCGGGGGATTCGTCATCCCGCCCATTATGGGGTTTGCCGTGCTGCAGCACGGCGCCAGGGGGTATCCCCTGGGCTTCGTCACCTTCATCGTGCTCGCCTTGTTTGGTCTCTCGCTCGTCTGGGTGCTGAAGTACACCGGTGAATCGCGCGAAGACGGGCGGGTGGCCGAACAGACGCGCGGTGAATGACAAACCTGGAGCGGCTGGGGTGCGGCAGGAGGTCCTGGTGGCCGGAACGTCGGCCGGTGCGCAATCGCTGACGTGATGAAGTTGGCCTGTCTCACCTCCGTTCCGAGGCCGCCGCATCGGTGGCAACCTGCTAGGAGCGTTCGCCGTCTCGGCGGATCTCCGGCGTGACCGACGCCAATGATGCGACGTGCGCTTCCCGAAGCCACGCGCAAGTCGGAGACCGGCATCGGCGGTACCGGGGGTCCGGGATGATTCGATCCTACGCTTGTGACGCCGGGGGGAGGCGATCCACCAACGGAGTTTGTCGCTGCATGCATGCGGACCGGAGCAGGAGCAGCCGAGCATCGTCGGGGGCCCCGCGGCAAGCGATCTCGTCCGCACGCCTGAGGACGGCCAGGGCTTGCGACACCTGGCCACACCTGAGCCTCGCTTCGGCGAGGTCTGCCACCGCCTGCAACGCTTGGTCTCGGGCATGGCGGACGACGCCGTCGTGCCACTCTGCCGTAAATTCGCCCGCAAAGAGCTCCCCGGAATACAGGGACAGGGCTTCTTCGAGGAGGGCGAGTGCACGCTCGATGGACCGCCCTGCTGCCGCGGCCTCCCGGATGAGCCGGTGAAAGTGCCAGAGGTCGACGAACACCGGCGAGTCCGGATCCAGGGAGTAGCGCTGCCCATCACGTTGGATGTGGAGCGCGCCGCGAGCATCATCCGACTCGATCGCGCTCCGCAGGGCAGAGAGCGTAACATGGAAGCGATTGCGGGCACGTTGGATGGGGACATTGGGCCAGAGCTGCTGCGCCAGGTACTTGAGGGATCTTGGTCGGCCGGACGCGGCGACCAGGAGCGCGAGCAGTTCACGGGCTTTCTGTCGACGCATGCGCGAGCGCTCGACGGGTTGGCCGTTGAGCGAGACGGCGAAGCCTCCGAAACAGCGGATGCTGAGCCGTGCCTCGGTGTTCGAGCGCACCGCAGTACCACTGATGGGTACGGCGCTGGGGGTGTCGGATGGGGCCAGATCCTCGGTGAGCCAGAGTGCCGCAGGCAAATGTCGGGTGTGGGGTATCGGTGGCCGAGCCCGAAACGCCACCGTGGCCACGGCCCACACCTGGGCGCCTCGCAGGAGCGGAACGCAGTAGCGGGCCGACGCCGTGCAGCCAGCCTCCCGGCAGTAGGTCGGCCAACCCATTCTCCCTCCGAGCACCTGTATGCGGCTCGTACCTCGCGCCGGACACCCCGGCGGGTGCGCTTCCGGATTGGTGAACTGAAGGTGCGGGTGCCTGTTCCCCTCCATCGGTGCACCGCTGTGGGTCGCGAGGTGCTGCAGTTGGTGCATGCGGAGGTGCGCTCGCATCAGATCGATCGCCGTCCCGATCGGCACGGCAGCGAGGGCCGCCAAGCGGAGGGCACTCGCCATCTCCCGGGGTGGATTCTTCCAGGCCAGGAGAAGGCTCCCGGAGACATCGGTGCCGGGACCCAGGGGCGTGCAGAGCACAATGGTGTATCCCAGGGCTTTCACACGGGACCGCAGAAAATTCTGTTCCGCTGGGAGTTGCTCGGTGATGAGCGACGTCTGAGAGGACAACACCATCCCGGGGAACCCCTCTCCGGCACCGAAGCGATCCCGCCGGCAGAACGCATCGAGATCGGACCCCTGGTGCGAAACGAGGAAGACTTCGCGCTCATCGGGGGTAGCCAGGAAGAGCTCACTCACCTCCGCGCCGCAGCGTTCCCTCAGATGTTCAAGGGCACCGTCCAGCGCGTCGAGTTCGCTGTGACCCTGGAGCAGCATCTCGATTTCACCGACCAGCGCCAACTCCGAGAGCGGGGCGCTCGACCAGGTGGCTCTCACGTCGGATGGTACGGCTCTCACCGAGGAACTCCTCCGGTCGCGAGGAGCACAATACCGGGCCACGATCCCGGGGCCCGGGGTGGCCGAGGCGAACTCCATGTGTGGCGAGCGGCTCGAGGTCGAGCATGATGACGCACACCGGACAGTACGCCATCCGCGCTGTAGCCTATCTTGCCGAAGCGAAGGAGCGGACGGACGGCAACCTCACTGCCTCGCGGATCGCGCGTGATACGGGGATGCCGAGGAATTATCTGACCAAGATCCTGCACACCCTGGCGAAGGCCGGGATCCTCGACTCGACGCGTGGTCCCCGCGGCGGTTTTCGGCTTCACCTCTCTCCGCACTCGCTCAGTCTCGCGGATGTGCTCGAATCGTTCGAGACCATCCGCTCGAGAAATTGCATGCTGGGTGAGGGGAACTGCCTTCATCGTGAACCCGGCCCCTCGTGCCATCGGTGCCATACGCTGTCGCTGGCGGTCGACCGCTTCCTGCGCACGACCTCGATCACCGCTCTGACCGGCGGATGCTGATGGCTGCAACCCTCACGATCGTCCCTCCGCAGTCTCCAGGCCCATGAACTGCTTGCCCAGCAGTGCCCCGCCCGCGAGCGGTCCGGCTGGGGAACAACTCGTGGTAGCGCGGCCGTATCGGGTCGAGAGGTGGAAAGGGCGACGTCCGCATCGTCGCCTTCCAGGACAGCATAACCTTTCCCCGCGAACTCTGCCAGTACGGCTTCGCCCGACCCCTCGGGTTCCCCGCATGCAAGCAGAGGCACGCTCAGCAGGAGGGTGGACGCCCACCAGCAAGACAGCGTTTGAGCCAGTCGCTAGGTTATGCTGCTGTCAGAGATCACCCACACGCGATCGCGATGGACACTCCACCCAGCACGAGCACACAACTGCGTAAGGCGTCGCGTCGGAGCAGGCCGTCTGCCCCACAGCCATCCGGACTGGTCTCCACGATCTGAGGATCGACGGTGGCCCGAAAACCAGCATTCGCAATCGTCATCTCCCGTGCGATCGAATACGGCTGTCGTTGGCCTCCAATCCCCATCGTGGCCCCTCCAGCTTCCAGCTGCAATCCCGTGACCAGCGGGCTCTGAGCCGAGATGGAGGTCTGACCTGCGCCGGTATCAAGTTCTAACCATCCTTCGGCGTCTCCGGATTGCACTCGAATGGCGTAGATCCGGTTCTGAATCTTGGTGTCTGTTTCGGCGCAGATCTGGGCAGCATAACGCCAGTGAGCCAGCCCGTCAGGAACCCCGGTTCCTACCGTGAGTTCTCACCCAAGTAGCGAACCGCCCGCGTTCCCAAGTCCCGGAAGCGACGCCGAGGATGGCGGCTTCTGCCGACTCGACGATGGCGGTCAACTCATGTCCGTTCAGCAGGAGGAAGATCTCCAAGGCGGCGTGCCCAGCGCGATTGTTGCCGTCGACAAACGGGTGATTGTTGATAAGGCCATAGGCCAGCGTGGCGGCCTTGTCTACCAGGTCAGGATAGAGGTTGGCGTCATCAAAGGTCATCCGTGGCTGCGCCATGGCGGCTTCGAGGGGCCCAAGGTCCCGAAGGCTGGTGGCCCCACCGGAGGTGGCAATGATCTCTTGATGCAGGAATAGGACCTCGCCCAGAGCCAGATGGCGCACTAGGTGAGGCGCTTGTACAACTCGGCGTTCTTCTCGAGCACGCGGCGGGCGGCGGCGTCGGGCAGTGGAATGGAAAGGGTCATGGCGGCCTTGGACCTGCAAGGAGCCCACCCCCTCGCAGTCGCATCGATAATATCGTACTCCTCGCAGCCTGATTCGGTAAGGCTGCAACTGCATAACACACCTTGGCCTCCCAATGCCAGACCTGGTTCCAGTGACACTTCCATCCACCGCACAGTGCCATCACCTCGTTTTGGAACCTCCTTCGTAGCCCTATCGGAATCACATCTCAGCTGCATGGGGTCCGACCTCCGAAGCCACTGAAACCCTGGTACCCGTTGAGCCGTACTCTCTAGCAACCTCTCAGATAACACTGTACCTTCGAATCGCTGCCCGCTTGAAGTCCATCAGCCACTTCATCGGAGTCGTTAGCATGACCTACCGTGGCATCTTCAGCAGTCTTGCCCTGTTCTTGGGCCTCGCCGTCTCCCCGCCTGTTGCCGTCGGCCAGAATAACGCACCGCTTCTTTTGCGCGACCCCGGGCTCAGCGCCACCCAGATCTGTTTCGAGTTTGCCGGAGACATCTGGCTGGTGCCACGGAGTGGAGGCGACGCCCGCCGATTGACCGCCACGGCCGACGCCGGCAGGTGCAGGTTCTCACCCGATGGTCGTTTAGTCGCCTATACTGCGACCCGCGACAACAACACCGACGTCTTTGTCGTCTCGGTTGACGGAGGTACGCCGACCCGCATCACCTGGCATCCGACGCAAGACATTACGGTCGGCTGGACACCGGATGGCAAGGTCCTCTTCGGGTCGCTCCGCGACAATGAGGTCTACAACGGCCTCCCGTTCCGCCTCTATGCCCAAGGTGTCGGCGAGGTCACGGCTACCGCGGTCGATCTCCCGAGAAACGGCTTGGCCGCCTCGTTCTCCCCTAACGGCGAGCGGCTGGCCTACATGCCGATCCTTTCAGCCAACGCCGAGTGGAAGTTGTATCGCGGCGGGCGGACGACACCGATCTTGATCGCCGACCTCGACGATGCCGAGATTGAGAAGCTTCCCCGCGACAACTCCAACGATATCGCGCCGATGTGGGTTGGGGACACCGTCTTCTTCCTCTCCGATCGCGAAGGCCGCACCACGCTCTTCGCCTACGACCTCGCCCGGAAGCAGGTCGTACGACGGATTAACAACACCGGCCTCGACATCAAAGCTGCCCAAGCTGGCCCGGGAGCGATCATCTACGAGCAGTTCGGGCAGATACGGCTATACGACCTGAACGGTGGTGGCGACACCCAAGTTCCAATCCGTCTCCACAGCGAGCTTACCGCGGCGGTTCCCCAGTGGGTCAATGTCGGTCGGCGGCTCACCAATGGCTCGCTTTCGCCGACCGGAGTGCGGGCGGTCTTCGAGGGCCGGGGCGAGATCGTCACCGTCCCGGCCAAGAAGGGTGGTCCTCGGAACATCACCAAGACGCCCGGCGTGATGGAACGCACCCCGATCTGGTCGCCCGATGGGCAGACGGTGGCCTACTTCACCGACGCGAGTGGCCAGTACCAGCTTGAGTTGCAGCCGCAGAACGGTCGGGGTACCCCCCGTCAGATCGATCTCGGCGGCGGTGACAACTTCTACTACGCTCCGGCGTGGTCGCCAGATGGTAAGTACATCGGCTACAGCAGCTCGCGGGGCGAGATCTGGACCGTCGAGGTGGAGAGCGGGAATCGGAAGTTAGTCGACACCAATCCGTGGGGCCGGGGTGGGTTCCCGCTGTCGTGGTCGAAGGATTCCAGGTGGATCACCTACTCCAGGCAGATCGACAACACCCTGTCGGCCGTCTTCGTCTGGGACCGGACCACCGGCACCGCACGGCAGGTTACCGACGGGATGAGTGACGCGACCAGTCCGGTGTTCGACGCGAGCGGCAAATATCTCTGGTTCGTCGCCAGCACCGATGCCGGGCCGTCCAACGACTTCAGTATGACGACCTTCGACCATCCGGTCACCCGGAACCTCTATGCCATCGTGTTGCGGCACGACCTGCCCTCGCCGCTGGAGCCCGAAAGCGATGAGGAGGCGCCGAAGGCCGACAGCACCAAGGCGAAGGCTGGGGCCGACAGCGTCGTGACGATCGACTTCGATGCGATCGACCAGCGCACCATCCCGATGCCGGTGGATGCCAAGAACTATGCCGCTGTGAGCGCCGGTAAGGCCGGTGTCGTCGTTTTGGCCGATGTCTCCATCGTCCCGGTCTCCCAGAGTGCCAACACCCAACCCTCGGTCACCCTTCACCGGTTCGATCTGAGCGAGCGTAAGGCCACAGAGTTGATCTCGGGGATTACCTCGTTCGATGTCTCACGTGACGGGGCCAAACTGCTCTATCGTAAGGGGCCCAACTGGGCGATCACCGCCATCGACAAGCCTGTCAAAGCCGGCGATGGGGCGCTCGCCACAAGCAACATCCAGGTCGAGATCGATCCGTTGGCCGAATGGGCCCAGATGTACCGCGAAGGTTTTCGGATGCAGCGGGCCTTCTTTTACGACCCAAACTTCCATGGCCTCGATCTCGACGCCACCCAACGGTTCTACAGCCGGTTCCTCCCCGGACTCGGCAGCCGGGCCGATCTCAACTACCTCTTCGCCGAGTCGATGGGGAATCTGACGGTGGGCCATCACCGGACAGGCGGAGTGAACACCGCTCCCGACCCGGCACCGCGAGGGGGGTTGCTGGGCGCCGATTACCGGATAGCCAATGGTCACTGGCAGTTCGCCAGAGTGCTGGCTGGGGAGAACTGGAACCCCGCGACGCGGGCGCCCCTGACCCAACCGGGGGTCAATGTGCAGGCGGGAGAATACCTGCTGGCGATTGACGGCGTGCCGCTCACCGCCGCCCGGAATGTGCACGCGGCGCTCGCGGGAACCGCCGGTAAGCAGGTGGTGCTCAGAGTTGGCCCTTCGGCCGACGGTGCCGGGGCCCGCGACGTAACCGTGGTGCCAACCGCCAACGAGGTCCCGCTTCGCCACCTCGCCTGGATCGACCACAACCGGCGGACGGTCGACTCCCTCTCGGGGGGCAAGCTCGCCTACCTCTACATTCCGAATACTGGGAACCCCGGGTACAACAATTTCAACCGGTACTTCTTCTCCCAGCGCGACAAGGCCGGCGCGGTGGTTGACGAGCGCTTC
>JAJCZW010000224.1 GCA_029262155.1 Gemmatimonadota bacterium
TCGCCTTCGAGTAGGTGGGGTTCATCTGAGCGGTATCTGATTGGACCGCCTGACGGTTCTCAATGAGGAGATGAGTATTGGGGTCGGTGGCCTGGGCAAGAAAGATGGTATCGGTCAATTGGCGTGGTCCCGTTACGATGATCGCGTCTTCACTGAGGGGCGCCACCGTGATCCATCCCAGTTGCATCAATGACCACGCCTCGTAGGTCGAGGGACTATAGGCTCGGCTAAAGTTTCCACTTCCCATGAGCCCCCACTCTCCGATACCGCTTGTGGCACTGGTCAGGTCATAGAGATCGGGCAGACCAAAAGCATGCCCGGTTTCATGGGCAATCGTGCCGACGGGAAGGATCCGTTCGGGGTCGCACCCCGTCTGCCCGCCAACCTGACTCTGCATGGTGTAGTCATCCACGAGAAGGAATTGGCCCGGAATCGCCTGCCCCGCCAGATCCCGCCGGGGCGTCTTTGTCACGTAGGCCGACCCACGGGTGACCCCGGCAATCTGCCAGCGATGGGCCCAAATCCCCGTCGCTCCATTGCGGCACTCGCCACCGCGATTGGGCTGAAGAAACGTGACAAAGTCCACCACGCCATCGTCATCACCGGAGTTGGGGATCCCATCCGGTCCATCACTATCGAACTGGGCCCAGAGGGTATCACCACCCGGCGCGTTGGACAGCTTGTCGAGAACCGAGGTGAGGAGAAGACCAAGACGACTCTGGGGGCGAGCCGGGCAGCTCGTCGCTCCAGGAATCGTCAACCCATTGCAGCCGTCTTCGTAGAACCCTGCCGTCGTATCGGCCAGAACCGGCGCGAAGATACGGCCGCTCATGCTGATTCGATTGTGTGACAACTCCTGATAGAATGACGTGAGAGAGTAAGCACTCCCCACGGGGGACTCGGCGAACAAGGCGTCGGTGAACTCGGGGGCCGTGAACTGAACGGGGACATCACTGTACCCGATCAGAACGACTGGGACGAAGAATTCGCCGGTGACCGCAACCCCGGAGGGTACACCAGCAGCTCGTTGGAAAAGGACGGTGCCGGAAGCAGCATTCAAAGAACGGAAATCCCGGGAACGGAGCAACATGGCACGCGCCTCACGCACGCGTTGCCCTCGACCTCGCCACGCACCATTTGGTCGAAAGTCGAGGCCCGGCACCTCCCACCGTCCGGGTTGCTGGGCTGGAAGCGGAACTGCCTCAGGCCCGAGAAGGAGGGCGAGACCGACCACGGTTCTCACGGGAAGGATTCGAAAGCTCATAGGCTGTGAGGATAGGACGTTTCCGGACCCTCCGACCGCACGACATCGATGCCCTGCACCGTAAACCCTTGGTGGCCAAACTCTTGCAACATTATCCCTCAACGAGTAAAGTTCCAGTGGAGATAAGAAATGCTTGTCGTTTTAGGGCCAAGGAATTAATATAAGCCGTTTCCTGGCATGACGATGGGACAACCACCCGTCGCCATTTCCCAATCCCCGAGGGCCTGTGGCTCAGATCCTATCCCAAGACTTGGCATTGTTTGCCAAGTGCACCCAGTTCACCATTGCCGACGAGTTGAAGGCTGGTGGACTCTATCCGTACTTCAAATCAATTTCTGAATCTGGAGATACGGCTGTGGTGATCGAGGGTCAACGTCGGATCATGTTGGGATCCAACAACTACCTCGGCCTGACCCACCACCCCAAAGTGCTGGAAGCGGCAGGCGATGCGCTCCGGCGGTACGGATCGGGGTGTACCGGGAGTCGGTTCCTAAACGGAACCCTCGACCTGCACCATCGGTTGGAGCGCGCCTTGGCCGATTTCCTGGGGAAGGAAGACTGCATTGTCTTCTCGACCGGGTATTCGGCGAACCTCGGAATGATCTCTGGTCTGGTGGGACGGGGCGACTGTGTGTTCCTCGATAAGCTCGACCATGCGTGCATCGTTGATGGGGCAAAGCTGTCCTACGGCGAGACACTCCGGTTCAACCATGGTGACCTTGCCGGTCTCCGCCGGCAGCTGGATCGGCGGAACGGCAATAAGGGCTCCTTGGTGGTGGTTGATGGGGTCTATTCCATGGAAGGCGACATCGCTGACCTTCCGGAGTTGACCAAGATCTGTCAACGCTATGGCGCTGCCCTCGCAGTCGACGATGCTCATTCGCTCGGCGTCCTCGGCCCCCACGGTGATGGCACCGCGGCCCATTTCGGGCTTCAGTCTGAAGTCGATATCATCGCAGGCACATTCTCGAAGTCCTTGGCCTCGGTGGGAGGATTTGTTGCCGCCTCCGAGCGGGTGACGAACTATCTCCGTCACCACAGCCGGCCCTTCATCTTTACGGCCTCGCTCCCCCCTTCGAACACTGCTGGCGTCTTGGCTGCCCTCGAGGTTCTTCAGTCAGAGCCCGGGCGGCGCGCGCAACTCTGGGAAAACACCCGACGGCTCCAAGAAGGGCTCCGGTCTCTCGGCTTCGACATCGGCCCGACGGAGACCCCCATCGTCCCGGTGCTGATCGGTCAGCTCGAAACCACCTTGCTTATGTGGCGGAAGGTGTTCGAGGCGGGTGTATTCACCAATCCGGTGGTCCCTCCGGCGGTCCCCGCTTCTCAGGGGCGGTTACGGACCTCGCTTATGTCGACCCATACTCCAGACCAGATTGACCAAGCCCTGGAGGCCTTTGGAAAGATCGGGCGCGAACTGGGAGTCATCTGATCGAGATGGTCGACGTGCGGCCGGTCCATTCCGGAAGAGATCTCAAACGGTTCGTCGCGCTTCCGTATCAGTTGTACCGGGGGGACCCACTCTGGGTCCCCCCTCTGCGTCGCGATGTACGGACCCTTCTCTCACGCACAGCCAATCCCTTCTTTGAACACGGCGAGGCCGAATACTTTCTCGCTTGGCGTGGGACGAAGCCAGTCGGGCGGATCGCCGCCATCTCCAACCGCCTGCACAATGAGACTCACGAAGACAAAGTCGGCTTTTTTGGCTTCTTCGAAACGACGAACGATCTGGCGGTTGCCCAAGCCCTCCTCGACCACGCTCGCGACTGGCTTCGGAAGAAGGGCCATGATCGGATGCGAGGCCCAGCATCGTTCTCCGTCAATGACGAGTGCGGATTACTCGTCGACGGATTCAACACACCTCCGACCATCCTGATGGCCCATAACCCCGCGTGGTACGCCACACTCTTGGAGCAGGCAGGATTCACCACCGCAAAGAATCTTCTGGTCTACCAGAATCAACATCGGGGTGTCACACCCGAGCGACTGACGCGGGCCACCGATATCATCAAGCAGCGTCAGGGCATTACGATCCGGCCGCTTGACCTCCAAGACTTCTCCGCCGAGGTCAATCGTATCAAAGCGCTCTACAACGTGGCGTGGGTGAATAATTGGGGATATGTCCCGATGACCGATCATGAGATCGATCATGCGGCTGCCCAGTTCCGACCGGTCGTCGTCCCAGAGATGGCCCCGATCGTCGAGAAGGATGGGCGCCCGATCGCGTTTGCACTGGCGCTTCCCGACTTGAATGTGGTCTTTCGGTCGAATCGATCGGGATACCTCCTGCCCAGCCTCCCACGACTCCTTTGGTCCCTCCGGCCCGGGAAGATCTCGCGACTTCGTATCCTCCTGCTGGGGATTGAACCGGCTTTCCGCGGCAAGGGGATTGACGCGGTACTCTACCATCATATCTGGACCCGCGGGGTGGCCCGAGGATTCTATTGGGGCGAGGCCGGTTGGATATTGGAGGACAACCCTGCGATGCAAGTGGGGTTGGAGAAGATAGGTTTTTCAGTTTACAAGACCTACCGGCTTTACGATCGAACCCTATGAAGGCGATGGTCACCGGAGCCACCGGCTTTGTCGGTTCCCATCTAGCCCATACCCTAAAGGAAAACGGGTGGGAGGTAAGCGCACTCGCCCGGTCGCCGCACAAAGCTGCCGCACTGGCCAACCAGGGGATTCAGGTCGTCCCCGGCGATCTCAGTCAGCCGGAGACCCTCCGTACGGCCGTTCGAGATGCTGACGTCGTCTTTCATGTTGCTGGGGCGGTCGCCGCCCGCAACGAAGCTGCGTATCTAGCAACCAATCGCGACGGAACGGCCCGACTCGTCGCCGCGTGTGAAGAGCGAGGCGTCGGTCGCTTTGTTCTCGTATCTTCTCTCGCCGCCGCTGGACCAAGCACGAAACAGACCCCACACGACGAGGACCGTTCCCCCTCGCCCTTGACCGCATACGGACGGAGCAAGCTCGCCAGCGAGGACGTCGTCCGGGATTCCTCCCTCCCTTGGACCATACTGCGCCCACCGACGGTCTACGGCCCGCGGGATAGCGAGTTGCTTACGGTGTTTCGTATGGCCCGATTCGGGGTCGCCCCGGTTTTCGGCGATGGGAGCCAGCGTCTCTCAGCTATCTTCGCGCCCGACTTAGCTGCGGGGCTCCTTACGGCGGCCACGAGCGGGCAGACCATGCGTCAGACCTACTTCATCTCCCACCCGGAGGTATGCACGAGCAGGGAGCTCATTCGGACGATTGGGGAGAGTCTTCATCGGCAGGTCCACGTTCTCCCCCTGCCCAGGATAGTAGGATCGACCCTGCTCACCCTGACCGGAGCCTTGGCCACGGTCACCGGACGCACGACAATCCTCAACGCCGACAAAGCACGGGAATTCTTTGCCGAAGCCTGGACCTGTTCACCCCAACGCTTGGCGGATGCAACTGGCTGGTCGGCGCCCACTCCGTTGATCGCTGGGATTGCCCAGACGACAGAGTGGTATCGAAGGAACGATTGGCTCTAGCCCGGAGTGGTCACGTTCTATCCAGATGTGACACGGCCCCGGTTCCGAAAGGAACCGGGGCCGTCGTCTTACCAAACAAGCCTAGTCTCTACTGGACCGTGACCTTGCCATGCATTCCAAGCGCCATATGGGGAAGGCATGTGAGCTTATACTCACCAGCCGGGGTTCCCGCAAACGTGATCGTGTAGGCGACATTGGGTTCGGCAAGCAACGGGCCCGACAACGCGTCGAGCTTGTCACCCGGCATGCCAGCTGCCAAGAGATCTGCGGCGCCCTCCGGGATACTGTCGGGGAAGAATTGCACGTTATGTGGACCACCGCTCACATTGTGGAACGCAATGGCATCGCCCGATGCGATGCTGAGTTCTGCTGGCACGAAGAGGTACTGAGCACCATCCTGTACCATGTTCACATCGTGGGTCGTGCCGACTGCCGCTGCCACAGGTTCCGCTCCAGCCGGCTCGGCAGCTGCCGGAGCCTCCGCCGCAGGTTCGGCTCCGCCGCATGCCGCGAGTACCAGTGAAAAGCCAGCCACCTTCATCATGTTCCGCATAGATCCTGCCTCCAAAAAAGCGCCAGTGTTTTGAACGATCTCGGTCGGCTCAGGCCGCGAGCTGACTCAACAGCCGGTTGCCTCAAACATACCTTTGTGAATAAGTTCACAAATATATCATACCCTTTTGAGGAACGCCACCTGCCCTCCAGCCCAGGTTGCAGCCTCGACCGCCATACTCTACCAACCGGGACCGGGGATCTCTCGCTATGACTCGACCAGTTTCGCCCCCCCAATGCACCCGAATTGGGATCCAATGCCGCTCATTGAAGGTCGTCCTCCGTGTTGCTGACGCTGAGGATGGGTTGGGGGCGACAGACCACGAGGTCACCTGGCTCCTGGGACACACCGAACGGATCTCGTTCGGCGATCTCTGGGAAGACGACGGGGATCTCTATTCCGAAGCAGTCATTCATGTCCCCTGTAAACACCTTCAACTCGGCACAGCCGGAACGAGCTGCCGAGCTCACGGTTTCCAGAGCACCACCACACCCCGGGACCGGCCCCGGCCAACCCAGCCTCGGCAGCTAGGCCACGACCGGTTTCTGGTTGCAGAATCGGCTAAGCTCAAATCAAGGACCCTCCCATTTCCACCGACACCCAAGTCGAAATCAGCTCTTCCAGTCCTCGAGGACAACCCCTGCGCCACAGCAAAATGTCAGACTGCTGACCATAGCCAACACGCAGCCTGCTGCCGCGATCTTCAAATCGAGGTCATGTGCACCCGTTCCGAGGCGAGGCTCGAGTCACTCCTGCGGGCGCGGAAGAGTCCCTACCTCTGTAAGACCGAACGCAGTGGCGATGATTCACTCGAGGTCGAAGTCATCTCTGCCTGTGGCTATCTGGAGGAGGGCGGTGTCAATTGCACCCTTCACGGACGGCTCCGAAAGGACGGTCGACCCGCCAAGCCAGAGCTCTGTAGCCATTGGCCCCCTAAACGCCAAACCCTCCATCCCGGCTGCGCATTCGCTCCCAAGCGGCGACGTCGATAACTTGTAATGTGTAGGTTTCGGAGGCCAATGCGTCTCCTGCGTAGGCAGGAGTACCGAGGGGCTGACTGAGGAGTTTCGCTGGATGGACAACATCGAAAGTCTGTACCAGACAATGTACGGCTCGGTGGTTCGATTCCTTTACCGAAAGGTGTGGGATGAGGATCGGGCCGAGGATCTCGCCCAGGAGGTCTTTATTCGGGCGATGGCCCATCAACCCGAGAAGCCTCGCGCGTGGATTTTTGCGGTGGCGGCCAACTTGGCTCGGGATGAGGCCCGTGCGGCTATCCGCCGGAAGAAGCACCTGACCCTGTTAAGTAACGACCCCATTCCGCTCTCCAGTCCATCTCGGACAGCCCATGAATCGGTCGAACGGCAGGAGCAGGTTGCTCAGGTCCAGCAAGCGCTCTCCTGCCTTTCGAAACGGGACCGCGAAGTATTACTCCTTTGGGATGCTGGTCTCAGCTACCCAGAGATCGCCGGTCAAACCGGACTCGCCGTGGGAGCAGTCGGCACGACGCTCGCGCGGGCACGAAAACGATTAGTCGACGCTCATGATCAGACGGACCGTGAGGAACAATCCCATGCGGCACATTCCTGACGAAGAACTACACGCCTATTTGGATCAGGCGCTGAGCCGAAGTCAATGTGTTGAAATCGAGTGCCATTTGGCGGACTGCCCGCGGTGCCGTGCGCTGCGCGATGATCTGGCATCGCTTCGCGATCGGACGACGGCGCTGCTTGGCCTCGTCAGCCCCCAACGGGTCACGGTTCCCCCGCCGTTCAGCGCCTTGCGTGCTCGCCCGCTGGCCCGGAGCAGGTGGAAGATCTACGGGACTTATGCTGCCGCATTGACCGCTGCCGTCCTCGCAGGATTCGCCGGCCACTCGATCCTCGACGACAAGGCGATGACCGATGCGAAACGATCGGTGTCGGCTGATCCACCGATCGAGTCTCTGGTGTTTGCCCCTGAGCCCGTTCCAACGGCCTCGCCCATCCGCACGCAGTCTCTGCAGGCAGCCTCACCTGCCGGCGCGTCGCCGGCACGCCTGGCGGACGACCGTTCCATCGCTCTGCCAGGTCGCGGTGACGCTCCGCCGCTGGATATCCGGTCAATTGGGAGCGAGTTGGAAATCGAACTTGATTTTGGCGGTCTCTGGGAAACCGTTCCCTGGGAGGAAGCTGCCGCATTGACGGAAAATCTCGTCCCCCGGATCGCCGGCCTCCCGGTGGTCGAGGTGCGGGTCCAGCAGCGCTCCGCCACCGAGCGCCCCCTCGTCGTCGTTACTCAACAGGATCCCAACGGAAACTTGGTCCGCACGATCGAAGGGCCGGTCGGTGCGGTGGCCCTACTCGTCACCCAGCAGATCAGTCGGCACGGACCTTCCTGGGGAACCAGTGAACCCACCCGCACACGCCCTGAGTACCTTCCGGCAGAAGATGGCTCGCCACGGCGGAGTATCCGCGTTGCCACCGTCATGGGTCGACTCGCCGTTGATTCTCTCAATCTGCTTCGGGAACGTCTCACCCTGCGATAAGGTCCTCAAACCAAAGTAGACAACGCCCCCGGAAAATCATCATCCTGGGGGCGTTCTGCATGCGACATGGCTTGTGAACCAGAACTACCTAATGCGACGCCTCACGCGTCAGGGTAATCTCGGCAAGGCGTGGAGAGAGCATCGGGAAGGTGCGGCCGAACAGGCCGTAACAGAAAAGAAAGAGCCCACCCACGAGCAGCGTAGCCGACGCTTCGACAAGCCCAAACGTAGGACCTGGCGCAGATGTAATCGATGGCATGACGAGGAGGTAACGCTCCAGCCACAGAGCGAGGAGACTGATCGTCGCGAACAAGCCCAGAGTCATCGACGTGCGCTTTGGGGCAACGCCCAGAAGGCCAGCGAACGGGATGAGAAACATGCCCAGAAAAACGGCAGTGCCAATTGGACGCCAAGGCCCCCAAAGTCGCGAGAAGACGAAACCGGTTTCTTCAGGCATGTTGCCGTACCAGATCACCAAGAACTGAGACCACATCAGATAGGTCCAGAAGACCGTGAACCCGAAGACGAGCTTCCCGAGATCATGTCTCTGTTTCGGGCTCACAAGGTCTTGAATCGATAGATGCTTGGCCCCGTAAAACATCATGAGGGCCAGGAGTGTATGCGCCCCGAGAAAGGAGCCCATGAAATAGAATCCACCCAGCAGGTTGGAAAACCAGTGGGGCTGGAGCGCCATGATCCCGTCGAACGCCACTATGCTAAAGACCAGGGCATACAGGACAATGTAGAGCGGCGCGAGGCGGTGGACGCGATCCCAATTGGCCCGGGCCGCCCCCTCCGTGCCGTCATAGGAAGCGGTCCAAGCTTCATACAGCGTCTTGCGTTGGTCGCCGACAATCCCTTTGGCAAGAAACATGTCTGGAATCATGTCGGCGCGCACCAACCGCCACCCGACAAGGAACAGCACGCTCAGCCCAATCCCAAGCCTCGCAAACATGAACCCATGGGACAACCAGAGCGCCTTCCCGTGGGAGAGCGTATGGAGTTCCTCCTGCATGTGACCATAAATCGGCTCATACCCGATCGTGAAAATGAGCACCAACCCGAGCAGCGAGACGGGGAAGAATGCACTCGCGGCTTCGGCAAACCGTAGGATAACGCCCGACCACTTGGCGTTGGCCACCTTGTGCACGGCGGCCAGGGCGACACTCCCGCCAGCCAGGCCCGTAAAGAAGAGCCAATTCACATGAAACAACTGCCATGCACGATCCGACCCATCCCCCAACAGCATGACAATGAACAGAGCGGCACCCACAAGACTCAGCAAGAATCCTGTACGCACAAAGGGTCGATAGGTTCCGGCGACACTACGGGTCACCAAGTGTGCTCGATCGACGGAGGCCATTAGTCGTTCCCCCCGTTCGAGTTGTTCGCTTGGAGGGCACGCACATAGTTCACAATGGCCCACCGTTGGGCCGGTGAGGGCAGTTTGTCGCGATACTGCGGCATGATGCCACGACCATACTTGATGATGGAGTATAAGTAGCCGTCCGAAAACCCCCGAGCGATCGGAGTCAGGAGAGATCGGCCCCCGATCTTGGCCGATACCGGTCCATCGGCCGCCCCCGCGGCTCCATGGCACACCGCACAGAACGTTTGGTAGAGGGTGTCTCCCTGAGCCAACATTGCGCGTAGATCGGTGGGGTTGATTATCCCATCTGCCGCCGCCACATCGAACCCGTAGGTTGGAGCGACACCCAGCGGGTTCCCAGTGCCCCACTCACCCTCGCTCCCGGTCACCGGCACAGTCCCTGGCACCGTTGTCCGAGGGATATCCCATCGTTGATAGGGATGCACGGCTGGCGACGTCACCATATGGTCGAACCACGGCACGAGTTTGACCGCGTCATCGGGTGACGGAAGCGTATTGTAGTAGAAATTGCACCCGGTCACGGACATCACCAGCAGTCCGAGGACGGAGGCCCTAGGCCACGTCATGCGATACCTCCACCGATCCTGCGGTCGTCAGTAGTCCCGTGACACCCTCCACAGCCTCGCTGGCGCATGGCACGAAGATGCCGATCCGATCATCACTGAACCGTGGATGAAACGGTTGCCCCCGTCGGGTGTGCTTCAATGCAAGCAGAATCATCCCCGCGACGGTACTCAGGGAGCCGAGCAGAATCGTGAGTTCGAAGGCGATAACAACATAGGGAGGAATCGCGGCAATCGGTTTCCCCCCGACGAGCAACGGCCAGTCACGCGACATCCAGATGGTCATCGCGAAACCCGCCGTCGCCCCTGCAAGGCCCCCGATAAGTGTAAAGAGACGAACCCAACTCACCGGATGATCGATGGCGGCCTCGATTTCATGATTCGGGGCTGCACTGTAGACGGTGTAGTCTTGGTACCCTTGATCCTTCAACTGATGAATCGCCTCTGTGGCGGCATCGATATGTTCAAACGATCCCAATACCCCTTGCACGCCCTTCGTCATCGATGGGCTCCCTTCTTCTTGCGGGGCATGGGAATCATCTCCTTGATCTCCTGAATCGCCACGATGGGGAAGGTGCGGGCAAAGAGCAGGAAGTACATCCCGAACCATCCGAAGGATCCGGCCAGAATACCCCAGTCAGCCCATGTCGGATTCAATCCACTCCATGCATAGGGAAGGAAATCGTTACTGAGCGAGGAGACGATAATGACGAATCGTTCAAACCACATCCCGATGTTGATGAAGATGGAGATGACGAACAGGGCGGTAAGATTGGTACGGATCTTCTTGAACCACATCAGCTGGGAGACGAAGGCGTTGCAGATGATCATCGTCCAACCAGCCCACCACATCGGCCCAAACGCCCGCCGGAAGAATGTGGTTTGTTCGAAGGTATTCCCCGAATACCACCCGACGAAGTACTCCATCGCATAGGCGTAGAAGAGAATCGATCCGGTCAGCAGGACTAACTTCGACAGGTTGTCAAAGTGATAGTCGGTGATCATGTGCTCGATCTTGAGCACCTTCCGAAGCGGAATCAGCAGGGTAAGCACCATGCCGATCCCGGAATAGATTGCGCCCGCGACGAAGTAGGGAGCGAAGATGGTTCCGTGCCACCCGGGAATGATGGACATCGCGAAGTCCCAGGAAACAACCGAGTGGACCGACAGCACCAGCGGCGTGGCCAGTGCGGCCAGATAGAGATAGCCCCGAGAGTAGTGTCGCCACTGGCTATCCGAACCGGTCCACCCGATCGAGCAGAAGCTGTAGACCTTTTTCCGCCACCCGGACATCTTGTCGCGCACCGCCGCAATGTCTGGGATCAGCCCAACCACGAGAAAGGTGGTGGACACCGTCAGGTAGGTACCGATCGCAAAGACGTCCCAGATCAGGGGGGATTTAAAGTTGGGCCAGAGGAACCGCTGATTGGGGTAGGGCAGCAGCCAATAGAAGACCCACTGTCGCCCAATATGAATGATAGGAAACAACCCTGCGGTCATCACCGCAAAGACCGTCATCGCTTCGGTCGATCGATATACCGCGGTGCGCCACGGCGACCGGAACAAAAACAGGATGGCGGAGATGAGCGTCCCCGCGTGGCCGATACCCACCCAAAAAACAAAGGTGGTGATATAGACGCTCCACATGATCGGGGGGTTGTACCCAGCCAGCCCAAGTCCATCCTTGAGGAGCGCGACAAAGGTACCCAGACCAACCAAGAACAGAGCCACGGCCCCGAAGAGCGCCGCGAGGT
>JAJCZW010000225.1 GCA_029262155.1 Gemmatimonadota bacterium
GCCCTCATGGTCCTCAAGGTGTTCAAGATAGACCTCGACCTCATCGCCCTCTTTCAGATCCTGGGGGTCCTGGAACTCATCGAGCGGGATCGAACCCTCAGACTTGAAGCCCACATCGAGGATGACGGCGTTTTCCGTTACCCGGAGCACTCGCGATGTAACGATCTCCCCTTCGGCGATCGCCGCCATCGTTCCCTCGTACATCGACAGCATTTCAGCGTACTCTTCCTCGCTGTAGCTCTCGTCGTACAGGTCTTCGCGAACGCGAATACCCATTTCGGGCCGGGTGACCGGAGCAACCTGGGTGTCGGGCTCCCCTTCTGCCGGGGAAACGGCGATATCAGTTGCCGAAGTTGTTTCAGGGGTGTCAGGTATGGTTTCGGGAGTGTCAGGCATGATGTGCTTCCATCCACAGTTCCGGGCTTAAAGAGCCCCCGGAGGTGGAGGTGGAGGTCTGGGTATGACAAACCGGCCGAAGTGCCAGAAGCCAAGCCAGGAAAGCTAGCCCACCTCCCCCTGATACAACAGGGGGGAATTCCGGGCCGGTAGTGGGTCACTTTAACCCAGTACCTTCCGGGCCAAATCAACGACCCGAGCCACCTGATCTTGAAAAGCCAGATGCGTTGTATCTATATGGACGGCGTCCGGCGCTGGCCGAAGTGGAGCTACTTCCCGAGAGGAATCGGCTTCGTCACGGGCCCTGAGCCGTTCCGCTTCGAGCGTCAGGTCCTTCGGGCCCGACTCTCCCCGCCCCCCTTGACGCATCCGCCGCCGGGCGCGCACCAGAGGCTCAGCGACGAGGTAAATCTTCAACGGCGCCTTGGGAAAAACCGCCGTCCCAATATCCCTCCCATCGACAACGACACCACACCCGAGCTTCGACACTGCCAACCGGAGCTCTGCGGTTACCCACCGGCGAACCTCTGGGAGAGCCGAGACCTGTGAGACGTCTCTTGTTACGGCTGGGGAGCGGATCTGATCACTGACAGGCTCCCCGTCGAGATACGGGACGATCTCAGACCCCAACGGGGCCAGATGGAGGCTTCGAGACTCGCATCCACCCACTATCGCCAATCCGTCATCCTCCCGAAGCCCTATCGCGACGAGGGTGATGGCACGGTAGAGGGCTCCAGAATCGAGATGTTTGAATCCCAAGGCCTGGGCGACTGCCTTCCCCGTAGACGACTTCCCGGAAGCCGACGGACCGTCGAGGGCCACGACCGTGAGTTTCATCTGAGGTCGAGACTCCCCAACTGGCCCCAGAACCCGGGATAGCTCACTCCAACGCAGGCCATATCATCAATGACGACATCCGAGGATGGACTCCGCCCCAACACGCCGAACGCCATGGCAATTCTGTGGTCGCCATCGGTCGTGATTCGCCCCCGTAACGGTTTATCGGTGCCGGTTACGGCCAACGTGTTGTGTTCCGCGGTGGCCTCAACCCCCAACCCTCGAAGGTTCTGTGCGAGGAGGCCCAACCGGTCACTCTCTTTCACGCGCAGTTCCCCTACCTCCCGAAAGACGGTGGTACCACTGGCCCGGGCAGCTAAAACAGCGAGAATTGGGATCTCATCTATGAGGCCTGGGATCTCGGGTGCAGTAACCTCTGTCGCCGTCAATTCCGCAGGTGGAATATGCAGGTCCCCCACTGGTTCCCCCAGTCGATCCTCCTGGTGTTCAATCGTAATCTGGGCGCCCATCCGATTGAGCACGGTCAAGAATCCGATCCTGGTTGGGTTTACTCCCACCCCCCGAATCGTCAACATCGATCGACGCCCCAGAAGAGCGGCCCCAACGAGAAAAGCCGCCGAGGAGGGATCTCCGGGAACCGAAAACTCAAATGGCTCCAGGCATCCGGTTGGTTCAAAATGGACCCATCCATCTGATTCTGTAATCGAAAAGCCAAAGGCCCTGAGGAGTCGCTCGGTGTGGTCCCGAGACTTCCCGGTTGGCTCCCGAACCGACACGGCCACCCCACCAACGAGGCCCGCAAGGAGAAGCGCACTCTTCACCTGGGCACTGGAAACTCGCATAACATGGCGAATGGGCTTGAGTGCTCCCCCCTGAATGGTCACAGGAAGCCCGTCGTGGGGGGCGACGCGTATGACAGCACCCATCTCACTCAATGGATCGGTTACCCTACACATCGGCCTACGGGACAACGACTTATCGCCCGTCAACGTAGCCGGGAATCCATACCCGGCAAGAACACCAAGCAGGAGCCTTGCGGCGGTGCCTGAGTTTCCACAATCAAGGTGTTGCCTGGGTGGCTGAAGGCCAGAACTCCCATCCACATCTACTCCACCCTCAACCCAGAGAGGTGAGATGCCGATACTTAGTCCACGAAGAACCTGGGCCGTGGATTGGGCATCAAATGCTGTTAAAAGGCCCTCGAGTCGAGAACGCCCCGGGGCCAATCCAGCCAGGATCAGGGCCCGGTGTGTCATGCTCTTGTCACCCGGAACCGAGAGAGGCATTCCAGCTTTCATTCAGGTAGATCTCATTTCGTGCGCAGGTTCTAGTTGATTGCATCGACAGTACTTAACTTATACGGTGGTGCGAATTCTAGTATGACATGCACATGGGGTACCGTGACTGACTCCACGACCGAAGCGCAACCACAGCGTACCGACAGCTGGCTTGCCGAGATCCTCGTAGGCGCTGGCCTGATCTCGAAAGAGTTTGGGCAGGAGCTCTTGGCTGATACCGAATCGGTCTGGTCGGCCGCGGTTCGCCGGGGTTGGGTCACCGACGACATTATCCTCCAGGTTCTCAGCAACAGATTCTCCATACAGATTGTCGACTTTGGGGAGGTTGAGCCGCGGGCCACCGCCTTCGTTCCCGAATCACTCGCCCGCAAACACTTCGTCATTCCTATCAAAGCTGACGACCACCGCATTCGTGTGGCCACCTCCGACCCCCGCAACATCGATGTGGAACAAGTCCTGGAATTCGTGACGGGACGTACCATCGATTATCGCCTCGCATCGCCAACAGAAGTAGCGGAACGCCTCGACGATCTCTACCGACCCGACAAGAGTGTGAATCGTCTGCTCAGTGGGTTGATGCCTACCGAGATCGAACAGATAGAGGACAAGCAGCTCCTCGGCACAGAAATCCTCGAAGCCCCAATGACCAAATTGGTCGATGCCATGATCGGGGATGCCGTCCGGGAGGGCGCGAGCGATATCCATAGCGAACCGGTCGAGGGGATCATGTCGATTCGGTACCGAATCGATGGTGTCCTGCGCGAGGTCATGCGCCTACCCGGCACCGCAGGACCCGCCTTAGTTCGACGAATCAAGATTCTGGCAAAGCTAGACGTGACCGACCCCCTGCACCCCCATGACGGGCGGGCCGCTGTGCGCGTGGATGGCGGATCGGTGGACCTCCGCGTCTCCACTGTCCCGATCGCACGCAAAGGTGAGAAAGCGGTCATCCGAATTCTCAACAAGTCCAACCTTCGAGGGACGATTGCTGATCTCCGGCTTCCTCCCGAAGAAGAGGATGTCTTCCAACGCTTGGTTAGTCATCGCGACGGAATGCTCTTAGTCACCGGGCCAACCGGGAGCGGCAAGACAACGACGTTGTACGCCGTACTCAATCAACTCCGTACCGGCAAAGTCAATATCGTCACGATTGAGGATCCGGTTGAGTACGAGATCGATGGCATTAGCCAACTCCAAGTCAATGAAGATCAGGACTTTACCTTTGCCTCTGCTTTGCGGTCGGTGTTACGACAGGACCCCGATATCGTGTTGGTCGGTGAGATTCGAGATGGAGAGACCGCCAATATCGCCATCCAGGCAGGTCAAACCGGCCATTTCGTGCTCTCAACGCTTCATACCAACGATGCCCCTTCATCCATTCCGCGACTCCGGGACCTTGGTGCCGACGGGTTCAACATCGCTTCGGTACTGCGCGGGGTATTGGCGCAGCGCTTGGTTCGCAAGCTCTGCATGAAGTGCTGCGAACCCCTCTCGATCGAAGACCTTCCTCCGGAAGCAAGACCGCCGGAAGGGCACACCGCTGCTCCCCGCCAGGCGAAGGGTTGTCAAACGTGTGGGGGCACAGGGTATCGTGGCCGTATGGCCATCCTCGAAATCATGCCCGTGGATGAGCGAGTGGCCCAGCTGATTGAGTCAGGCGCCATGCCCGATGTGTTGGCCGAGGCGGCGGCCCCACTGGGCATGCGTTCGCTGTGGCAGAGCGCCCTCGATCGGGTGTGGCGAGGGCAGACTTCCATCGAAGAGGTGCAGCGCGTCCTCGGCGATCGCGCTGGCGACGATTGCGACCCTAACGCCGTCGCGCCCCTCGTTCTGAGCACGGCACCCCCTGGTCACGGGACGGTACCGGACGACACCCGAGAGGAAACGACGACACCGGACTCCGCGGCCCCACCAACCCCGGAGACCGCTCCGGAACGCATGCGCATCCTTGTCGCGGATGACGACGATCAGATGCGGAAGTTGGTTCGGATGATCCTCAAGCGCGATGGATTCGAGATTGAAGAGGCAAAGGACGGACTCGATGCCCTCGACATGCTTGAGCGTCACCAGTTCGATCTTCTTATCCTGGATATGGACATGCCCCGACTTGACGGGCTCGGCGTCCTCGAGGAGTTACGCGCTCGCGTCATGACTTCGAGCCTCCCGGTGATCGTTCTGACAGCCCGAGTAGGTGATGGTGAGGTCCGCGCCCTCGATCTTGGGGCTCAGGACTATCTCAACAAACCGGTGCAGCCGGCTTCACTTGCAGCACGCGTGAAGGCTGTTCTCCGACGGTCTCGCATCTAGGAGGAATGATGGCTCGCATTCTCATCGTCGAAGACAGCCCCGATAACATGCGATTGTTTGAGGCCGTTCTTCGACTCCACGGCCATCAGATTGTTGGCTTGCCTGATGGGGACAACCTCTTGCCCACACTCGAAGAGACGACACCTGATCTTGTCCTCATGGATATCCAGCTCCCCGGTAAGGATGGGTTCACCCTGTTGCATGAGATTCGTCAATCGGAGTCCAAGGCCCTCACGGTCATCGCGTTGACAGCCCACGCGATGGCGGGGGATGAGAGCAAGGCTCTAGAGGCCGGGTTCAATGGGTACATTACCAAACCGATCGATGTCACCCAGTTTCCGCACCAAGTCGCCGAGGCGTTAGAGGGCCCTATCTGAGGAAAAGGATTTCGGCTGCTGTTGCATCGATCACGTTCCTGTTCTAGCATGTGAGGACCGACGACCGGCTTCCACTCACGAGGATATCATGAACCAACCTGAGTCTTCCGACCCGACCCAGCGCAGCAAGGAAGAGCTCCTCAAGGCCTATAACGAGGTGGTCGATTCCGCCAAGCAGAAGAACGGCGAACCCAAGGAAGACCTCGTCACGGCATCGCCGCCCAAGAAACTTCGTCGTGGCTTTGCGGTGGTTGGCGCACTCGCCTATATCGGCCTGATTTATATGTGGGTCGGGAAACCAGTTTGGCTCTTTGGCTCCGATGCTGAACCAGTGGTTGTCAACCGTGAGGCTGCGCTTCGGACTGAGATGTTCCTGCAGGCCTCTGCCATCGAGGACTACCGTGTGTTGAACGGCAGCCTGCCGATGGCCGTTGAAGATGCCACCGAGCCCGACTCACTTATCACTTACACTCGGCTTGATGGGATGTCCTGGGTCCTCACAGGTACGCTTGGCACCACCAAGCTCACTTTGCGCTCGGGGGCAGTGTTGGAGGCCTTCCTTGGAACGAGTCTAGAGCAGCTCGGCCCTCCACCAACCAGCTAGTAGCAGGTTGGGACTCCTTCGACCCGGACATTCCGGTTCGGGGAATTCCGCACCGGCCCAATGAAAATCCCGCACCGACGGGGCCGGGTACGGACGTTTGGGTTGGTCGCGACAGCGTTCCATCCATTGGCCCGCCGGCGCACTCGCAGTCGGTTGCGACCGGAGGGCACGAAGGAGACACGCCCCCGATTGCCTGGCCGGTTTACTGTCGGCCCGGAAGTAATCCCATTGGCGTAGTCAGCGTTGGTCGCGAAGTACTGCTCTTGGAGCGGGACCATGTTCCGCAAGTCGGAAACCATTGTCGCCCGGTACGCACGCTCCTTCTGCTGTCCCGTCTTGAGAATGGCAATGCTTGCCAAGAGAGACAAGATCCCAATCACCACGAGCAATTCGATGAGGGTAAAGCCTTTTCGATTCATCATTTCCTCGTAGGTAAACTGATCACCGGTTTCGAGATCTACCGCAGGGCGCTCCAGTGGCAAGTATCGGCCGGGTTGTATGTTACTTGAGGCCAGTGCAACATACTTGATCGCCGGAACGCTGTCATGGCCCCGGTGTTCCTCACAAGGCGATTCCGGTGCCAGCTTGACACGTGGTGTAGCGTTTCCGGGTAAGGCGTCGCATCAGATCATCTAGATGATCTTCCCCTTGTGCGCCAATACGTCGGGGTCAGCAGCGGGGTAACTGGGCGCCATTCCTTCCAGGGCGTCGACCACGACTTGGGCCACACACACATCACGAACAGCCTTTCGATCTGCCGGGACCACGTACCAGGGGGCATATTCTGTACTGCACTTTTCAAGGGCCTCCTGGTAGGCCTCGGTGTAGGCATCCCAATGTCGTCGCTCTGCAAGATCGCCAGTGTCGAACTTCCAGTTCTTGCGTGGATCGGCCAGCCGGCTCTCGAGTCGACGACGCTGTTCCTCACGAGAGATGTGGAGGAAGAACTTACAGATCGTCACGTCATGATCAGCCAAGTGTTGTTCAAAAACATTGATCTGCTGGTAGCGCTGGCGCCACCTCGCTTCGGGAACCAACTGATGAACCCTAACCGGTAGTACATCCTCATAGTGCGAGCGGTTGAAGATGCCGATCCACCCCCGCGGGGGGACGGCGGCGTGAATCCGCCAGAGGTAATCGTGGGAGAGCTCACGGTCGGTGGGGCGTTTGAAACTGGTGACCCGGCAGGTTGCAGGATTGAGACGTCCGAAAACCTTCCGGATGGTTCCGTCCTTGCCCGCTGTGTCCCGCCCCTGCAAGACGACGAGCAAGGCCCGCTTCTGCTCGGCACCGAGGGCCCGTTGGAGTTCGACCATCCGCCCGACCAAGGTCTTCAGCCGCGCGCGGAGGTCCTTCTTGGTCTCAGTGCTAGAGTGGGTGGCAGCGGTGTCATCGATAACCGGATGGCCGGTCACTGGGGTCAAAGGATCCATACGGATAATCTAGTCGATGTCCCATCTGGGGCGGCTTACTTTTAGCTGCGCATGACCTCCACGGGGTCCACTTGGGATGCTCGGAGAGCGGGGCGAAGCGCCGCGGCCATTCCGAATCCGGCGAGGACAACACTCACCGCCAGCAGTGTCGGGACGTCGTGCGGCGTAACCCCAAAGAGCAAGCGTTCCAGGAGCCGGCCCAAGACCACTGTCCCGATCAGGCCCACCCCGAGGCCGAGGGCGACCATTCGCGCTGCATCGCGAAACACGAGGCGGTGAACCTCTGACCGATTCGCCCCGAGTGCCATCCGAACGCCCAGTTCGCGCGATCGGAGATTCACCAGCGACGACATGACACCGTAGATGCCGAGGCCAGCCATGAAGAGTGCGAGGAGGGCGAACGCCCCAAAGAGTTCGAGATACAATCGCGGGAGGGCAAATTGATCGGAGAGCAGGGACGTGAACGTCGCGACTCTCTGAAGCGGAAGCTCTGCGTCGACGGTGCGAAGTGACGCTCGAAGGTCGCGTATAATCACGTCAGGTTGGACCCCGGTATCTCGGATGATCAATCCAATTTGGCGGGCGGGAAACTGTCGGAGGGCGAGATACCACTCGGCCTTCCGGGGCGCCGTCGGTCCGTTGTGGTAGATATCTCCGACCACACCCACAATCGTCAATGTTCGACTGGGACCCAGTTGGAGTTCTGAGCCTATGGGTGAATCTCCTCCCCAATAACGCCGGGCCATCGTTTCGTTCACCAGCCCGACGAGAGGTGCGTCACGCCGGTCCTCTGGCGTGAATTCACGGCCGGCCACAACCGGGATCCCCATGGTTTGGAAATATCCCTCCGACACCTGCCGGAACCATCCGACTGGCTGGCGATTGTCAGGAAGGGATTCCCGGCCAACAATCGAAAAATTGGCGTCATTGTCGTTGAGGGTCAGCGGGATAATCGATGACAGGGCGGCGTGCCGGATGTACGGCTGTCGAAGGATCTCGTCGCGCCACGCAAACATGCCGTCGACCGCCACCTTAGGGTCCATATACGACGCAGTTGGAAAGAGCGCCGCCGCAACCGAAAGCCCTTCGACCTGGAATCCCATGTCGACAGCCCGCGTCTCCAAGAAACTCCGCATCATCAACCCGGCCCCCGATAAGAGCATCAACGCCAACGCGACTTCAAGAGTCACTAACAAACGACGCGCGGCACTCACTCCCTGAACCAGCGAATGGGCACCGCTCCGGAGCATGCCGGCGACGTTGGTTCCGCTGACCTGGATCGCCGGGACGATACCGAACACCAGACCTGCCCCAATTGACACCGCTGACGCAAAGACCAGTGTCGGGAGCGACATCGCAATGGAAGACATCTCTCGAATGTTGAGGGGAAGGACGTTGGTGAGGTAACCCAGCACCCCGGCCGCAAGGAGAACCCCCACTCCAC
>JAJCZW010000226.1 GCA_029262155.1 Gemmatimonadota bacterium
GAGGTCAAACGCCTCTTCCTGCTCGTGCGTCACGAGCACGGTCGTAATACCGATGCGTTTCAACAGGGCCCGAAGTTCCCTCCGTGTGCGTTCCCGGAGGGACGGGTCAAGATTCGACAGCGGTTCATCCAGGAGGAGTACACGAGGTGCTGGAGCCAGCGCGCGCGCTAACGCGACACGTTGTTGCTGACCTCCGCTCAGTTGGTCAATACGACGTCGTTCGAACCCACCCAGTTCGACGAGGTCAAGCGCTTCGGCAACCCGGGCTCCCTGCTCTGCCCCGCGAACACCGATGCTCCCAAGCCCGAACCCGATGTTGCGTCCGACATCGAGATGCGGAAAGAGGGCGAAATGCTGAAAGACCATACCACACCGTCGAGCCACCGGCGCCTGTCGTGTGACGTCGATCCCATCGATTCGAATCTGTCCCGCGTCCGGCGTTTCGAACCCAGCAAGCAACCTGAGTGTGGTGGTCTTGCCACTCCCACTCGGACCCAGGAGGGCGAGGAGTTGGCCTTGAGACACGCTGAACGACACACCGCGAACCGCGGGATGTTCGTCGAAGGATTTCGTGAGCTGGTCAACTATGAGATAGGGAGGCTGACTCACCGACGCTTTCCTGTTCCCCGCACTCGGCGATCCCAATAGGCCATCCACGCCTCCCCTTTGGAGGCAAGGAGGGCCCAATCCATCGGGGCTGCCACCATCGTTTCCTCAACCTCGGCCACCCAGGCGGGCACCGAATCGATGGGGAGTCCATGCCGAGCCGGCAAACGAAACACGGTCCGGGCGGTCAGAAGTTGTGCTGCTTCGGAACCGACATAATCGATGAACTGCCTTCCGACATCAGGATGGCTCCCCCCTCGGACCAGTCCGATCGCATCCTCGATCACCACGGTCCCACTGGTTGGGAAGGTGTATCCGAAAGGCATTCCCTTCCCCATGCTAATAAGCACATCGGGCAAATCCCAGAGGGTGATGAGGCCCTCCTGACGCGCCAGCTTTTCAGTAAGGAGGGCCGGATTGAGTGCGTAGGTCCGGGTGTGACCGTCGAGACGACGGAGCCAAGACATACCGGGGCTGGTGTCGCCGGGGAATCGCATCCCCCGCTGGATCATGAGCCCCCAGATCGCGCGCATCGTCCCGCTGGCAACGGGATCTCGAATAAGTACTTGGTCCTTCCATCGAGGGGCGAGCACCTCGTCCCAATCGTGCGGCGCCTCGGTGGGGGATAACGCCTCGCGGTTGTAGGCGATGACTGCAGGGGTCCGATAGACCGGGTAGTAATAGTCGTTCGGGCCGATCCCATCGGGACCGACCGCATCCGCCCACACCGGTCGATAGGGCGTGAGCAGAGAGTCCCGCATCCCGCGGTCAAAGAGCACGGTGGGGCCGCCAAACCACACATCAGCCTGTGGGTTGGCACGCTCGGAACGAAGCCGATCGATGACGTCCTGGCTGCCCATGTCCAACCACCGCACGTCGATCTCAGGATGGAGCGCCTCAAACTGTTTCTCAAGCAGTTCGAGTTGATCCCGACCGTGGGGGGAATAGATGACGACCGGCGTCCGACCATCGTTGACACACCCAAGCGTGAGACAACCGACGAGCCACGCTCCAGGATTACGGAACCACACGACGCTGCTCCAAGGCCAAAAGGTTCAGGAACAAACGGACCGCTCCCGGCACACCAGCCGGAAGCTGGCGGAAGAAGCTAAGCCCAGTATAGACGAACGTGCCCTGTCCGAGCGGGGCGGTCAGAAGTGCCCCGTCCTGGAGCGCTTCAGCGGGATCAGCCATTCGGAGAAGAGCGGTGTACGCGGAGTCCCAAGTTTGAGGAAAATAGAGCCCTCGCTCCTGGATCCAATGCTCCCAATCTCCCGCATTGATCCTATTCGGGCCCTGCAGGATAGGAGAGTCAGGGACGAGCATCTCCACCGTCGCGGTCTCGTCCGCCACCCTATTGTGCGGCACCCGGATGGTCATGGGAAAGGGTGCGTATCCATTCCGAAAGTATCCGTACTGTTGATACTGAACCAGGAGGACACCGCCGGAGCGAGCATAGTCCAACAGTCGATCGCTATTGGCGACCAGAATTGAATCGGTCTCGTAGGCCCGGGGCCCAATGACAATCACGTCGTACGCATTGAGATCCGCCCGCTCGAGGGCCTCTCCATCGAGTACGTCCACGGAGATGCCGAGGCTGACAAGCGACTCCGGTATTCGATCAGCGGCTCCTCGGATATACCCTATGCGTCGCCCTTGAGGAAAGGTGACCTCTGCCAAGGCCACGAGGGCTGAGGCAGGGGTCGTGTACCACGTTGGTGCAATATGTGGATAGGCAACCCGCTGAACGGTGCGATCGAACCGCTCACCCTCGGACCCCGTTACCACCGCACGGATCTGGTACTGGGCCGAGGGTGCTCCCACGGGGGGTTGCACGTCGAAGGAGAACGTATGGCGTTCTCCTCGGTGGGTGAGCCGATAAGATTGGGCCGGGGGCGTGGGCCAGCCGACCGGGAGATCGAGTCCAATCTGACCGGCGATGGTGTCGGTGCCCCAGGCCTGGACGGTGACTCGGAAGCGATGTCGTGTACCGGTCCCCACGGCGAACACGACCGTCGTCGGGTCGAGGGCCACGCTGACCCTCGGGACCACAGGGACTGGAGCGCGTACTTCGCCAAAGGCTTGATCCCGCGTCCGCGAGTTGATCTCGCGCAGGAGGACGGGGCCCTGACCAACCTCAAATCGGGCGGTGGCGAGCGGCGATGATGAGGGCCTTCCAAAGCTCTCCCGACTCCCGGGAGGCCAGCGATAGAACCCACCGTTGGTGCTCCGATCGAGACGCATGAAGTAGGGTGTCGAAAACTCCATCGTCTCCGGAAGGATCACCCGAACGGTGTCCACCTGTTCAACCCCAGGCGCGAGGTTACGGTTGGGACCGGGGATCGGCTCCGCCTGCCCTCGGAGGTGTACCGACATGCTCACCTGGATCGCCCGAGACGATGCATTCCAACACGAGAGAAGCAGTTGCCACTCAACACCGGGAATGGCAACAGGATCAGCACTCCGAGCGTCACAGACCACCCCACTCACCGCTTCGAGCGCCCGATTGAGATGTCGGAGTTGATCGGTGAGGGCGGGCTCCTCGACTCGCGCCCCGGCAGGATCGCGGGGCCACGCATCGAGCAAGCGCTTTCGAAGGGCAAGGAACTCGGGTGCGGTGGGCTGCGCCTCCTGAAGGTCGCGTTCGAGACCCTGCCAGAGCTGAATTGCTGCTAACCCACTCCGGCCGACCGACGGGAGTCCCGAGAGCGTGGTGTCCACTCCCGCAAAGAACAGGTTGGAGTCCGATGGCGTGCGATTGTCGATGAGGTGGAGAGAGATCGTCGACGGACCGGTGGTCTGGAGCACTCCCATATCTTGAGAGCGGTGAAGGCTTCGGCTCCGCATGGCGATCTGGTGGAACGACTGACCTGTGATGGGGTCGAGGACACCTCCCGCCAACCGGAGCGACGTTGCCCCTCGATCGAATCGAGTACTCCGGTAGAGCTTGGACGGCGTCCATGCTTGGAGGCCCTCCTCAATACCCAACTCGGGGAAGGCCCGCTCGTCCCCGGCCAAGCGGTAGGCTTCCTGCGCAGCCCACCCGGCGGCTTGATGCTGGCCATGTCCGTCACGAGGCGTCCCGCTAAAGATCGAGACGATAATCTGGGGTCGGAATCGCCTGACGACACGTACGACGTCTTTGAGGACTGAATCGCGGGGCCAATGGGCCCAGGTATCCTCCAACGTCTTCGAGTATCCAAAATCGTACGCCCGGGTGAAGAACTGTCGCGCCCCATCGAGTTGGCGGGCGGCCAAGAGTTCGCCGGTGCGGAGCAATCCGAGCCCCTCACCCAGTTCAGACCCGATCAGATTCTGGCCACCTTCCCCGCGATTCAGAGCAAGGTAGGAAGCCTCCGCCCCATAGCCTCTCGCCAATAAAGCCAAGAGCTCGGTGTCCTCATCGTCGGGATGAGCACCAATCAGGAGGACTCGCTGATGGTGCCCCAGATAGACCATCGATTGCTGAAGGGCTACGATGCCACCGGTCGTAGGTCCTGAGACTTGGCTTTGGATGCTTTGGGGGAGACTGAAGAGAAGCAGGAGTGCAATCCAAGATCGCGCACCGGAGATGAGGCGCTGCCGCATTATTCTGGCGAGGGAGGCTCCGGATGCCGACCAAGATAGAACGCCAGTACGAAGGCCACCAATGCAGCGACCAGAAGCACCTGCCCGATGGGGACACCAACCTGATAGAGTAGGAGGATCATCCCGACCGACACCAGGATGGTGCCGATCGCGCGGAAGATCTCGTCGAGATTGCGCCATTGCGTCCTTTGCCCCCAATGCAAAGCGGCCCCGAGCCCGAGAATGCCGAGCAGGAGAATACCATACCAGATCAGAATCCAGTACCGCCGTCCGATCATCTGCCGGCCTCTGGCCTGAGTACACGCCCGGTGATGTTACCGTGAGTACTGCCATTTTACTAGGACTGGGCTAGGCGACACTGGTCACAGGGGCAGAGCCCGGCTAAGGCCTGGAAAGTAAAGATCCCGGTATCATGACCATCATTCCAGGTCACTCGCAGCCCATAATTGCCCACTAAGCGGATCTGCATGGGTTGAATCGAGTCGGGTATCGCACCCGGATCAAGGAGCGGTCGACCCGTCATCTCTTCAACACAAACCGCACAGGGGCAGGCCAACCGGAGGCTTCGGGATGGGTACAGCGCTCGATGACCGGCCGCCCATTCGATCCAGAGGCCGTCCTCCTGTCGCTCAATCCGAAGCGGGATGAATCGGGATGGACTCTTCACATCGTTCTCCGGGTGTCGCCCCGGCCGACCGGGGGTCACGTGATTACTTTTCAACGACACTGACTTCCATTTCACTCGAACAAAAGACCGACATGCCAGACCAACAGAATAACCCCTTCGGTACCCGACGGACGCTCCACCTCCCCGAGGGAGAGGCAACTTTCTACTCTCTCCCCGAGCTGGCCCACCAGGGGCTCGGCTCACTCGACCGTCTCCCATTCGCCATTCGAGTCCTCCTGGAAAATGCTCTCAGAGCGTGTGGGCGAGGCGTCGTCACCGAGGACCATGTTGCGCAAGTTCTCGCATGGGGAACCGATGGCGCCGCAGGGGCCGAACTCCCTTTCATGCCGGGCAGGGTCGTCCTCCAGGATTTCACCGGGGTTCCGAGCGTCGTTGACCTTGCCGCCATGCGGGACGCCATGGCCCGGATGGGTGGAGACCCAGATCGGATCAATCCAGTGGTCCCCTGCGACCTCGTCATCGATCATTCGGTTCAGGTCGATCACTATGGAACCCCAGAAGCCTTTCGCCTCAACGTGGCCCTCGAATTTGACCGAAACCTGGAACGCTATCAACTGCTCAAGTTCGCGCAACGCGCATTTCGCAATTTTCGAGTGGTCCCACCCGGCACCGGCATCGTCCATCAAGTCAACCTTGAATACCTGGCCCACGTGGTCCAACTCCGCGAGGACCATGGTGTCCTGACGGTGTTCCCGGACACCCTGGTTGGCACCGACTCCCACACGACGATGATCAACGGTTTGGGTGTCCTTGGATGGGGAGTCGGCGGCATCGAGGCTGAGGCGGTCATGCTTGGCCAACCCTATTTCATGCTTCTTCCCAAGGTCGTGGGGATGGAATTGGTGGGTTCCCTTCCCCCCGGCACCACTGCGACCGACCTCGTCCTGACGGTCACCAAAGTGCTCCGTGCGGGTGGCGTAGTCGACAAGTTCGTCGAGTTTTTTGGAGACGGCCTGTCATCCCTGAGCCTCGCCGACCGAGCGACCATTGCCAATATGTCTCCGGAGTACGGGGCCACCATGGGGTTCTTCCCGGTGGACCAAGAGACCTTGGGATACCTCTCACGTACCGGCCGCCCCAAAGCGGTGGTCGACCGAGTCGAGCGATATTGTAAAGACCAGCAACTCTTCCGGGTCGATGCCGCACCCACACCAGCGTATTCTCAGGTTCTCCAAGTCAACCTCGATACCATCACGCCAAGCTTGGCGGGCCCGAAACGGCCACAAGACCTGGTCCCGATGCGGGGCCTATCCCAGAGTTTCCGCGCCTCCCTACCCTCTCTGCTTCATACCGGTGCTTCCTCCGAACGACGGGCCCAGGTGGAGGCCTTCGCCAAGGGATCCCGCGACAATGGGAATGGTAGCCTCACTCCGGCGCCCGCTGGTGGGACGAGCACGCTCGATGGAAAGGACATCACCGTCCAGGATGGCTCGGTGGTGATCGCCGCCATTACGAGTTGCACCAACACGTCGAACCCTTCGGTCATGGTGGGAGCTGGTTTGCTCGCCCAAAAGGCACTCGCCAAAGGACTCTCAACCCAGCCGTGGGTCAAGACCAGCATGGCCCCCGGGTCCCGTGTGGTCACCGACTATCTGCAACGGGCCAATCTCCTCAATCCGCTCAACCAACTTGGATTCGATGTCGTTGGGTACGGTTGCACGACGTGTATCGGGAATAGCGGCCCCCTCCCAGACGCGGTTCGAGGTTTGATCGAAGAGCATCAGTTGGTGACGGCAGCCGTGCTGAGTGGCAACCGGAATTTCGAAGCACGGATCCATCCTCTCATTCGAGCCAACTATCTCGCCTCTCCCATGCTCGTTGTAGCGTACGCCATTGTCGGCAAGGTCGACATCAACCTCGACTCCGACCCAATGGGGGTCGATTCGGACGGGGCGCCGGTCTATCTCCGGGATATCTGGCCAACCACATCGGAGATCCAAGACGCTATGGACCGTGCCGTCACGCCAGATCTCTTTGAAAATCAATATCGGTCCGTCTTCGATGGAGATGACGAATGGAAGGCTTTGGAGGTTCCCGGTGGAAGCCGGTTTGCCTGGGAAGCATCCTCGACCTATGTCCGGGAGCCACCATTCTTCGTCGGACTCTCCGAGACGCCTGCCCCCGCCCGCAATATCAGTGGAGCCCGGGTCCTCACGCTCTTGGGTGACACGGTCACGACCGATCATATCTCACCGGCAGGTGTGATTCCGAAGGATGGGCCGGCAGCCACGTACTTGCGTGAGCACGGCGTCGAGCAGGTGGATTGGAATACCTTTGGCTCGCGGCGTGGCAACCACGAGGTGATGATGCGGGGAACCTTCGGGAACGTCCGTATCAAGAACCAACTCGTCCCCGAACGAGAAGGGAATTGGACCATTCATTTTGGGACCGGAGAGACGATGTCCGTCTTCGACGCTGCGACCCGGTATGCCCAAGACAACACTCCACTCATCGTCCTAGCTGGCAAGGAATATGGGACGGGCTCCAGCCGCGATTGGGCCGCCAAGGGCACCATTCTCCTCGGAGTCAAGGCAGTGATTGCCGAGAGCTTTGAACGAATTCATCGGAGCAACTTGGTGGGGATGGGAGTGCTTCCGCTCGGCTTCCCTGACGGTGACAACGCTGCATCGCTTGGCTTGACCGGTCGCGAAGTCTTCGATGTCCACGGCATCGCCGATGGCCTCGCCCCTGGGGAAACCGTGCAGGTCACGGCACACCGGGATGATGGAACGACGATCACATTCGACGCGCCTCTCCGGCTCAACTCATCGGTCGAGGTGGAGTACTACCTCCATGGCGGGATTCTCCAGCGTGTCCTGAGACAGTTTCTCGACTGACACATTTGGAGTTCCGAAACAACAGTGGGGCGTCTCCACACGGAAACGCCCCACGCTGTTGTTGGCCGACCGAATCGGCGTCAGGCGACCAAGTCGCGCAGTCGATCACCGGTCTCGCCTTCACGGAGCCGGAGCAAGGCCCGATCCCGTAGTTGCCGTATCCGCTCTCGGGTAACGCCCATCATCCGCCCAATCTCCTCAAGGGTTCGCGAGTTTCCGTCTTCCAAACCAAAGTAGAGACGCAGCACTTTCGCATCCCGAGGCGGCAGAACGGAAAGAGCAGATTCGATGTCGGTGGTCTGACTATTGGCCAGAGCCGTCGAATCGGTCCCCTCTTGGTCGCCAGTGGCAAAGCGTTCCATCCGCTCGTTGCCATCGCCGTCTCGGGTGGGATGGTCGAGCCGCACAGCCTCCGAGTTGAGCGCACTCAAGCTACGCACGGCTTCAACCGTCAGTCCCGTCGCGCGCGCGAGTTCCTCAGTGGTGGGCATCCGGCCAAGCTTCTCTTTCAGAAGTGTGGTCGTCCGACCGAGTCGGCTTAAATCAGCCGTCCGGTTCAAGGGCACCCTGACCGGGCGGCCGTGCCGAGCGATCGCGGCTTGGACCGCTTGGCGGATCCACCAGACCGCATAGCTGATAAACTTCACGCCGCGGTCCGGATCGAACTTTCGAGCGGCCGTCATTAAACCCAGATTCCCCTCGCCGATCAAATCGACCAGCGGGACGCCACGGTTTTGGAATTTCTTGGCGACCGACACCACAAAACGAACATTGTGGCGAGCGAGCCGCTCCTGGGCGACGATACTGCCCCGGAACGCCTTTCGCGCCAGCTCCATTTCCTGCTCACGGTTGAGGAGCGGAACCCGACTGATTTCGTCGAGGTAGAGGTCAAGGCTCTCACGCCCCTCGTCTACCGCGCGGGCAATCTGCGCCGGACGGATTTCCCGCCGTTTCGAGCGAGATGAAATGGCCACGATCTATGCCTCCTAGTGCCCTCTGGCACACGCGATATAACGAACAAACACCGAAAACCAGTCTCGGCCTCAGTAAGCCTATAATGTACAACCTAAGCCGAACATTTTCAACAGCTTAGGTAACTCCATCACTGGAACCACTTTGCGCCTCTGGTAGGCCGTTTTCGGGCGGAAAGTGCCCTTTCTCGACCTCCTGAGCCAAAATACGCTCCCAAACGGTGGTCAGACCTGTTTGGTCCGAGGGATTGGACACAAAGACTCTTTAGGCCTCCGCAAGGGGGCGGTCCAGTGCTGGGGAGACGCGCGGACTGGGGTCTGGGACCACAGGATGGAGAGCACCCGAGGGGGGATCTTCTCCCCCCTCCGGAAGGACAGAAGCAGCTACAACGCTTTGATTTCGGTCACCAGCTTGGAGAGGGATTGCTTCGCATCCCCAAAGAGCATCGACGTCTTCGGATCGAAGAACAAGGCATTCTCGATCCCAGCGAACCCAGATCCCATCCCACGCTTCATCACGATAGTGCTCTTGGCATGATCGACGTTGAGGATAGGCATGCCGTAAATGGGACTCCCCGTGTCGGTTCGCGCCGCTGGATTCACGACGTCGTTGGCGCCAATGACCAGTGCCACATCGGTCCGCTCAAACTCGGCGTTGATCTCGTCCATGTCGAACAATTTATCGTAGGGGACGTTTGCTTCTGCGAGAAGGACGTTCATGTGTCCTGGCATCCGCCCGGCCACCGGATGGATGGCATACTTGACCACACCGCCACGTTTCTCGATAAGATCGGCCAATTCTCGCACCAGGTGTTGGGCCTGCGCCACCGCCAACCCGTACCCGGGTACGACGATGACTTGTTGGGCGTAGGCCAGCTGCACCGCCGCATCTTCTGCGGTCACTTGGCGAACGGTGAGGCCCTCGGCGCTCGCGGCAATGGAGCCCTTCACCTCACCGCCAAAGGCCCCGAAGAGGACATTGGCGAGCGAACGATTCATTGCCTTGCACATGATCTGGCTCAAAATGATCCCAGAGGAACCAACCAATGCGCCCGCGATGATTAGCACGTCGTTCCGAATCACAAACCCAGTCATTGAGGCTGCGATTCCCGAGTAGGAGTTGAGGAGCGAGATCACCACTGGCATGTCGGCGCCGCCGATGGGAATCACCACCAAGATGCCGAGGAGAAGCGCAAGGCCCGCTACAGCATAGAAGAGAGTCGCTACCGACTCGGCCTCCATCACCTGCATCCCCCCGAGCACAATAATCCCCAGAAACAGCAGGGCGTTCACGACTTTCTGCAGGGGGAAGGTGATCGGCCGTCCGCTTAGTAATTCCTGGAGCTTCGCAAACGCGATCAAGCTCCCGGTCAATGTCACGGCACCAATCACGACTGACAGTTGGATGGTAATGGAGACATCAAGCGGGAGCGCCTCACCGGCCACCTCAGACTTCAGGAACTCTGCCCCACCCACGAGCAATGAGGCACCACCTCCAAATCCGTTCAGCAACGCAACCATCTGGGGCATCGACGTCATCTTGACGGAACGCGCCATCCACAAGCCCAGCCCTCCACCCACGACGATACCAGCGACGATGACCTGGTAGGACACAATGCCCTGGTCGAGGAGAGCCAAGACGATGGCCAGCACCATCCCAAGACCAGACAATCGATACCCTTGCACCGCGGTGGCCGGGGAGGAGAGTCGCTTGAGTCCGATGATGAAGAACACTGCCGCGACCAAATAGCTGAGTTCTCGTAGCGCGAAGGGCATTATTTCGCCTCCGGTTTGCGCTTGAACATCTGGAGCATCCGGTCAGTCACGACATAGCCACCCGCAACGTTCATCATCGCAAAGACGACTGCCAAAAAGCCGAGGACATTTGAAATCCACCCGAGGCCACTCCCCGCGACGATGATGGCGCCGACGACCGTGATACCACTAATGGCATTGGCGCCCGACATGAGGGGGGTATGTAGCGTGGCTGGCACCCGATTGATGAGTTCGACCCCCAGAAACGTCGCAAGCACAAACACGACGATGCCTGCAATCAATGTTTCGGCCATGCTCAGCTCCCGTAGCAAACCGCCCCGCCGTGCGTCACGCACATGGGGCCAAGGGTGGGGTCCTCAAGGTCGAGCGCCACGGCGCCGTCCTTGATGAGAAAATCGAGGAAGGTTTGAAGGTTGCGACTATACATCAGACTGGCATGGTGGGCGTGCGCACTCGCGATGTTGGTAGGACCGAGGATGCGCACACCCTCGTGGATGACTTCCTCACCGACACGTGTGAGTTCACAGTTTCCACCACTTTCAGCCGCCAGATCGACAATGACAGCCCCGGGGCGCATCCCAGCGACCATCGCACCGGTGAGGATGCGTGGCGCGGGTCGCCCGGGGATTTGGGCAGTCGTGATGACGATGTCCATCTCTTTGAGGTGGCCGGTCAGAATTTCTGCGACACGCGCCTGTTGGTCTTCCCCCAGTTCCTTGGCATATCCTCCGCTCCCTTCGGCTGCGACCGATGCAACTTCAACAAAGGTTGCGCCGAGGCTCATCACCTGTTCCTTGACCACCGGGCGAACGTCGAACGCCGATACGATCGCGCCGAGCCGTCGGGCGGTTGCAATCGCCTGGAGACCAGCAACCCCGGCACCCACGATGAAGACCTTGGCGGGAGGGAGTGTACCCGCCGCAGTGACGAGCATCGGGAAGAGCTTATCCAGTGTGGAGGCGGCCAAGAGGACGGCCTCGTACCCCGCAACGGTTGCTTGCGAAGAGAGGACATCCATGGATTGCGCCAAGGTGGTCCGAGGAACCAACTCCATGGCGAAGGCCGAAACTCCTTGGTGACCAAGCGCGGTGAGCAGATCGGCCTGCTGCGCTGGCTGGAGGAGGCCTGCGAGCACGGTACCTTTCTGAAACGCGGTCACCTCGTCGGGCGCTGGCTCGCGTACTTGGAGGACGATATCGGCTCCAAGGACCGTGTCGCGATCACTGATCACGGCTCCGACGTCAGCATAGGTCTGATCAGGAAACGATGCCCGCTGGCCGGCGCCGGCCTCCACAAGGACCTCATGACCGGCCTTGACGAGCTTTGCTACTGTCGGGGGCACCAGCGCAACTCGGCGCTCTCCCGCGATCCGCTCCACCGGCACACCGATGCGCATCGAACCTCCTCGAGGCAAATCTTTAGACGAGAACGCCGCAATCTAGAAGGACTCGAGTTGAGATGACAGGTCAACCCGTCGGCAGAAATGGACAAGGCACCAACACTCCTCTATCCTCATCTCACAACCCCGAGAAGGAATCTGCTCCCATGCCAACACACCCGCTCAATCCATTCCCCCGCTCCATCCGGGTGTACTGTCCAGGGTCGGTCGGGAACCTAGGACCGGGACTCGATATCCTCGGTCTGGCGACGACTGGGGCGGGCGACACCGTGGAAATAGAGCTCGGGAACGGCCACGACATCACCCTCGTCGACCCGGGTCACCCCGACCTCCCAACAGATGCGGGGAAGCACGCCGCTGGACTTGCCATTCGCGCGGTCTGTGCCAAGGTTGGCGCGGAGGTTCCGGGTTGCCGGGTTTCGGTTACCAAGGGCCTGCCACTTGCCGGCGGACAGGGTGGCAGCGCAGCCTCGGCCGCCGCAGCAGCGATCGCGATGAATGAGGCTCTTGGGTGTCCCCTTAACCCGCTTCAGGTGATTAGTGTTGCGGTGGATGTGGAGGCCATCCTTGCCGGACGACATGCCGACAACGTCGCCCCTTCCGTCCTTGGTGGCTTGGTGCTCATCGTGTCGACTGACCCGCTCGATGTCGTCTCGCTTCCGACACCTGAGAATCTGCGTATCGTCCTGATTCACCCGGAATACGCCATGCTCACCTCCGCTGGGAGGGCATTGTTGCCCGCGACGGTCTCGCGCGACGTTGCCGTAGCCCACTCAGCGAGTGTCGCCGGCATGGTGGCCGGAGCCTGCCTGGGCGACCTCGACCTGCTCGGACGCAGCTTGGTAGACCGGATCGGCGAGCCGGCTCGCGCATCCCATCTCCCGGGGTTTCCCCAAGCTAAGGCGGCGGCGGAAGGGGCTGGAGCGCTTGGGTGTTCGATTTCTGGAAGTGGCCCTACGGCGTTCGCCCTGGTGTCAGACGAGTCGACTGCTCGCCGGGTCGAGTCGGCCATGATGGCATCATATCGAGCGCTGGGCATTCCGGCGTCTGGGCGAGTCGCCGAAGTGGACCGGCTGGGAGCACGCGTCGGATGAGCTTCGAACCGATCCGACCAGCATTGTGGCTCGCCTGTCGATCCTGCGGCAACGAGGTACCGGAGGATTCCCTCGGGATCCGGTGCCCATCGTGCCGTGGGCTCCTCGACGCGGTCCATCGTCGCCCCGACCTTCCCGGTCCGCTCCTTCGCAATCTCTTCCAGACCCGCTGTGACATTCAATCAGGCGAAGAACCTTCGGGCGTTTGGCGGTACCGAGAGCTCATCCTGCCTACCTGTCCCGAGGAAGCGATCCTTTCTTTTCCAGAGGGGAATACTCCCCTGGCTCGTCGTGAAGCGCTGACCGACTGGGTCGGGGTCGAACGGCTCGGATGCAAAGTCGAAGGGATGAACCCAACAGGGTCGTTCAAGGATCGCGGAATGACGGTAGCGGTCACTCAGGCACGACGAGTGGGCGCGACGGCCTTGGCTTGTGCTTCCACCGGCAACACTTCCGCTTCGATGGCCGCATACGCCGCGCTGGCCGGCTTCCCCGCCTTGGTGCTCATCCCCGCGGGCCAAGTCGCGATGGGGAAGCTTGCCCAGACACTCGCCTATGGTGCCCGGGTACTCAGTGTCCGCAGCGATTTCGACACCTGTCTCACCCTCTTAGACGAAGCGGTCGACCAACTCGGCGTCTACATGGTCAACAGTCTGAACCCCTACCGGATCGAGGGACAAAAGAGCGTCGTCTTTGAGCTCCTGCAGCAGTTGGGATGGCATCCTCCAGATTGGATCGTGCTTCCGGCCGGGAACCTCGGTAACCTCACGGCCGTCGCCAAAGGCCTTCTTGAGGCGCTCGGGGCTGGCATGATTGATCGACTTCCCCGGATCGCCGCAGTGCAAGCCGAAGGCGCCGCCCCATTTGCGGCAGGATTCCACGAGGGATTCACTCGCCGGCACCACGTCAAGGCCGATACCATTGCCACCGCAATCCGGATCGGGAATCCGGCATCCTGGGATCGAGCGGTCGATGCGATCCACGCCACCGAGGGGTTGGTCTTGACCGTGAGTGATGAGCAGATCTTGGAGGCAAAAGCGCAGGTGGACCGAACGGGGATCGGCTGCGAGCCCGCGAGCGCTGCCGCGATCGCCGGGGCCCGTGCCCTGGCGACGGCAGGAGTGATCGAGCCTGGGCACGAGGTGGTCGCGCTGCTCACCGGGCACCTTCTGAAAGACCCTGGCATCATTCTGGACCGCTACGACGCCAACGACCTCCCGGCAGGATGGTATCCTATCCGGGAGGTCGATCCTACGTTAGATGCCGTCGGCGCCGCATGGGAACCGTAGCACGACGCTACTGTTGCATCGGCCTCGCAATCCGATCGATCGCTTCCTGGAGATCCACATAAGCCGTGGGATCAATCTCCCGGAATGGGGCGATCACATGTTGGATCGTGCCTGCGGTATCGATGATGAACACCGTGCGGTTATCGATACCTCGCGTCGGCAGCGCCGCACCATAGGCCGTACCCACCGGAATCCCCGAATCACTCAAGAAGGTGAACGGGAAGTCCTCATCTTTGGCCCACGCGGCCTGTTCTTCGGGCGCGTCGGCACTAATGGCGAGGAGAACGACATCTTCTCCTCCATGGAACAACGTGGCGTACTGATCACAGTACGCCTCCATTTGGATCGTTCAGCCCTTGGTCCGAACTCGATAGAAGAACGCGAGGACGACTGTCTTGCCGCGAAAATCGCTGAGGCGCACGGAATCCGCGACGCCAGAACGTGTCGAAGACACCATGGTGAAGTGTGGTGCCGCTGTTCCGACAGTGAGAGGCGTCAAGGTCTGGGCCTCTGCTATTCCGGATAAGCCACCCACAAAGGCGCCCGTGAGCACGATGCGCCGAGCAGTACTATGCATTTTCCCTCCTCCGGTGAACGAAATCTCGAACCCACACGTCGGTGAATATCCAGAAGACTAGTTACCCACATACATGATGCGCCAGATCTTGCCGGGTACGTCGGCGCTCACATACAGCGAACCATCCGGCCCCATTGCCAAACCGGTCGGACGAATGGAAGTGGCCGTCCCACCAGGAGCGAGGAATGACTGGTACTCCCCAGTGGCTTGACCGTTCTGAAACGGCACGTAGGCAACCCGATAGCCCGCTTGGGGGAGTGGGGCCCGATTCCAACTTCCGTGGAAGGCAACAAAGGCACCGCCCCGATAGCCGCTCGGGAACTGATCTCCGGTGTAAAAGAGGGAGGAGAGCGGCGCCCAATGCGCGGGGAACGCCACCGCTGGTTGGGTCTTCTCAGCACAGGGGCCGACGGTGCGTCCGTCGCCACCATATTCCGGATTCTGTACCTTCCGTGCTGCTCGTGGATCAAAATAGCAGTAGGGCCACCCGTAATCGCTCCCGAGGTCCATCGGTCCGAACTCTTCGGCGGGGTTCTCCGCGTTGTCCTCATCATTAAACCCCCAGTTGGCCGACAGTTGGTCGCGACCGTGTACCGCCGCGTAGAGTCGTCCCGAGGGGTCGAGAGAGATGGCCATCGCGTTGCGGAGGCCCGTGGCCACCCGGACACCGTCTGACGGGCCCTGCCCCGTGGCTCGAGCATCAAATCGCCAGATCCCCGCGCGAGTCTCCAGCTCGGTACACGGATCCCGTCCCGGTGATCGCGCCTGACGATCGGCAGCCTGGCAGCTGTTGGTCCGGGATCCGATGTTCACATAGAGGGCCCCACCCGCTCCAGGAACCACCGTTTTGGCCGCGTGTCCACCCACGGGGAGGTCATGCACAATCACTTCCATCGGTCCCGTGGGCTCCGTTCCTCCCACACGCCAGGGGAATCGAAGCACTTTATCGTCGGGACTGAAGTAGACCGCATCGCTTGTGACGGCGACCCCCGTCCCCGACTCGTCGTGGAGCTTCTTGGAGAAGTCCGCTCTGCCATCCCCATTGGTATCTCGAAGGAGGAACAACCCACCCTCAGCGCCCCGGCCACGGACGGCCGCGAAGATATCCCCATTGGAGGCAACGGCAATGTGACGCACTCGCCCGGGTTCATCGGCAACCAGCAGGGCACAGAATCCCCGGGGCAGCACCAGACCGCCGTTGTCTGCATCACATGACGGCCGCCCCCGATCGATTTGGGATGCGAGTGGCTGAGACAACCCCATGGTACCGATCACAATGGATGTCAGACTAAGCCAAAAGCGGAAGGGCATTTTCTGCACGCGGCTCACTCCTGAAGACGGGGAGGACCAAATGTATACCGGTTGAGAAGAGAGGCCACGACCGGCCTGTCCCCTCTGAGGACGGTACGATAAGTTCATGCCTATGGCAAACTACCAATACATCTATACCATGCAGGATCTTGGGAAGGTAGTTCCCCCGAGCCGCGAGATCCTGAAGGGGATTCATCTCGCCTTTTTCCCCGGTGCCAAGATTGGCGTCTTGGGATCGAATGGCGCGGGCAAGAGCAGCCTCCTTCGCATCATGGCAGGTGTGGACCAAGATTTTCTCGGCACGGCCCGACCCGCAGAGGGCGTCCGCATCGGGTACCTTCCGCAGGAACCCCACCTCGACACAAGCAAGACCGTCCGAGAGAACGTCGAGGAGGCTGTTTCGTCCACCAGAGCCCTGCTCGATGCGTACGAGACGGTCAACGCTCGATTTGCCGATCCGATGACCGAAGAGGCGATGGCGGCCTTGCTAGAGGAGCAGGGAGAGATCCAGTCGCAGATTGATGCCGCGAACGCCTGGGATCTCGACCGGAGCATTGATATCGCGATGGATGCCCTCCGTCTCCCTCCCGGTGATGCCGATGTCGAAACCCTTTCGGGCGGGGAGCGCCGTCGTGTCGCCCTGTGTCGGGTCCTCCTCGAACAACCAGACCTCTTGCTCCTGGATGAACCTACCAACCATCTCGACGCCGAATCGGTTGCCTGGTTGGAACGCTACCTGGCAGAGTTCCCCGGGACCGTCGTCGCGGTAACCCATGATCGATACTTTCTGGACAACGTGGCCGGATGGATCCTTGAGCTCGATCGTGGTCAGGGGATCCCGTGGGAAGGGAACTATTCATCCTGGCTGGCTCAGAAGGAGCAGCGCTTGGCGCAGGAAGAGAAGAAGGCCTCCAGCCGCCGACGGACCCTGGAACGGGAACTCGCCTGGATTCGGATGTCACCCCGTGCCCGGCAGGCCAAATCCAAGGCGCGTATCAACGCCTACGATGCGCTGGTGGCCGACGAAGGGAAGGTCGATGAAAACGGCAGTGAGATCCTCATTCCGCCAGCTCCCCGACTGGGCGATGAGGTCGTTCGGGCCACTGGACTCACCAAGGGCTTTGGCGACCGCCTTCTGTTTGAAGACCTCGACTTTGCCCTCCCCCGCGGTGGCATTGTTGGTATCATCGGCCCTAACGGAAGCGGAAAGACGACGCTGTTCCGGATGATGGCTGGAGAGGAACCGACCGATGCGGGGACGCTCACCTTGGGATCGACCGTCGAATTGGCCTACGTCGATCAAGGGCGGACTCAACTGGACCCGACCTCGACCGTCTTCGAACAGATCTCCGGTGGACACGAGTTCCTTGCATTTGGCAAGAAGTCGGTCAACGCACGGGCATATGCGGCTGGATTCGGGTTCCGTGGAGCGGACCAGCAGAAGAACGTCTCCCACCTTTCGGGTGGGGAACGTAACCGCCTCCACTTGGCCAACCTACTGCGACGCGGAGGCAATCTCCTTCTCCTCGACGAACCGACGAACGACCTCGACGTGGATACCCTGCGTGCGTTGGAGGATGCTTTACTCCGGTTCTCTGGCTGCGCCGTCGTCATCAGCCATGATCGCTGGTTCCTCGACCGAATCGCGACGCATATTCTCGCCTTTGAAGGGAATAGTGAGGTCACTTGGTACGAGGGGAACTATCAAGAGTACGCGGCAGACTTCAAACGACGGAAAGGAGTCTCGGCCGACCGACCTCATCGGATTCGTTATAAGAAGTTGGTGCACTGACGGCTCGCCTGAGACGTTTCCCCACGCGCCCCGATCTCGCGGCTCCTACTTATCGGACATCTCGATGGCAACCTCACGGGTGATGGCGTCTCCGCCTAAGGTCTTCACTTGCACCCGCACGATGTAGGGCCCCGGCTTGAGTCTGCTGGCGTCGAGCGTACGTAACAGACGATGGCGCACGCCGGGAGACTGCGTTGCGAAACCGAGTTTGATCTGTACACTCTCCCCCCCAAAGAGGCGGCTCAATCCCGTTTTTTTCTTGACGACCTGAATATCAATCTCATAGGTTTCCCCCGCCGGAATTCCATACACTTCCCACGCGAGTTCGAGCGGGTCAGTCTGATCAAATTGAGCACTCGGATTGAACCAGACCGTGTCTTCGGGTGTGCCCCATCCAAGGCCCGGTCCACCTGTGCCAACGACCAGTGCGCTCATTCCAACGACGGTCGAATCTACAGGAGGCACAACAATGCGCTCCACCGCACCACGCATCCCGCGTTCGATATCATTCTGGATGATGACGCGCGCACGTGAGGCGGGACCGGAGAGGGGTATGGACTCGAGGCCCATGACGTAGGCCCGCTCGGGCAGCGGCCTCGGGTAGGCAAAGGTGCGGTTCACGATCCGTCGCCCGACGGTGACCCCGTTGGCATCTTCGAGCAGGATCCGAATTGTTGCGGAGTACAGGGACTGCCCGTCGGCGCTCTTCCGGGATGGGAGACCCTTCACCGCCTCCGCAAACCCCACATGGGCGATAAGAGTGCCATCTGATCCGGTCAGTGTCTCCACGGTCGCCCGTCCGGGAACCATCGTTGGGAATCGGAAGTTATAGCTCTCGGTTTCGATTCCCCGGCTCATCCACTCGACTTGTTCGCGCCATACTTGGAACCGGGCAGCCGAGGCATCCCCGACACTGTTGCTTGAACGGAGGAGACGGGAGAGACCGAGAGCGTGGGCAAAGGTGGGTGACAGATCAGCCAGCCCGCTGCCGTTCAGATCTCCATTGTCTAACTCCGGTACCGGACGCAACAGCCCGAGCGCCGACTCGACCAATCGGTAATCCGACCCCGGTGGGCATACGGTATGTTCGAATTTTGAGGGAGACGAGAAAATGGCACACGCCTGGAAAAAGATCCGAAACGCAGGTTCCCCGTCATACCACCACGCCTCAAACGGAGGAACGAATCGACCCTTGGGATCGTCGGCCGTCGGACCGATGAGCCCCTCCACACCAGGTCGGTTGACGGCTCCCCCGGCGTTGAAGAGTGTGGCGTCGGCATCGGGCACACCTGAGGCATAGAGAGACCGCTGCCCGGTAACGACTTCGTGAGGGGGGCCGTGGCGCACATAGATCAAACCGCGATCATCAAACTCCCGGCTCCCCGTTTGGATCGGCTGCCACCACTCGTAGTTCCGAGGCTGATTGGGGCGACCAAAATGGAGGCGGGCATAGGCTAATCGCCGGTAGTGTTCGATCAGCCGCTCGCCGGGAATGCGCAACGGACCTTCCCGCTTCAGCCAGAATCGGCGCAGAAACTCTCCTCGTGCCTCGGCGCGAAGGGTTCGTAAACTATCGGCTTCCGTTGTGGACCAGATGGTCTCGAGATCGTAGCCGTAGGCCGCTAGACTCGCAGGATCGCTGTACAGGAGCCCGTGGTAGTACGGATCGATCCCGGCAAAGTCGCCCCGAGCAAGCAAGCCTCTCGCTGCCTCAAGAAAGACAAGGCCAGGGTGTTCACTCAGACTGGCTTGCGCCCGAATGGCTCGGAACAACGAATCCCGCTGCTGCGCGTACCCCGAACCACTCAGGACACCCAGAAGGCCGAGGAGACACCCTCCGATTTTGAGATACTTGGCCCTCATCCCTCCAACCCTCCGTGCAGGCCGATTCCAAAGCTATCCCTCTCTAGACTCCCCGGCCAGAGAGGCAGCCCCAGGGTCCCCTTCGGGTTACTTTTCTATCATGCCGACGACACGCTCTGTCACCCTTGGATTGGTCCAGATGACCTGTTCCGGCGATCCGGAACAGAACACCGACACCGCCATCAGGCATATTCGCGAAGCAGCCTCCGCGGGCGCTCACATTGTATGCCTCCAGGAGTTGTTTCGCTCGCCCTACTTCTGCCAGACCGAAGACCACGACCAGTTCCAGCTGGCTCATCCGATTCCCGGTCCAGTCACCGAGATGCTGGGGGGCGTGGCCAAGGAATGTGAGGTCGTCGTGGTCGCGTCACTCTTCGAGAAACGGGCGGAAGGGATCTATCACAATACCGCTGCGACTTTCGATGCCGATGGGAGCCTCCTCGGTACCTATCGTAAGATGCACATCCCGGATGATCCGCAGTATTATGAAAAGTTCTACTTCACGCCAGGTGACCTCGGCTTTCGGGTGTGGGATACACGATTTGGTCGGATTGGGGTTCTCATCTGTTGGGACCAGTGGTACCCGGAGGCGGCACGACTGACGACGCTCCAAGGGGCGGAGATTCTCTTGTATCCCACCGCCATCGGGTGGCTTCCGGATGAGAAGGAGGTCTACGGCGAACAGCAACAGCAAGCGTGGACCACCATTCAGCGAAGCCATGCGATTGCCAATGGAGTGTTCGTCGCCGCGGTGAACCGGGTCGGCTTCGAACCAAACCCCGGCAGTGGTGATGGGAACGGTATTGAGTTCTGGGGTGGCAGTTTCGTCGCCGATCCCGGCGGGCAGATCCTTGCCCAGGCCGGCCAGGAAGAGACCGTCCTCCTTGTGCCGGTCGATATCAATGCGGTGGGAACCACTCGTACCCATTGGCCGTTCCTTCGGGATCGCCGGATCGATGCCTACGGGGGCATCACCCACCGCTTCCTCGATGATGCGCCTGATGGTCCCTGATCCACTCACTCGTGGAGTGACCGCCGCTCGTAGCCCCATTCCCTCTGGAAAGACTCCTCGGGAGATGGGGTTCCGCATGCCAGCTGAGTGGGAGTGGCACCGGGGTACGTGGCTGAGCTGGCCTCACCGCATATCAACGTGGCCCGGCAAATTCGACCCCATCCCCCGAATCTTTGCCGAGATCGTCAGGCACCTCAGCAGCAGTGAACAGGTGCATATCAACGTCTGCGACGCAAGCGTGGAAGCCCAAGTCCACCACACTCTCGAGGAAGCAGCCGTCGACCCTAGTCTCCCGTATTTCCATCACTTTCCGACCGATGATGCATGGTGCCGAGACCATGGACCCATCTTTCTGGTCAGAGAGCAGGAGGACGACTGGGACCAAGTGGTGCTCGATTGGGGATACAACGCGTGGGGAGGAAAGTATCCACCGTTCGAGCTGGACGATGCCATCCCGACCCGTATCGGTACACACTTCAGCATTCCCGTAATCTACCCTGGGCTGGTGATGGAGGGCGGGTCGTTCGACGTGAATGGTCGGGGGACTCTGCTCACCACCGAGTCGTGTCTCCTCAATCCCAACCGCAACCCCGGCCTCAGCCGGGAGGACCTTGAGCAGGCGCTGCGCGATCACCTTGCGGTCTCACAGGTATTGTGGCTGGGAGAAGGAATCGAGGGGGACGATACCGATGGTCATGTAGACGACATCACCCGCTTCGTCGATCCGACGACGGTGGTGACCTGCATCGAGGATGACCCGAGCGACGTCAACTACGAACCTCTCCTCGAGAACGTTGAGCGGCTCCAAGAGATGACCGATCAGGACGGCCATCCCCTCCGGGTCGTGCCGCTGCCGATGCCACGGCCGGTGTGGTACCAGGGCCAACGTCTCCCGGCGAGTTACGCCAACTTCTACATCGGCAACGAGGTCGTCCTCCTGCCGGCCTATGATCACGAGACGACCGGCGTTGCCCGTGAGGTGCTCGAAGAGCTGTTTCCCACGCGCCGCGTAGTGCCGATCGACTGCTTCGACCTCATCTGGGGCCTTGGCGCCTTTCACTGCGTCACACAGCAATGGCCGGGCCGGCCGCTTCCACCACACGTCTAGACGAACAGCGGTGGGTGTTGCAAATGGAACGTGGTCGCCTGCTGGTAGCGGTGGGCCACCGCGAGTGCTTCGCCATCTCCAAACAATCGCCCCACGAAGGAGATGCTGACCGGGGTTCCATCGGGACGATAGCCATTCGGCAGAACAACCGTAGGATGACCGGTCAGATTGGTCATCAGAAGCGTCGGCCCCCCGAAGCTCGGCGACACAAAGCAATCGACGTTCCGCATCACCTCTTCAAGCTGTTGCATGATCATGGTCCGCACCCGATTGGCCTGGAGATAACTCACCGCTGGAATCAGTTGAGCCGCGCGAAAAGTATTCGGCCAGGCGTTCCGGGTTTGTTGCACCATCGCATCGTCTTGATCGGTGTGGACCAGCTCGTCAAACGCTGCCCCGGCCTCCGCGGTCAGGATGATACGGAGGGCGGACAGGGGAAGGTCGGTTGGGAGGGTGATTGGCACGAGGTCGAACCCTACATCGCGGAGGGTTGCGAGGGAGGCGTCGTCAAACTCCTTACCGGGGCGATCCCGCTCAAAGGCATCCGCAACGTACCCGACCCGTAACGAGGAAACCGGGCGGTCACGATCCCACTGGAACGGCCGATCGATGACGGTGAGGTCTTTGTCGTCAGAACCGTGCATCGCATCAAATGCATGAGCACAATCTTCGACTGAGCGGCAGATAGGACCCAGCTTGTCCATCGTCCAACTGAGTGCCATTGCACCGGCGCGGCTCACCCGACCGAACGTCGGTCGGAGGCCGGTCGCGCCACATCGAGTGGAAGGCGAGACGATCGACCCCAGCGTTTCGCTCCCGACGCTGAATCCAACCAGCCCGGCTATAGTGGCCGAAGCGGGGCCGGCTGAGGATCCACTCGAGCCCTGGTCCGTCTTCCATGGGTTGCGGGTTCGCCCGCCAAACCACACATCGCCCTGGGCCATCTCGCCCAAGGAGAGCTTGGCGATGAGCACCGCGCCCGCCACATCGAGCCGCTCGACGACGGTCGCCGTCTCCTCCAACTCACGAGTTTTGTACAGCGGACTCCCCCACGTCGTCGGGTAGCCCGGAACTGCAATCAGATCCTTGGCGC
>JAJCZW010000227.1 GCA_029262155.1 Gemmatimonadota bacterium
AACGACGTCCCGGCCACCGCCGGCGCAATATCTTTCGGTTGGATATAGCGAATATCCTCACTACACGACACGCTGAGGAACATGCCGAAGCTGATCTCGCCCGACCGGGATTCCGCCCGTTCGACCTCGAGGGCCGCGAAGAGATCGAAATCGCCGTGTGACGCGGCCGAGATGATCGAGGGAAGCACCCGCGCGTCGTCCATGCTGTAGAGCACATGGCGCACAGCTTCCACAAATACACCGCGACTGATCTGGACCTCTTGGACCATGCCTGTGCGGCGGTCGTTCACGTGCGCCGTGACCTTGCCGTCTTGGAAACGGCCTAACGCCCGACGCCACTGTCCTACCAAATCGGGATAGCGGGCATTGCACCAGCGGTCGGTGGTGCACGAGACAAACAGTCCGTGGAGCGCACGGTCAAGCGCGCCCCCGAATGGCAGCGGTGCCTTCATGTCGGGTGAGACGACGCCCTTCAGCACCACCGTACGTACCTGGTCTGGATACCCTCTGAGATAGGCGAGTGCGACCCGGCTGCCGTAGGACACACCGACCAGATTCAGCCGGGGATACTCAAGCGCCTGCCTTACCGCCTCAAGGTCATGGGTCGCTGCGTCGGTGGTATACAGGGTTACATCGCGATCGAGATGCTGGAGGCAGCGACGGACGAACTCAGGATTCAGGAAGTCACTGAACACCCCCTGCACGCTCTCGTCCTCTGGGCAGTCCAGCGGACTCGACCCTCCTGTCCCACGTTGATCAACAAAAACCAGATCGCGCTTGTCCCGAAGACGCCACAGCAACTGGTCCACCGCCCCAGCAATCCGGGTAGCTGCCGCACCGGGCCCTCCATGCAGCCAGACCACAGGATCCGGCTCTTTGGCCGTCCGCCTCGCGGGCATCACCAGAACCGAGAGCGCAATCGACCCCCGCTCCGGTCGATCCCAATCTTCAGGCACCGCCACCGTCCCACACCACCCTTGGTCGGCGGTTTCAGGAACCAGGCAGGTGTGCAACCATTTCATGGGCACGCGCTCGGAGAGTTGTGCCCAACCGGGATGGGGAACAAAAAAGCACACGAGGCTCAGGCAGAGGCCAAGCCAGGGCCACTGGTGGGGCAAGCATCCTCCGAAGGAGACACCGTAGGAGTTGTCGGGTTGTGATCTAGAAGATACACTCCGGCCCATGGTCACGGAACGGCTCTACTATGGCGACGATTTGCTCCGGTCCTTTGCCGCCCACGTCCTCCAACGTGGAAGTTACCGCGACCGACCGGCGGTGGTACTCGATCGTACCGCCTTCTATCCCGAAGGTGGCGGCCAACCTGCAGATCGGGGCACCCTCGATGAGTACCTGGTTCGGGATGTACAGGTCGATGGTAGCGGCACCATCTGGCATCTCCTCGATGAGCCGTTCCCGCCCAACCGGACCGAGGTAACCGGCAGCATCGATTGGCCCCGGCGGTTCGATCATTTGCAACAGCACCTCGGACAACACCTCCTTTCGGCGGCATTCGAAGAGATCTGTCAGCTCCCGACCATCGCCTTTCATTTGGGCCAAACCCACGTCACGATTGACCTTCCCTCCCCACCGCTCGAGGATCAGGTCCTCCGGCGGGTCGAGGCCAGGGTGAATCAGGTGATTTGGGAGACGCGTCCGGTTGAAGCACGATTCGTGGATCCAGAAGAGCTAGCCTCCCTCCACCTTCGGAAGACCCCAACCGTCATCGGGCCAGTGCGGGTAGTTTCCGTCGTCGGTTTTGATCACTCCCCCTGTGGCGGAACCCACCCCACCAACACCGGTGGAGTCGGTGGCCTCGCCATTCTGGGCCAGGAGCGCCAGGGCAGCGAAATCCGGATTGTCTTCGTCTGCGGCGGTCGGCTGATACGCACCGCGACCACGACGACCACCCAACTCGACTCCGTTGCCCGCGATTTGACTGTAGGTGTCGCCGACCTCCCCGAGACGATCGCACGCCTGCGCACCGATCTCGGTCGGTCGCATAAGCAGATCGAGGCCCTGGAACAGGAACTGGCCACCGCGGAGGCTCAGCGTCTCCTCCGGGAGGCGGACCCGGCCAAGTTGGTGCGGGCCACCGTAAGCCCCCGCCCGCTCCAGTGGGGACGACTCCTTGCCAACGCGATCGTCGCCCACGGGTCCGTGGCCCTGATCACCACCACCGAGCCCTCTCCCCAACTGCTGGTGGCCTCGCCTCCAGCACTCCTCGATGCCGGTGCCACCCTGAAAGCCATCTTGCAGCAATATGGCGGGCGGGGAGGCGGTTCTCCCGCCCTTGCCCAGGGAGGCCTGCCGTCTCCGAAGGCCTTGGAACAGGCCGCTATCGACCTCGAAAAGACGATCCAATCGCGCCTCACCCCGTGACAGATTGACCGGCTTGAGGCACATTTGTTCTGCGTCTCTCGTTGCGCCGTCATCAGCTGGAGCCTAACTGTGCACTCACATGGTCATTCACTCGCACTTTTTCTTGCAGTCGCGTGTAGCGCAGCCCCACTCGCCGGTCAGGAGCCTGGCGTCCCGTCGCGCTCCGGCCTCGTCGTTACGACTGAGCCGTTCGCATCAGACGTTGGGGCCGCCATCCTCCGGCGTGGGGGCAACGCAGTCGATGCCGCGATCGCCACCGCCTTTGCCCTCGCGGTCACCCACCCTGCCGCCGGCAACCTGGGCGGTGGCGGGTTCATGGTGATCGCACCACCGCACACCGATCCACTCGCCATCGATTACCGCGAACGCGCGCCGGGACGGGCAACGCCAACGATGTACCTCGACTCCAAGGGAGCGATCGACCGGTCACTGACCGCGACCGGCTATCTCGCCCCGGGTGTTCCCGGTACGGTACGTGGCCTTGATCTCGCCTATCGCCGCTTTGGTTCTCTCCCCTGGCGCGAGCTGGTGCTGCCTGCGGTCAAGCTGGCCGAAGAGGGCGTCGTGCTGACCGATCGTTTTGCCCAGAGCCTCAATCGCGAACTCGCGGACCGGATGGCATCGTATCCAGCGTCGCTACGAGCGTACGGGCGCGCCGATGGACAGCCCTGGACCGCGGGCGACACCATACGGCTCCCCGACTTGGCCCGTACTCTCAGGGCCATCGCGACCGGTGGTCCGGATGCGTTCTATACCGGGTGGATCGCCGATTCGATCGCCAACGATATGGCAATACATGGGGGACTGATTACCCGGGAGGATCTTCGCACCTACCAAGCCCACGAACGGGTCCCGATCCGGGGAACCTACCGGGAGTACGAGATCATCTCGATGCCGCCACCGAGTTCCGGTGGCGTTGCCTTGGTCGAAATGCTGAATCTGGTTGAGCCCTTGCACCTGGCCCAGGGCGATCGGTTGAACACCGAGACCCTCCATTGGTTGATCGAGACCCGCCGACGTGCTTTTCTCGATCGCGCCCGCTACCTCGGCGACCAGGATTACGTCGACGTCCCCGTGCATGCGCTCACCTCCAAATCCCACGCCGACTCCATCAGGTCGGCCATCGACCCTACGCATGCAGGCGACAGTGAGGCACTCGGACGCGATATCCTTACGGTGAGAGATACCGAGTCGGATGAAACGACCCACTTCTCGATCCTGGACCGGAGCGGGATGGCGGTCAGTAACACCTACACGCTCGAAGGCGGATACGGATCTCACGTAGTGGCCTCCGGTACCGGGGTGATCCTCAACAACGAGATGGGAGACTTCAACAGGAAACCGGGTGAGACCAATACCGGGGGAGACATCGGAACCCCCGCCAACCTCATTGCTCCAGGGAAACGGATGCTGAGTTCGATGACCCCAACCATCGTTCGGCGCGAGGGAGAGGTCGTCCTCATCACCGGCTCACCCGGAGGCCGCACGATCATCAATACGGTGTTCGATATCGTGCTCAATGTCGTGGAGTTCGGGATGTCGGGCCGCGAGGCGGTCGACGCGCCGCGGCTCCATCACCAATGGCTCCCCGACCGGGCGGTGATCGAGGCCGACGGGGTGTCGGAGGAGGTGCTGGAACAGCTCCGTGCGATGGGGCACAACCTGGTCGTGCGTGGGCGGCAAGGCGACGCACACAGTATTCTGGTCGACCGGAAGAGCGGCATCGCGTACGGAATCAACGACCGGAGGAGCGAGGGATCAAAGGCGTCGGTGCCTTGAACGGCTCGACCGACACACCGTAGCACAGGCTTCGAGGCATGTCCTTGGCTCAACGCCCTGAACGAGAGGAAGACATCAACAGCGAAGGGCTGAGCGCGGAGGGGGAGGTTCATACCAAATGCGGATTCGATTTCACTGTGGCACGTTTTCTCGGTTGACCCTAAGGTGGTGCCGCGGTACTGCTTGCCTTGGAACGATGTTTAGCCTCTTAGCTCCGCACGCCTTTGCCCAAGCACTTGTTCGCGGGAGGGCGGTCGATTCGGTCGGCAGCGGGATCCCCTCCGTGGAGATTCTCTTCCCCGTCGCGAACCGCAGCACAACCACCAATCCCAACGGAGCCTTCTCCTTTCCGTCGTTCCCCTACGGAAACCACCGAGTCCTGATCCGCAAGGTTGGCTTCCGGCCGATCGATGGCACCGTTCTCATTAGCGCCGACACCGTTCGACTCGACTTTACTTTGTTCGCCGCCACCACCCGGCTCCCCACCGTCGAAGGAGAGGCGCCGGCCTCGGCTACCCTTCCTCCCAAGCCCGCCGAGATGCCTGTGGAGTTCAACGCAACCGGCTCGGAGTGCGGAGTGCTGGCGCTTTGGACACGGTAGCTCGGTTCAACCTGCCTTGGGCCCGACGTGGAACGAGGGAGGTCCCCTAACGGCAACCTGTCAGGGGCCAGTCTCCCACTGTCCGCCGCAGCGGACGCACCGGTGCTCGTTGGTTGAAGGGAGTTCGGTCAAGGTCTCCAGGCATAGCCCAATTTAAGGAAGAGGGTCCGGTTACTTTGCTCAAACGGCGATCGGAGGCCGTCCACCGAGGTCTCCCCGTCGCGGTTGTCACCATACCCCACGAACACGACCGTGAGTGGGTTGACCTTGTAGCTCAGCAGGAGAGACGTCAGCAGCGATCGAGACGACAGGGGCACGGCACTCGCGAACCGGGTCGGGTTTCGGTCAACCTGGGAGTACTGCAGAATGACGCGGGCAAACATCCGGGTACTGGCGCTGTAGACCGCTCGCAGTTGCGAGAGATTGGCACTAAAGATCTGGTCACCGTCACGGGAGAGTCGGAGGAAGTTGTGGGAGACCCGTCCTTCCAGGTGACGTCCGACCCGGACGTCGATCGCCGGCTGCAAGGCCAACTGATAGGCCGGCTGATTATTCGCGAAATCGATCTGGGGACCAAAGTTTCCGCTCAGGTTGAAGCCGAGGTTCCCCGTCGGTCTTATCCCACCGCCGAACCAAGTCCGTTGCAGTCGGTACTCCACTCCTTGAAACCGTTGCCGCTGCACGTTGGGGTTTATCCAGAAGTTGGACTGGGCCGGCCCATTGAAATTGATCCAGGTCCAGACCCCCTGATCCAGCAGGTCACCATTCCACTCCGCGTTGTGCCAGGCCCCGGTGTGGATCGTCAGCGATGTGAGGAATGAACTCGGCCTTCCCCAGAAGGTCGGCCCCCCCCACAGGTTCACACTTCGCCGCCCTACCGAGGGGACAAACCCGGCGTCGGCCCGAAACCCCGGTGAACGCTGATTGAAGTTGAGCCCAACTTCCAATCCCCGGGTGGAAAGAATCGCCCGACTCTCGACCGCGGTCCCGGAAAACGAACCTGCCGGTTGATCGAGATCCGTCACCACCGCGTCGGGATACTCGGTGGCCGACCCGACGATTTGGAACCGGGTGGTGAGTGGACCAAAGGGCCGGACGAAGGCATCCACCCCTGCCAGGCGATTGTGATAGTCGACGCCTTCTCTACCGGTGTAGAGTAATCCAACCGTCGACGAGGATCCGATATCGCGCCGGTAGCGGCCGATCATCGTCGTGGTACTCTGATCCAGGGTGGTAGAGGATGATCCTTGCGGGCCCGGCAACAAGAGATTGGTCTGTCGATCTTGTGCGACTAACACACCATAGGCATTCGAGCCATTCTTCCCGGAGAGTTTGGTACCGTAGGTCGGATCTGCGATCGTCCGGGTGAAGACCGCCTGCAGGGGAGTGGCAAAGAGATCGGCGCCCTCCAGAAAGAACGGACGGCGTTCCGGAAAAAAGAGGGCGAAGCGCTGATTCACATTGAGCTGGGCGACGTCGGTTTCAACCTGGGAGAAGTCGGGGTTGAGGGTCGCATTCAATGCCAGCGCCGGGGTCAATCCTATCCGGGCATCGAGTCCGGCATCACTCGAAACCGATCCATTGCGAAGGCCGCCGCCCAATGCATCACGGAGGTCCGTCCGGTTGCTGGTGAAGGTCGGTGTGATCTCGAGGTTTCTGCCCGGCGCGATCCCCTGCAAGCCGGTCGCAAGGCCACCCTGACAGATGAGGCAGCTGTTGTTCCGATCCCAAGCCATCGACATGAACCGTGCGTTGGTACTCCGAGGGCGTCGCCGCTCAAACCAGACGCCCCACGTTTGC
>JAJCZW010000228.1 GCA_029262155.1 Gemmatimonadota bacterium
ATGGTGTCTTTGTGACGAACGCGGCCGACGATTCGGGCAAATCCTTTCCGCACCCCGAGGTCATCGACCGGCAAGACGTCGGGACGTCCCAGAAAAAAGATGAGGAGCATCTCGACGGTCCATCGCCCGATGCCACGGACCTGGATGAGTTGGGTGATGATCTCCTCGTTCGGCATGGAACGCAGGCGCGATGTCACTGGGACCATGCCGTCGATCGTCCGAGCAGCGAGGTCATGTACGGCGCGGGTCTTGGCCTGGGAGAGTCCGGCACGCCGAAGGGTCGGGGCCGGCAGAAGAATCAACTGGTCAGGCGTCGGTCGTCGGCGAGGGAAGAGATCGCAGAGGCGACCGTGGATGGTTGCTGCCGCCTTCCCGGATAGTTGTTGATAGGTGATGGCCCGGAGCAAATAGGCGAAGGGGCTCAGCCGAGGCCGTGTGAGGGCGAAGGGCCCCACCAGGTCGATTGCGCGGGCCAGCCTTGGATCAGCAGCACGCAGAGATCGGAGGGCTCCGGCGATATTGATACCTGGTTGCGATGGGGTGCTGAAAAACGATGGTTGCGCCGGCATCGTGAGGTATGCTCGTTCGAGAGACGCTGCAATGATACACCATCGTGGGGCGTGACCGAACTCTCACTTGATTGAACGAGGATGGCGATGGACAATCCCACCTTCCGCCAGGCCGGTCACCGCGTGGTCGACTGGATGGCCGATTACCTTGAGACCGTTTCCGCCCGGCCGGTGACTCCCTCGGTGCATCCCGGTGAAATCGCCAGGCAGCTTCCCTCCAAACCCCCTGAAGACGGCGAGTCGCTCGACGCCATCCTCCATGACCTGGATACCATCCTGATGCCAGGGATGGCGCATTGGGGGCACCCGCGCTGGTTTGCCTATTTCCCTGCCAACACGAGCCCACCATCGATTCTTGCGGAGATGGTCACCGCCACACTTGGAGCCCAATGTATGTCATGGGCGACTGCACCGGCGGCGACGGAGTTGGAGCAGGTGATGATGTCGTGGCTTGGAGAGGCGCTGGGGCTTCCCGCCGGGTTGACTGGGTGCATCCAGGACACGGCATCGTCGGCGACGTTGGTGGCGATCCTCACGGCCCGCGATCGCCATGCCGACGACCATCACCGGCTCACAGTCTATACGTCGGTCGAGGCCCACTCCTCAGTGCAGAAGTCCTATCACTTGGCAGGCTTCGCACCCGGACAACTCCGACTGATTCCTACCGACGATCACTTCGCCATGGATCCCGGCGCGCTGCAGCAGGCGATTCGGCATGACCGAGGTGCTGATTTCATACCTGCGGCGGTCGTGGCCACCGTGGGCACAACTTCCTCTACGGCAATCGATCCAGTACGGTCTATCGGAGAGATTACCGCGCGAGAGGATCTCTGGCTTCACGTCGATGCGGCGTACGGCGGGTCGGCTGCGGTGGTGCCAGAGTACCGCCATCTGCTTGATGGCCTTGAATACGCCGACAGCTTCGTCTTCAACCCCCACAAGTGGTTGCTGGTCAACTTCGACTGCTCCGCCTATTACGTGCGGGATGTCGCGGCGCTTCACCGGACGTTTGGATCATCCCCGGCCTACCTCGCGACCCAGGCCGATACGAAAGTGGTCAACTATCGCGATTGGGGCATTCCCCTTGGGCGCCGATTCCGTGCTCTCAAGATATGGTTTGTCCTCCGAACCTACGGTCTCTCCGGTCTCCGGGAGATGATTCGCCGGCATGTGGCGTTGGCCCAGGAGTTCGCCGGTTGGGTTGACGATGATCCCCACTTCCTACGGGTGGCACCGACCCCATTAGGGCTGGTCTGTTTTCGGGCCATCCTGGCGAGGGATGCCGATCCCTCCGCGGAAGATCGTTTCACCCGACGACTCCTCGCTTCAGTCAATCGGACCGGTCGAGTGCATCTTACGTCGACGGAACTGGCAGGCCGAGCAGTGATGCGGATGGCGATTGGGGGCCGAACCACGACGCGGGCCGATGTGGTTGCCGCCTGGGATCTGATTCGGGAGCGTGCCGCTCAGGATCGCCGCGCAATTGCCTCAGGGGGCTGAGGAAACCATCGGCGTTTGGAGGTAGGGTTTGAGATAGTGCCCGGTGTGAGAGTCTGGAGACGCGACCAGCACCTCGGGTGGTCCCTGGACCACGACTCTCCCACCGTCGTCTCCGGCGTCCGGGCCCAGATCGATGACCCAATCGGCGCGCTTGATGACGTCGAGATGATGCTCAATTACGATAACCGTGTGTCCTGCATCGACGAGCCGGTCCAGCACGTGAAGTAACACCCGAACGTCGTCGAGGTGCAGGCCTGTGGTGGGTTCATCCAGCAAGTACAGTTTCCGACCGGCGCGTTTGCCCGCGGCCGCGAGTTCTCGAGCGATTTTCAGCCGTTGTGCTTCCCCGCCAGAGAGGGTCGTCGCGGGTTGGCCCAGTCGGAGATATCCCAGTCCGACTTGCTGCAAGTGCCATAAGGCAGTCCCCAAACGGGGTTGGTGATGGAAACGGTTGATGGCCTCATCGACCGTCCACTGCAACACATCATGAATGGACTTTCCACCGACCTTGACCTCCAGCACCTCCCGTCGATAACGCGATCCCTCACAGGTTTCACACGGAACAAAGACATCTGCAAGGAATACCATTTCGACTTGGACATGACCGGCACCGTCGCAGGTGGGGCACCGCCCTCCGGCGAGATTGAAGGAAAAGGTCGATGGTGTATAGTGGCGAGATCGACTCATCGGCTGGGCGGCAAAGAGTTCACGAATCTCGTCGAAGCCTTTGATGAAGGTGATCGGGTTGGAGCGTGGGGAGCGGCCGATCGGTGACTGATCGATGAGGCGGACGTCGGTGAGGTATCCTGCGCCCTCCAACCGATCAACGGTCCCCACCGCTTCGCCCAGATGTGACTTGGCGTTGTGTCCGCCGGACAAGGCCACCTGCAATTGCCGGTAGAGCACATCGTGGACCAGGGTGCTCTTGCCACAGCCTGATACTCCCGTGACGGCGGTGAGGGTCCCGAGCGGTATGTCGACGTCGATCCCATGGAGGTTGTGCAGCCGGGCCCCGCGCACCTTCAGCCACTGGGGGCCAGCCCGACGGCGGGCACTGGGCACGCCGATGCGTTTCTTACCGGTCAGGTAGTCGGCGGTGAGCGTATCCCTCGCCTCGTCGACCGGTCCCGCGTGCACCACCTCGCCGCCCAGCTCCCCAGCCCCTGGCCCGAGTTCAAGCATGAAGTCCGCCTGCTGGATAGCGGCGAGGTCATGTTCGACGACGACAACGGTGTTGCCGCCATCCCGGAGGCGTCTCAACAGATGGAGCAGCCTATCGGTATCTCGGGGATGGAGTCCGATCGACGGTTCGTCCAGCACATACAAGGTGTCGACCAGTTTCGAACCGAGCGCGTTGCTCAAGGCAATCCGCTGGGCCTCACCACCGGACAAGGTGCGGGACTGACGATCGAGTGTCAGGTATCCGAGCCCCACATCGAGCAGGTATTGGGTACGCTGTCGCGCTTCGGTCAGTATCAGGTGGGCGGTGGCCACCTCCGTGGCATCCAGGTCGAGCTCGCCGAGCCAGTGGTCGAGCCATGTGATGCTGTGACTGGCCACGTCGGCGATGTGCCTTCCCGCCACCGTGATGGTAAGGGCATCTGAGTTGAGACGGCTTCCCCGACATGCAGGGCAGGTCTGGGCCAGTTGGTATTGTCGGAGGAAGACGCGGACGTACTGCTTGTATCGCTTGCGTTCCAAACCTCGCAGGAAGGGGTAGATACCGATGTACCGTCCCTTCTTGCCGTGCAGAAGTTCCCTCTGGGCGGAGGGGCGCAACGTCCGCCAGGCTGCGTCGGGGTCGACCCCGAGAGATGAAGCGGTGCGAATCAACAGGTTGCGGCGGGCTCCGTATCGGGGCTTGGTCCACGGGTCGATCGCACCGGTGGCGAGCGACCGCTCGGGATCGGGGACGATCAGGCTCTCATCATACTCCAGGACGGCGCCGAACCCATTGCATCCGGGACAGGCGCCCCGCGGACTATTGAAGGAGAAGAGATTGGGTGTCCTCCCGACCGCTCGCGTATCACAGGCGCTGCATGCGTCGTGTTCCGTAAAACGAAGGGTGGTTCCGTCCCGACCCAATACGACCGCCACGCCCTCCCCTTCCGCAAAGGCACTCGCGATCGATTCTACGATTCGTTGTCGGGGCGAGGAGTGGCTTAAGCGGTCCGCCACGACCAACACGTCCTCTTCTGTGGCGAGATCGATCGCGGGCGGTATCTGGTCGAGGTGGTAGGTGGTGCCGCGGAGCACGATCCGAAGGAACCCGAGTGCCCTCAGGTTTTCCACGACGGTTTTGTGCACCCGTCGGGCGGCCTGTGGCAGAGGGAAGGTCACCTGGAACTGACCGTCCAGTCCCGCGGTCACCTCGTCGGTCGCAATTCCCGGCGTATCCCGTTTCACCGGTGCCCCGCAGACCCGACAAAATGGTCGCCCGATGCGGGCCCAGAGGAGTCGGAGGTAGTCGTAGATCTCGGTTGCCGTGCCGACGGTGGACCGGCTGGAACTGCTTGGGGCTCGCTGTTCGATGGCGACCGCTGGCGCCAGCCCCTCCAGTCGATCAACCTCTGGTTTTGGCATCCGCTCCAGGAACTGTTTGGCATAGGTCGACAGCGACTCGATATAACGCCGTTGTCCTTCGGCGTAGAGGGTATCGAACGCGAACGAACTCTTCCCTGACCCGGAGGGGCCGGTGACGACGATCACCTTGTGGTGGGGAAGGTCGACCGAGATACCCTTCAGGTTGTTCTGACGAGCGTTGACGACGCGGATTCCAGCATGGGGCACCCCGAAAGATACCCGATCTCCGAGGAGGGGCTCAACGTTGCCGTTGGTCAGGGTGGTGTCCCGGAACAGTCGCGCCGTTGACGAGAGGGCAGCGTCGCCGGTACGTTATTCGTTCCATGGCGAAACTTATTACGCCCAAGGTCCTCAGGCGGGGGTTCGAGTTGTTCATCCTCGCCTCCCTCATCGCCTTTGGGGCCCTCCTCCTCTGGGGAAACAACCTCAACGCATTCATTAACTCCATCGGACGCATCCATTGGGGATGGGTGATTCTTGGGCTGGGCCTCGCCTCGCTCGATTGGATTGGGGGCGGGATCAGAAATATGGTCGTGGTACGGCACGTTCATCCCAATCCGACCTTCATCGGGATGGTGTTGGCGGGAGGAATGAGTGCGTGGGCGAGCTATGTCACCCCGCTCCAGTCGGGTGCTGGTCCGATGATGATCTACGCCATGACGCGGGATGGTGTCCCGCTGCCGAAGGCGGTGACCTCGACTCTTATGACGTTCATTAGCACCATTGCCTTCTTTGCGATTGCAGGGCCGCTCGCGATTGTCTTTGGCGCCGGCAAGTCGTTGGGGACTCGTGGTGATGTCCTCGGTCTCTCACTCTATGATCTCTTTCTCGGAAGCTTGGCGATTTTCGCGGGCCTTGGCGTGTTGTTGGTGGTTGTCATCATTTTCCCACGAATCGCGACCAAGCTGATTGAGCGGGTCGCAACCCGCATTGGGCAGCGTAATGAGTCCGTCGCACGGCGACTCACCGGACTTCAAGCCGGGCTCGAGCAGGCCCACGCATCATTGCGTCATTTCAATACCGCCAAGGGGTGGCTGGCGGTAGGGATCGCGACCGTTGTGAGCGGGCCATCCCATGCGAACAAGCTGCTTTCGGGGTATGTCGCCCTCCGAGCGATCGGGATTGAGGCCCAATTCGTCGATGTGCTCTTGCTCCAGACGTTGATCACTTTCTTGCTCTATTTCGCTCCAACACCGGGTGCTTCCGGGATTGCGGAGATTCTTTCAGCGGCGGTCATGTCGATCTATGTCCCCCGGGAATTGGTTCCACTCTATACCCTGCTGTGGCGTTTGGTACTCAGCTACTACACTATCGCGTTCGGTTTCATGGTTTTCTCAACCTGGGTGCGGAAGGGATTGAAGGGAATCGAGCAGAATCCGATACCGACGACCGCGGCGCGCCCGGCGTGAGGGGTTTCAGAGATCGCTTGCTGTGCCATCGGATGGCGGATACGTTTGGAGCCCTCACTGGAAAGGCTCTGTGCCCGACAATGCACCTCTTGGTCGCTGGACGCTCGCACCCGATCGGAATGGGCGAGACGGTGGTGGGGTCGAACCCTCTCTCTATCTTCAGATCGAGGGTACTGGTATTCTACCGCGGCACGCCATTCTGTGTCGCCAATAGGATGGCATGACAACGGTGCGTCCCGAGGGTCCCGATGTTGAGGTTCTCGTGAACGGGATCCCCCTTCTGCCCACGGGGTTACCGCTGACGGCGGGCGATCGGGTGACCATTGGGGGGGATCGTGGAGATTGAGCTTGGGGCTTCCCCTTCGCCGCCCGACGATTCCTCGGCCAGCCCGGCTCCCGGCGGCGCGGCGCAACGACTCAACGCAACCATGGCAGGGTTTCCGGCGTACAGCCCTCCTCCCACGATTGAGCGGGGGGGAAAAACCGGGTTGGTCGCCGTGATTCGGTCCGGCGCCCGACGTGGGACAGTGCTGACGTTGACGCAAGATGCTGGCGTTGGCCGAAATGAACACCATGATCTCCACCTTCCCGATTCCAGTGTGAGCCAAGACCATGCCCGTCTGGAACTGGAGGGGGGGCGGTGGAAGGCAATCGACCTTGGCTCCACAAACGGGACGACGATCGAGGGGACGAAACTGGCTCCTGACGAACGCGTCACCCTGCGCTCTGGGACGATCGTTCATTTTGGACATGTCGAGGTGGGCTTTGCCTTTGGTCCAACAGTGGAACAAGACAGCGCTGCGCTCACGGTCGAGCCGGGAATTCGACGGGGGCCCCTCTCTATTGCACTCCTACTGCTGCTGACGATTACGATCGTCGCGTTTCTGATTTTCTGATCGATGCACTTTACCTGCGCCGCGCGTACTGATGTCGGAGTTGTCCGTTCGGGCAACGAGGATAGCTACCTCATGCAATCGGCCAAAGGCCTGTTCATCGTCGCCGATGGGATGGGTGGCCACGCGGCAGGCGAGGTGGCGAGTGAGATGGCGGTCGAGATCATCGCGGGCGAACTCAAGTCACTGCGGGAACGCCCCTCGTCGGAAGCGCTCGATTTGGTCTATGAGGGGATTCGGCGAGCGAACGATGCGATCTATCAGCGGACGCTATCGGAGCAGGATAAACGGGGGATGGGTACTACTGCGACGGTCATGATCCTCTTTGCCGGGCGGTACCTTATCGGGCAAGTGGGCGACTCCCGAGCCTATATCCTTCGGGGGGATCGATTCCATCAAGTCACGCGAGATCATAGCTACGTACAGGAACAGGTCGATGCGGGATTGCTTACGTCGGAGCAAGCGCGGACCCATCCCTATAGCAATGTGATCACGCGATGTGTGGGGGCCAATGAAGATGTGGTCCCCGATTTGTATTACGGTGCGTTGGAATCGGGTGACATTGTTCTCCTGGCCTCTGACGGGCTCACCGGGATGCTGGAGGACGACCAGTTGTCGAAGATTCTTCAGGAAGAAGGTGGTCCGCAATTGTGGGTCGATCGATTCATCACTGAAGCGAACCACCGTGGCGGACTCGACAACATCACGGTCATCGCCGTTCGGATCGACGCGGCGGGCACGGCCTCATCCCAGAGCTCTTTGATGTCCTGAGTCGTCGATGGGGAGGTTGTCTTCATCCTCCTCCCCCGCGAATCGCCTTCAGCTGCTCATCTGCCGTCGGTCCATCGATGTAGAGGGTTTGGCGATGGATCGCGTCCCCCTTGAATTGGTACAGGACTATCCCTCGATAGTGGTAGGGTACATCGGCGGCAAGGCCTACTCGCGGTCCATCAATGATCCCATTCCATTCCACTTCAGCGGCAACCCAATCGTCACCGTATGCGCGACGGAGATGCCGGAGGGCAAGCGACTTGTGGGCGCCGAATACCTGCTTGGTAAACGCGTGCCACGCCGCCCGTCCCTTCACAGATTGACGGTGGACGACGTCCTGGTGCTCCATAGTGAGGGTATACTGGGCAGCAAAGGCATCGGCATCGGCTCGAGTGTAGGCCGCTGTGAGCGCGTCTAGGGTGCGTGTCATCGTCACCCGATCTGGCGTGGAGGCGCCGGTGGAACGATCGCGGACCGTGTCCGCCAGGATGCGGAGTTCTTGAACGATCAGGGCAGGATTATCCCAATTGATGTTGTGCGTTGCGGTTTCATCGATCACATGACGGGAGCGGGTCGATAGCTTCACCAAACGTCTCTGAAGCTCCATCCACTTTGTGTTTGCGGCCGGTTGCGGAATCGGCGAGTTGAGGAAGGCCCCGAAGCTGTTGCCGGCTGAGATGACGAGAAGCGGGAGATCGCCGAGGGAACCGGTCGTCCGCAGATCCTGGACGCTTTCCGGCATCAGTTGGATCGTGGCGATGAGCGCCTGGTAGTGGGCCGGAGTTGTCGAGACCGCCCGATAGCTGGAATCCCAATCGGGGCGTTGGTTGTACACGGGATGTGGGGGGAGCATCTCTGGCCTCACCATTCCGGCGTCCACGGCCCTAGCGGCCTGCTCCAGTTGAGCAACACCCGCGTCGATAAAGGCATTGACCTCGGGCGGTAGTTTCGTCCACTGGTCTTCCTGGGCCGATTCCACCAGGGCGATGCCTCCGACGTCCGTTGGGTATCGGTCGGCATAGATCCGGACTAAGTACCCCCCAAAGGAGTGTCCCACGAGCACGAACGGCCCAGACTCTCCCGCGGTGTGTAAGGCGCCGTGCAACTCGTCGACCATGATGCTGGCCCGCCTTGGCGCCGGACTCGGTCCACTCCAACCGTGGCCCGCCCGGTCAAAGGTGCAGAATCGGACGGATTGAGCCATCGAGTCCTGGATCCCAGACCATGCGATGGACCATCCTCCTGCCCCGTTCTCGACGACGAAGGTCGGGGACCCTTGGCCTTGGCAGTTGAGATGGAAACGCACCCCATCCACCGCGATGATGCGTCCGGGTGGCGCGGGTTGCTGACCCGGGAGATGTGCGGGAAGGACCAGGATTGCGAAGCTCGCGAGGCCGGCGGCTCGAAGAGCCGAGGGGAGGTGTGACATGCGATTTCCTCAAGGACGAAATAGAGAATGATTTATGATAGTATATACTATATAATAAGCAAGTGCAATGGCAAGAGGCCTTCCTGTCCTAACACCGGGAGAAGGCGGGGCGAACTAGGTGGGCAACGGGAAGAGGCGACGCATCGTATCGATATCACCTCGTCGACCCTTGATCCGTACTTTCCCTGATTGGAGGGCTTGGCGGAGGTCGAGCGTCCCATTGCCGAGGCGGGCCAGAGTGCGTGAGTCGGTCGTGAAGACGAGGGTGGGGTCGGCGATGGGACCGAGTCCGGAATCGATTGTGTTCTGGTCGATTGCGGCGTAAAACACGGTGTGGTCAACGTGGAATTCATAGCGCGCCGTGACTCCCTCTGCCGCGGCAGGATCGAACCGAGCCCGTAGCGAGAGGACGGTCCAGAGCGGATCGGAGATTGACATGCGTTGGCGAGATGGTATTGGGAGATGTCTCCAGGCCCAGCGCACCAGTTGGTGGACTACTGGCTCGAGGGCGTGGCCAGCTGGCGTCAATCGATAGATCTTGACGGTTACGGCTGGGGCGGGGAGGGAGGTTCGCTCTACAAGTCCCAGGGACTCTAGATGGGCCAGACGGTCGGCGAGGAGGTTGGTGCCGATTCCGGGGAGGCCGGCATGGAGATCAGTATAACGGCGGGGGGCCACGAGAAGGTCACGGATGATCAACAGGGTCCACCGTTCGCCGAGGACGTCGAGCGCACGAGCAAGGGCACATGTTTGGCCGTAGGTGCGATGAGACATGGACACTCCGCTGTCGGCGAGAACTACGAAACAATATAGAGCGGTGGGTGCAAGGCGATCATACCAACCTTGGTTTAGGCGAGGAGAGGCCCGCCCGCGGCGAGGCGGTCCCGAATCTCCTCGGCCGACATCGCGATGAGGTGAGTGACACGGTCGAGTCCCCTCTCCGGCAGTTCGGCGACAAACACGCGTAGTCTTCTCGCGCTTTGGTACAAGATCTCGGCCACGCCAGGCAGGCCAAGATGCCCCGGCCGTCCGGCCTGGGTGAGTCGGTCCACAGTGCCATCTCGGAGGCGGACAGGAAGGTTGACGCCAAGCATGTTCCCCCGCGAAGGGAAGTCGATGAGGAGGGAGCCTGCGGGGAGGCCAACCTCTGATGCGACCCGATCCTCGACCTGTTCCAGGAGATCGGGATCCTCTGCCGGCCAGTTCTCATGGTGGCTGAGCGCGCCCGCGGGAAGATCGACAGCCCGCTTGTAGAGTCGACGCTGGTTCACGGCTTGGGCCAAGCCGGTGGGATCGGCGGCCAGGAGTCGTTCGACCAAGGCGCCGTCGGTGGCGGTGGACAGCCAGGTCGGATCCAAGGCACCGATGGCAAGGGTGCGTCGTACCGCCCGCTTAAACATGCAGGTGGCAGAACGCACACCATGATGCCAGTAGACATTTCGGTACATCTGGTACTTGGCGAACAGCAATGACTCCAGGGCACTCATGCCCTTCTCCAGGACGCCGAGTTCCCGAGTACCGCCTGGAGTCTCCACCAGGGTCAGGGAGGCAAGAAGTCGATCGACGTCCACATTCCCGTAGGGTACACCACACATGCGAGCGTCGCGGTTCAGGTAATCGATCTTATCGAGGTCGATCGAACCCGAGATCAGTCCTTGCAGGGGGCTGATACTTCGCCCCCGGATCAGATCACCGAGGACGGAGGTCGAAAGGTCGGGCCAGAAAGCTGCGATCGTCTCCTTGAGCTCCGGTGTTTCCAGTCGGTTGGCTCCGAGGCGTTCATGATGCTCCAGTCCCGCCTCCTCCAAGCCGTGGGAGAATGGGTAGTGCCCAATGTCATGCAGGAGTGCAGCAAGCCGGACCGCGTCACGGTCAGCCTGGGCAATCCCTTCGAGGTCTCCGCGTTGCTCCAGGTTCCAAAGGGCCTTCTTGATAAGATGAAAGGCGCCGAGGGCATGCTCAAATCGGGAGTGCGTCGCCCCGGGATAGACGAGGAAGGCGTGGCCAACCTGCCGAATGTATCGGAGGCGTTGGACCACCGGTGTATCGAGTACAGCCAAGGTACCGGGATCAAGTCGGATATTATCCCAGAGGGGATCCCGGATGATTTCGATTTCGGTCATCCAACGCCAGGGGGGAGGCTCATCCTCGCGGGCCAGCGGCAACGACAGACGCCGACAGCTTCGCTTGGAACCCAGCGAAGTTTTCCCGGAACATCGAGGCCAGTTTTGCCGCCTGAACATCGTAGGCGGTGGGGTCGGCCCATGTTTGGCGGGGAGTGAGAACCTCCGAGGGGACCCCAGGAACCTCGCTAGGCACCTCAAAGCCGAAAATCGGATCGGTGCGATACTCGACTCCGTCGAGGGCGCCTTCCAGGGCGGCCCGCACCATGGCTCGAGTGTAGGGAAGCTTCATGCGACTTCCGATGCCGTAAGCTCCTCCGGTCCACCCGGTATTCACTAACCAAACCCGCGCTCCATGCTTCTCGATCTTTTCTCCCAGCATCTTGGCATACACCCCTGGGTGGAGCGGAAGGAACGGTGCGCCGAAACAGGCGCTGAAGGTTGCGGACGGTTCCGTGACTCCCCGTTCGGTGCCGGCCACCTTCGCAGTATACCCCGACAGAAAGTGATACATCGCCTGGTCGGCGTTCAGGCGAGCGATCGGCGGCAAGACCCCGAACGCATCTGCCGTGAGGAAAACGATGTTCTTGGGGTGCCCTGCCTTTCCAGCGGTGACATGATTGGGGATCGCGTCCAGCATGTAGCTGGCTCGGGTGTTTTCGGTGATGTGGTCGGAATCGTAGTCCACCGCCCTGGTCGCCGGGTCAAGGACCACGTTCTCAAGCACGGTCCCAAACATCTGGGTTGCCGCGAAGATCTCAGGCTCCGTGGCAGGGTTGAGCTTGATCACCTTGGCATAGCAACCACCCTCGAAATTGAAGACTCCGTTGTCGGACCACCCATGCTCGTCGTCTCCGATCAATCCTCGTTCGGGGTCGGCCGAAAGCGTCGTCTTTCCGGTGCCCGACAGTCCAAAAAAGATGGCGGCATCACCTGCCGGGCCGACATTGGCAGAGCAATGCATAGCAAGAACACCTTGGAGTGGCAGGAGGTAATTAAGGACAGTAAAGATCGACTTCTTGAGTTCTCCCGCGTATCGCGTCCCCCCGATGATCACGATCCTGCGTTGCAGATTGATCGCGATAACTGTTCCACTGCGTGTGCCATGGATCGCGGGGTCAGCCTGGAACTCTGGTGCGTGAAAAATGGTGTAGTCGGGAGTGAAGTCGGCAAGGTCGGCAGCGGGTGGTCGAATGAACATGTTCCGGACAAACAGTGCCTGCCACGCCCGTGGAGTGAAAAAGCTGACCGGTACCCGGTAGGCGGAATCTGCTCCGCCGTAGAGGTCTTGGCGAAACAACGTCTGGGCACTCAGATGAGATCGAACATCTGTGAGTAAGGCCTCGAAGTGGGTGTCACTCATCTTGGCGTTGGTATCCCACCAGATGTTATCGGTCGACCCCGCTTCATCCACGATGAACTTGTCCTTGGGCGAGCGACCAGTGTGTGGGGTGGTGAGCGCGGCAAACGCACCGTGTTGGGTGAACCGCCCCTCATGCATCTGTGCCGCGTGTTCCATCAGCTCGGCCGGCGACAGGTTCCGGTGCAGCGTCTCGGTGTCAGGAAGTGGAGGGGATGAGTTGGGCGTGGACGTGGGCATGAGGGTTCCGAAGGTGCAAGCACCCATTGAGAGAAGTGTACAGTTGCATAATGCAACGTAGAATTCGTTCGATAAGGAAGAAAAATTGCGCCAGAGGCCTACTCATGCAACGCCTGGGTTCTGGACCTCATCTGCGTAGGATCGGAGCAGGGCAAGCATCCGGAGATCGTTGGTCGTTTCGTCATCCCCCTTTGGGGTTTCGAGAATCTTGGGGATGTCGGCAAACCGAGGGTCCCGCATGATTCGTCGAAATGGTCTCTCCCCAAGGGACCCATCCCCGATGAGGGTATGGCGGTCGCGATGGGAGGCAAAGGGAGTCTTGGAATCGTTGAGATGCAAGCAGGCGAGGGTGTCGAGTCCGAGTATCGCGTCCCACTCTTCCCAGACCGCGTCGAAGTCCTCCACGAGGTTGTAGCCTGCGCTGAAGATGTGGCAGGTGTCGACACAGAAGGCGATGCGCGATCTGACCGATGCCCCGATAGCATCGCGGAGGGCCCGGAGTTCCTCGAAGGTTCTCCCAAGCGCGGTGCCGGTGCCTGCCGTCGTCTCAATCAGAATCTGTGGATGGCCGGGAACAGCTTCGAGGCATTCGGTATACGCGTCGGCGTTCCGTTGGATTCCATCGTCGTGGTCATCCATGAAATTACCCGGATGGGAGACGATGCCAGCGACCCCGAGTGCGGTAGATCGGCGGAGTTCGGCTTGGAAGGCTTTGATGCTCCGAGCGCGGGCCGAGGGTTCAGGGGAGGCGAGGTTGATCAAGTAGCTGTCGTGAACGACGACATGACGGACGCCACTGGTGTCCAATGCCGCCGCGAATGCCGTGGCGATGTCGGGCGTGATCTCAGGGTCTCGCCACTGGTTGGGGGTCTTGGTGAAGATCTGGATTGCGTTCGCCCCGATGGCGTGGCCCCGTGCTGGTGCAAGGGGGACACCGCCCCGAATGGAAACATGGGCACCGAGGAGGAGCGACTCGGCCACCGCTACCGTCTTTGCCGGAGCCAGCCGAGGGGGTCGAGCGCGAGCTGATCGGCCCCCCGGATTTCGAAATGAAGGTGGGGGCCTTTGTCGGTATTGGCACCGCCGACGGTTCCGATGACCTGTCCCTTTCGGATATTGTCCCCGGGGCGTACACGCGCTTCTGCGAGTTGCATGTAGAGCGAGTGGTACCCGTTTCCATGTTCGAGGATCACGGTCAGTCCGTAGGTACTGAGTTGCTGGACGATGGCGATCCGGCCATCGGCGACCGCCGTGATCGGAGTCCCGACCGGTGCACCAATGCCGATCCCATTCCACCGGATGACGCCACCACTTGGGAGATTTTCTCGGCCAAACTGGAAAACAATATTTCCTTCAACCGGCCAATCGAGCTTGCCAATATCGTCGGTGGTGAGTCCGGTCCCGGTGACTCTGCTCGCATTGCCCCCGGCCCGACGATTGCGTTCGAGGGCGGCGAGAATCTCATTCAGCTTGGCCTCGTCTCGTTCAAGTTGCGTGATGCGCCTTTGATTCTGGGCGGACGAGGTGCGCAAGGACCGGGCACGTTGGGCGCGATCGTTGGCGAGTCGGCTGTAGCGTCGCGATTCGACCTTGCGTTCTTCCTTCCGCTGATCCAGTTGGTCTCGGACGGTCAGCAAGATGGTGTGATCCTTCCCCATCCGTTGGTTGAGTTGAGTGATGTCGCTCAGCAGCGAGCGGTCCTGGCGGCTGGTGAGAAAGAGGTACTTGTATCGGGTGATCAAGTTCCCAAACGATTCGGCCGCGAGAAGGACCTGAATGGTATGGAGGGGGCCTCGCTTGTAGATGTCGACGAGGCGTCGTTCCAACACCGCTCTGCGCTCAAGCAGGTTGTCTTGGGCGAGGAGGAGTTGCGCGCTGGTCTGATCCAGCTGTGATCCGAGGGCACCGATCTGTCGGTCAATCTCATTTACGAGCCGATTGGTGGCATCCCGTTGCCGTTCGATGTTGCGCAATTGCAGGCTGACATCACTCAGCTGGCCCTGGAGGCGCGCGTTCTCCCGCTGCAGCCGCTCGCGTTCCGCCCGGATGGCTTCGATGCGCCGCCGACTCGCCGCGGGATCGTTCTGCGCTCCGAGCGGCGGCACGACCATCGTGGAAAGGAGGACGACAGCGGCCAACCACACGATACGGGGGTGGAGGGGTTGGGTCTCAGACATGGCGCAGGTGTCGCCCGACACTGATGAGGCTTCCGATCAACCCCAGCAACAGCCCGAATCCGACGATCAGGCCGGCTTGTGAAGGGGTAAAGAACACGAACGATTCGCCTGACAACCCCATGCCGCTCGCAAAGAGTCGATAACTTGCGAAGCTCATCCCCAAGGCGAGCGCGCCACCCAGCACGCCGCGCAGGGTCCCTTCGATCAGGAAGGGGCGGCGCACAAAGGCGTTGGTCGCCCCAACGAGTCGCATGATGCTGATCTCCCGGGCGCGATGGAGGACCGTCATCCGAATAGTCACGCCAATGATGACGATGGCCACCAAGCCGAAGGCCGCCCCGATCACCAGCCCCACGATGCCAGCCAGATTGCGGATTCGATCGAGGCGCTCCACCCAATCCTGGCCGAAGCGAACATCGTCCACAAACCCGAACGCACGCAATCGTTCGGCGACCGTACGCGCCTGGGCGGCGTTACGAAATTGTGGACGGAGCCGAATCTCAAGAGAGGCAGGCAGGGGGTTTGTGGCAAGGTCCTCGTAGGCTTCGCGAAATTCCACAAGCTCCACGCGGGCTCGTGCCAACGCTTCGTCTTCGCTCACGTAGTTCACCGACAGCACCTCGGGGAATGCCTCGATGTCTTCCGATGCCAGGGTAATGGTTTCGATCGGCGTCCCACGGAGCATGAACGCCACCACTTCAACGCGCTCGGCCAGGTCGGACAATGTGTGCCGGAAGTTGGTCGCGACCAAGCCGAAGAGCCCGACGGAGTAGAGCGAGAAGGCGATCATGATGATCGAGAGGCTCGACAGGAGTGGGGTGCGCCAGAAGGAGTGCCAGACCTCGCGCCAGGTGAGCCTCATGGGGTATCGTCCGCTTCGTCGACCGCACTGTCGTAGACCAACTCTCCCTCACGCAACTCCACAATCCGATACGGCGTGTCCCGAACGAGGTCCATGTCGTGCGTTGCCATGATGACGACGGTGCCCCCGGCATGAATGTCCTTGAGGAGCTGAAATACACCGTTTCTGGCCCGTTCGTCGAGGTTCCCGGTTGGTTCATCCGCCAGCACAATGGGTGGGTCATTCACAATGGCCCGAGCGATGGCGACCCGTTGTTGTTCACCCCCAGAGAGTTCCTTGGGGTAGGCCCGGGCTTTTCCAGCGAGGCCGACTCGGGTGAGCGCGCGCATCGTGCGGGGCGAAATGGTGTCCCGCCGGGCTCCGGTGACTTCCAGAGCGAAGGCGACGTTCTCTTCCGCCGTTCGGTGCTCAAGGAGTCGGAAGTCCTGAAAGATGACGCCGAGTCGGCGGCGTAACTTGGGGACCTCAGAAGCGCGAAGCGCGCCCACAGTGTATCCGGAGATCTTGACCTCGCCAGACGACGGGCGATCGTGGGCGTAGAGCAGGGAGAGGATGGTCGACTTCCCAGCCCCGGAATGCCCGGTTAAGAAGACAAATTGACCGCGCGGAATGTGAAAGGAGAGGTCGCGGAGGGCACCAGTCCCATTGGGGAAGGTCTTCGAGACGTGCGTAAAGCGGATCACCTGCGGAAGATAGGCCGCCAGCCGCTGAGGTGGAAGCGGGGATCAGGACGGCGCGAGGGCGTGTTCAAGATCGGCGACCAAGTCGGGGGAGTCCTCGATCCCGCAACTCAGGCGTACGAAGCCGTCGGCGATGCCGATGGCTGCGCGTGCCTCTGGCGACAACGCTACGTGGGAGGTGAGGCGCGGTTCGGATATGAGGCTCTCGACCCCTGCGAGGCTTGGGGCGTGCTGGATTAGGGTCAAACGTTTCAAGAGCCGTTCCGCCGCCCGAACACCGCCTTCGACCTCAAGGCCCACCATCCCGCCAAACCCATCGAGGGTGGAGGACGCGACCATGTGGTCAGGGTGAGTCGCAAGACCGGGATAGTGGACCTTGGTGATCTTCGGGTGTCCCGATGCCCAACGCGCGATGGCCATCCCGTTTTCGTTATGGCGTGCCATGCGGAGCGGCAAGGTTCGCATGCCACGATCGATCAACCAGGCGGCGTGCGGATCGATGGCTTGTCCCCACAAACGCATCAGCCGCGTGATCTCATCGATGATCGAACTCGATCCGGCGACGGCTCCCGCAATGACATCGCTGTGGCCGTTGAGATACTTCGTGGCGCTCGTAATCGCGACATCGGCGCCATGGGCCAGCGGCCGAAAATTAATCGGGCTCGCAAAGGTCGCATCGACCAGCAACGCCACACCGTGGGAGCGTGCCGTGACCGCGATGGGCCCTAGGTCAATGACCCGTAGGAGCGGGTTCGTCGGCGTTTCGATAAAGATGGCTCGCGTGTTTTTCCTGAGTGAGGCACGCCACTGCCGGGGCTCATCCGGATCGACGTAGGTCACCTCGATCCCAAACCGTCCAAACTCTTCGTCGAAGAGACGGCGGGTGCCGCCGTAAATCCACAGACTGGAGACAAGGTGGTCGCCTGGCCGGAGGATCGACAGGTGCGCCAAAGCGGTCGCCCCCATCCCACTGGAAAGGAATAGTGCGCTCTCGGCACCCTCAAGCAAGGCGTACTTTCGGCCAATCTCAAGTTGGTTCGGATTATTTCCGTACCGGGTGTAGAGCACCTCCTCGGTCGAGCCCACCGGGTTGACGAACGTTGTGGACTGGACGATCGGCGGTACCACCGGTGACCAGTCACTTTTCCGTCCTCCGTCGCCGTGGACGGCGATCGTGGATGCTCCCCGAGTGGGGGGAGTGGGATCGGGGGGAGGGGTCGGGGAGGAGGGTGTCGTCATAAAGTCGAAAGGGGGCGGAAAGTCCCATCGGCGGCGTGAAGCAGGCGCCGTAAAGCGAGTCGCTGGAGGATATCGACTGTCCGATCGAGGGTCCACTCCAGGTGGGCTGCGAGGTGGAGCGTGTTGCCTGCCCCCACCGTATGGACGGCCGCGAAGACCGCTTCCATGTCGGGGGTGGTCCACCCGAGAAGGTGGAGGGTGTCTTGGTGCCGACGTTGTCCGACGACGGAGAGCTCCTGCCGGCAGAGGACACCATTCACCGCGTCCCACATCTCCTCGTTCAACCCGGTGAGCACCACGAAGGAGTCTCCGTCTGTCCCCGACTCCTGGAGGAGTTTGGCGATCACCTCGTCGGCACAGGAAAAATCCATCATGCCGACGGCACCGAAATCGAGATAGGTGGTAGGGAAGGGCTCCCGGGCGATGACCTCACGCAATTTTCCGCGTACCGCCGCGCCGGTTGGCCGCGTGACCAAGGCGCCGTACGTGGCTGTCCCCACAGCGTCCTGCAAGACACCGTGAACGCAGATGGTGTGGATCACGCCTCCTCCTGAGCGGGAATGACGATTTGCAGTTGGGCTCCTGGGAAGAAGGGTAACCCCTCGGCCATCGGTACGTCATCATCCCATGGCGGAACAATGGATAACCGGGCAGTTCCGCTCCGGATAGAAATCTTGCCTTGCCAGTCCTGGAGGAAGTGCTTGATGCCCGAAAGTCCTTGGCCCCTGCCAGGATCGCGAAACCGGCTGACGCCGTGGATGAGTGCCGACTCCAAGGCAGTCCGATCATTCCAACGATCGCCGTGACGACGTGCCTCCGTCGCCTCCAGGGACCGGCGAAACCCCACTCCCGCATCACTGACGGCGATGACCACCACCCGTTTGCCCAAGCGCTTACGCCAGGTGTAGGCATGGACCGCCACCCAACCACCTGTCCCTGCATGCTCGATCACATTCTGGCAGGCTTCGGAAAGCGTCATGGCGAATCGCATAGTGGCTTTGGCGGCGATTCGGAGTTCGTGGGTAAGGATGCGGGCCGCCGCCTCCTGAATCCGACTCACGACGAGGTGGACGTCCTCCGACGCTCGAATCGGCATGACGGGGAGGAGGACATCTGACGTCGTATCCGCCTGGCGACGAGGCACCTTGCCGTGGAGTTCAAAGCACTCGGTCGCGTTGGTGAAGAAGCCGGCGCGGGCCCAATACGAGCGTACATCATCTTGAGCGGGCAGGGCGAGGCGGGGACGGTCAAGTCCGGCCTCGATGAGCGCCTGTCCGGCGGTGAGCAGGGCTGTCAGCCCCGAAGGCGAAGCCCAGGTTGTCCCCCGCGCGTCGAAGAGGAGTCGGCCCTCCGGTGGCCAGGCGCCGATCGATTCGGCCAAAGCGTTAATGGCATGATGATCGAGCGATGGGGGAACGTTCACGACTCGCACGGTGCCTCCAGCAGCTCGCCCCGCAGCCGGGGCGCGAGATCGGTGGCTCCACGAAATGAGGCATTCTTTTCACCATATCCTATACCAATGCGGAGGGCATCGACGAGAGGAGCACCGGCGAGGAGCCGTGCAAATGTGGCGGCCCCGAACACATCGCCGCAGCCGGTCGGATCAGGATCAGGCACCGCGGTGGCTTGCATGAGTTGCGATTGGATTGGTCGGCCATGCAGTCTGGGATGTCGACGATCGGCGAGGGACGCGAATCCAGGGGTGGCGACATACGCGATCCCCCGTTCGCCGAGCGTCACGACCACAAGCGACACTCCCACACCGATGGCATCCGCGGCCATTCCTAATGGTTCGGGGGATAGTTGTCGCATTTCGTCCTCGTTGAGTTGGACGATATCGAAACACTGAAACCAGGTCAGCGCTTCGGGCAGGGGTCGAAGAACCCGCACACCGTCCTGGTGCATCCCCAGCATCAAACTGTGGAAGTCGGCATAGATTGGTCCGTCGAACCCCTGTCGCAACGCGAGGGCGGTTCCGAGGCAAAGCTCGAATCCGGAGATAAAGTTGAGGTAGAGGGCATCAAGATCATGAATCATGGGGCCAAGTTCCGGCCAGGTCCATCCCGGGACACCACCAGCCATCCGTTCGGCGCGTCGCTCGTTCGCCGCATACTGTAGGATGACGCGATTGTTGGGGGTGGGGACTTCGATGAACCGCGCCTGCGGCAGTGGCCGCGCGAGGGATCGAAGGAAAGTTCCTGCCCGTTCCGCCATATCTCGGCCGACTTTAATGAGGGGGACCACTTCCCACTCGGGTGGTAGTGAGGCGTCGAGGCTGGCCAGTGCATAAGCGATACCGCCCCACTCCTCCACCGGGGCGCGGGCTGGATCGCGTCCGTGGATGACGTCCCAGACGAGGGACCCAATGACGCCGACCTTAGGCATCGTACTCGCGACCGATGGACGGAATGGGGTGGCTGACCCGTTCGGGAGCGAGTTGCTGAAAACTTGCGGCGGCACCATAGACACCCGCGGCATGACCGAGCGTCCCGGGGACAATTCGACAGGCTGCCACCGCCGGCTTGAAGGCGCGTTGAGCCACTTCGCGGCGGAGCGGTTGTAGCAACCCATCTCCAGCCTGGGTTACGCCACCGCATAGGACGACGATTTCGGGGTTAAAGATGTTGATGAGATTTGCCACCGCGGCCCCTAGGTACTTGGCGGTGTCGCGGACGACCTCGACCGCGAGCTGATCGCCCTCTGTGGCGGCCTGGTAGACCGCTTGGGCGGAGATCGCTCCCGGGTCACTTTCCACAAGCTCCCGCAAGGAAGATATTGCCCCGCTTGCAAGAGCCTCCCTCGCCCGCCGCGCGATAGCCGGGCCCGAGGCGTAGGCCTCGACACATCCGTCGTTGCCGCAGGCGCATCGCCGGCCCTGGGCGTCAATGGTGATATGTCCGACCTCGCCGGCACAATCCGAGGCGCCATGCAGCAGCTGCCCATTGAGGATGATGCCTCCGCCAATGCCGGTACCAAGCGTGAGGCCGACTGCATACTGCGTTCCCTGCGCGGCACCCTGCCACCACTCGCCGAGAATGGCACAGTTGGCGTCGTTGTCGAGTGTGGCCGTCAGCTGAAGCCCGTCGGCAATCCGCTGACGGAGGGGCATGTCGACCCAGCCGAGATTCGGCGTCACCAGCACGGTGCCGGTTGTGGTATCGAGGGGGCCCGGCGATCCAATTCCCACTCCAAGTATGGTGGCTTCGGGCGCCCCCTCCCGAAGGGTGCTGAGTACCTGCCGGCTGTGTTGTAGGATCCGATCAATGACCTGATCGGGCCCTGCCTCCGCCTGAGTCGGTTCTGCTCGAAGGCCATGAAGGACCGATCCATCTGCGGCGACCGCGCCGATGACGGTGTTGGTTCCTCCAATGTCAATCCCGAGGATGTACTCCATGGGCTCCTTCAGGTGTGGATGGTTCGTACGGCACTTAGCACCCGGTCGACGTCAATCGTTCGCATGCATCGATGATGGCCCAAGGGGCACTCAGCTGGCCCGTGGGGTGAACAGGGTCGGCAGGGGATGCCCGGAACCGCCACGATCTGATCACTGAGGCCGCGAGGCCCAAATCCGAACTCGGGGATTGTCGGGCCAAACACCGCCACCACCGGGGTTCCAACCGCAGTCGCGAGGTGGAGAGGTGCCGAATCGTTCGTGACCAACACTGCCGCTTCAGCCAGGATGGCCGCCGTGGTCCGAATGCCGACACACCCAGCTGCACTCCGAATGCGGGCGGGATCCCGCAGCGTGATCTCCGCCGCCGCTTCGCGATCGTCGGTCCCGCCGACGACGACGATCGCACCGGGCACGCGCTCAGCCAGGGTTTCGAAGTATGGCCAGCGCTTCGTTCCCCATGTTGCGCCAGGGGCAATGACTACAAAGGTGCCCTCGATTCCCTCACCCTTCAACCATGAGCGCGCTTCCTCTCGCTCTTGGTCGCTGAGGTCCAGATCGACGGGCAGTGGAATTCCGTGCTCCGCCAACGCAGCTAGGCGGTCGGCTTCATGTGCCTTCACGTCACGAGAGACACGACGGGTGTAGGTCAGGCTCGCCAGGGTGCCCCCGAAGCCGATGCGTTCCGGAATGCCGGCCAACATCGCGAGGGTCGCCGAGCGCATCGAACGGTGGGGGATGATGGCCCGCCCATATCCGACCTGGCGCAGCGAGTTGGCCAGCTGGACGAACCGTTGGACACCACGATCGCGTCCCCGCTTATCATAGACGGTGATCTGGCGAACCGCGCGATGTCCCTGGAGGATGGGGGCGGTGGTAGGAGTCAGCACGACATCCACCGGCCCACTGGTCTGAGCAAGGGCGGTCAGTAAAGGCGTCGTGAGCACGACGTCACCTCGATACGCGGTCTGAATCACTAAGGTGCCAGGCATCGGTGTCGGGATCAGTTATCGACTTGCAGGATGGCGAGGAATGCTTCCTGTGGAATCTCCAGTTGACCAACCTGCTTCATCCGTTTTTTCCCCTCTTTCTGCTTCTCGAGCAGCTTCCGCTTTCGGGTGATGTCCCCGCCGTAACACTTGGCGAGCACATCTTTGCGAAGTGCGGAGATCGTCTCTCGGGCAATCACCTTGTTCCCGATGGCCGCTTGGATCACCACCTGGAAGAGCTGTCGCGGAATCAGGTCCTTGAGCTTCTCGGCGACCTTGCGACCCCACTCGTACGCTTTGTCCTTGTGGATGATGACACTGAAGGCATCGATCTGTTCAGTGTTGATGAGAAGATCGAGTTTGACCAATGCGCTTGCCCGATACCCTGCCATTTCGTAGTCGAGCGATGCATACCCCCGACTCAATGACTTGAGCTTGTCGTAAAAATCCAGGACGATCTCTCCAAGGGGGAACTCCCAGGTGAACTCCACCCGTGCGGTGTCGAGGTAGTGCATGCCGTGGTAAATCCCGCGTCGATCCTGTCCCAGTTGCATAATCGGTCCGATATAGTCGGCTGGGGCCATAATGCGTGCCTTGACATACGGTTCCTCGATACGACTGATCGAGGCGGGGTTGGGGAGGTGCGTGGGGTTCTCTACCACGCGCAGGTCGCCATCGGTTTGGTACACGTGGTACTCCACCGTCGGAACGGTGGTGATCAGGTCGAGGTTGAATTCTCGCTCCAAGCGCTCCTGCACGATGTCCATGTGGAGGAGGCCCAGGAACCCACAGCGGAAACCGAAGCCAAGCGCGGTGGAGGTCTCCGGTGTGTAGTGGAGGCTGGCATCGTTGAGGACCAGCTTTTCGAGTGCATCGCGGAGGGACTCGTACTGTTCCGACTGGGTGGGATAGAGGCCGGCAAAGACCATCGAAGTGACTTCACGATATCCGGGAAGGAGGTCGCTGGCTGAGTGAGCGGCATCGAAGATCGTGTCGCCCACGCGGGCGTCGCG
>JAJCZW010000229.1 GCA_029262155.1 Gemmatimonadota bacterium
GTGTCTGACCCTCTCGTGGTGCGGGTGCCCGCACCGGTCAACCAGGGAGGAGCTAGCATGGCTGAGTTCCGTGACTTGGAAATGGGTTGGTCTGGGGCAGGATGGATGGCTCCGATCCCGGCCGCGTCCCCGATCCCTCCAGCGCCGCCCCCACCGGATCCGGCGAACGACCCTCCCCCGGTTCGGAGGGCTCGTGCTCGGAAGAAGGCCGCTGGAAAGGCCAAGACCGTTAAGAGGGCTAAGAAGGCTGCCAAAAAAGCCACTGGGAGACCCAAGAAGGCTGCACCCAAGAAGGCCAAGAAGGCTGCAGCCAAAGGCAAGAAGGCGACCAAGAAGAAGGCCGTCCGCACGGTACGGAAGCCAGCCCAAAAGAAGTAGCCGTGACGCCCGACCGTCCCCGGGAGCACTGCAGGGTTGCCTTGAGGTTGGCTCCCGGTTGACGTTTGAAGCCATGACAACCCCATTTGATGCCCATCTCGTGGGGCAGACCCTCTCCCTGTTGGGGGCTGCCCTGGCAGAGGGGGGAGGACGCCCCGCTCAGGTAGCGGCTCGCCTGGTACCCGACCAGAGAGCCTCCGGCCTGGGTCAATCACGACAAGAGGTGATTGATCAGTTGCAGACCGGGATTGCGCCTGATGGGACGGCTGGCCACGGGTTCCTTCCTACCGCCTGGCGGCTCCACCAACTCCTTGACCTTGGGATGGATGCGACGAGTCACACGGTCGCGAGTTTGCTCGGTTGGTTGCTGGGGCAGCAAGGGAAGGAAGGGCAGTATGGCGCCGGATGCACCGCTTTCCGACACCAGCACCACGTGTGCGAACACTACCTTGCGAGTTTCTTTTCGCCGGGGCCATCGGCTACTCGTCTCGCGCCACTCACCCTCCCGTGGGGTAAGACGTTTCGAGCCGAGCCGGCCGCTAGATTTGCCTGTAGTTGTGTCGCTCTCGTGGCCGTTCTCCGCACCGGACGGCGACCGAAATCGATTCGGCAGCACCTTGATAGTCTCATGGCCCTCCACACCGAGTGGGAGGCCTGGGACGACTATCTCCCGCCCGACTTGGCCTTTTCCGCGGTCGCCTGCCTTGCAATGAGTGTGGCGCACGGTACTGAAGCCGATCGATTGCTGAGCCTATTGGACAGACGCCTCACCAGCGACGGATGGCCGGGGGTCAATCTTTGGCACGCCGCTACCGGTCTCCTTTGGAGTGTTGATCGCCCGAAGGCCCGGATGCTCCTGCGGCGTCTTGCACCGGTCTTATGTGCTCACGTAGATGGTGACGGACATGTTCGGGGGAGTGGGGCGACTGAACGTGCCTTGGTGACATTCCGTGTCCTCGCAGAGGTACATCAGCATTAGCCCGACCAAATCGCCCGGGCAATCCACCAAAGACCCATGCTGACACCAACCAGCCCGATACCAACACTGACGCGGCGACCGATGGTGACGGATGAGCCGCCCACTTGCCGGATCGCCAGGGCCGCCACGAGAGCATAGGTCGTCATGGCCGCGATAACCCCGACTGAGAACGCGAGGAGAAAGGCAATCCCCCACCAACGAGACGGAAAGAGCGTGACCGGGATGAGCGCGACCGCCCCAGTGGTTCCCGCCAGGCCATGGATGAGGCCAACGACGGTTGTTCCATGGCCATGCGGGATGGTTGGAGGGGGGGAGTGCGCATGGGCATGGGCGTGATGATGTCGACCTGTGCGATGCGTGTGCAGGTGGAGATGGTTGCCATGTTCGACCGGTGGATGCAAGTGTAAGTTGAGGGTCGTGCGGATGGCCCACAGGCCGACAACCACTAGCATGAGTCCGACACCGGCCTCGCCCAACGTGTTCCACTGCGCCGGTAACCGGAACCCGGTTAGTATGACGATGGTTCCCACGGTCAGCACGGTGACCGAATGTCCCACACCCCACCGCGCCCCGAATCGGATGGCGGTACGCAGGGCAGGGCGGGTCGAGACGAAGGTGGTAACAGCCATCATGTGATCGGCCTCAAGTGCATGCAGGAATCCGAGTACGCAACCGGTGCCCAGCGACAGCCACAGCGATGTCATCTTGGGACGAAAGGAGGGAAGAGATGGTTGACCATCCGGATCGACAGCATGCGGTTCGATTGACCGCGTTCTCTCACGGCGCTGGTTGAGCCTGCAAGCTCGGCCAAGCCGAACTGACGCAGGTCCTGCGTCACCTGCCGATTCCCAATGATCCCGCGCTGCTGGTTGGCGCGGCATCCTCCGACGATGCCGCGGTCTATCAGCTGAGCGAGGACCGTGCCCTGGTGGCGACGGTCGATTTCTTCACGCCTATCGTCGACGACGCCAGGACCTGGGGTGCCATCGCCGCCGCCAACGCCTTGAGCGATGTCTATGCCATGGGCGGGAGACCGCTCTTCGCGCTGAATCTGGTAGGGTGGCCCCGAGAAACGCTGTCGTTCGATCTCCTCGGCGAAGTCCTTGGTGGAGCCGCGGACGTCTGCCAGCAGGCCGGATGCCTGGTCGTCGGTGGCCATTCGATCGATGATCGCGAACCGAAGTTCGGGATGGCGGTGACGGGAGAGGTCGATCCGAGGCAGATGCTGACGACCAGGGGGGCCCAGCCCGGTGACGGGCTGGTGCTGACCAAGCCGCTTGGAACCGGTATTCTCACCACCGCCCTGAAACGCGACCTCATTGAGGAAGCCGATCTGCAATCGGCGATCACCTCGATGACCACCCTTAATGCCGGTGCCGCGGACGTCGCCAGGCGCGTCGGGGCCAGCGCGGCAACCGATATCACGGGATTTGGGTTGCTCGGTCATCTGGGCAATATGCTCTCCGCAAGTGCAGTGGGTGCGACGGTGGCCTACGATGCCCTGCCGATCCTG
>JAJCZW010000230.1 GCA_029262155.1 Gemmatimonadota bacterium
CTCGAAAAACAGCTGCATGCCGAGACAAATGCCCAGTACCGGCCGACCAGCGTCGCCCACCGAGCGGATGGCCTCGCCGAGGCCCGAGTGGGTCATCGTCCTCATAGCGGGCGCGTAATTTCCCACCCCTGGGACCACGACACGATCGGCCTGGCGAACCTCATCGGGGTCACTCGTCAGGGTCGCTTTCTGCCCCGCCGCCACTAAACCTCGGACCACGGATCGTAGGTTGTTCACGCCATAATCAACCACGACTATCACAGCACACCTTTAGTAGAAGGGATGCCCACGACGCGTCCATCGGATGTCGTCGCCGCGTCGAGGGCTCGAGCAAACGCCTTCACGGCAGCCTCAACGATGTGGTGTGGATTGTCACCACGTAGCAGATCGAGATGCACCGTCAATTCGGCGTGTGTCACCAATGCACGAAAGAATTCTGGGGTCAGGAAGACGTCGTAGTCTCCGAGCATCTGCCATTTCGGGATCTCGACATGGTATGCCAAGTACGGGCGACCCGACACGTCGATCACCGCACGGACCAACGCATCATCGAGTGGGACGGCGCAGTCGGCAAAGCGCCGGATACCGGCTCGATCGCCCAGAGCCTTGGCGACAGCCTGCCCGAGAATGATCCCCGTGTCCTCCACCGTATGATGGCCGTCGACATGTAGGTCTCCCGAGCCATCGATCGTGAGGTCGAAGAGCCCATGTCGGGCGAAGGTTTCCAACATATGGTCGAAAAACCCGATGCCGGTCCTGACCTCGGCCTTTCCCCCTCCATCCAGATCGATTCGGGCACGAAGGGTAGTCTCATTCGTGGTCCGCCGGACTTCTCCCACGCGCGTTGTCATGTCACCACCGTACGAATCGCCTGGCAGGTAGCACGCATATCATCTTCGGTTCCAATCGTAATTCTGAGGCAGTTGGTCAACTCAGGCGCTCCACTGACATCCCGAACCAAGATATCGAAATCTTGGAGCAAGCGCTGAAATACATGCTGAGCTGACACAGTCTCAAAGCGCAGCAAGAGAAAGTTGGCCTGGCTGGGGAAGACGTGGACTCCGGGGATTTCGGCCAACACCGTGGCGGTACGATCGCGGCGCTCCACAATCTCGGTCACCCGACTGGTCATCGTTGCCAGATTGGCCAGGGCGATTCCGGCGGCCGCGAGGGTGAAACGGTTGACATTGTAGGGGAGCTTGGCCTTGGCCACTTCTGCAGTGACCTCGGGATGGGCGAGGGCATACCCACACCTGAGGCCCGCCAATCCGAGGGCCTTGCTAAAGGTACGGAGCACGATGAGGCGAGAGGACAAGCGGAGCAGCGGTACCATACTTGCCCCCCCAAACTCTTGATAGGCCTCATCCACAATGACAAAGGCATCCGTCTCCGCCACGATCTGTTCGACCAGCCGGTGAGAGCAAACCGACCCCGTCGGATTATTGGGGCTGCAGAGGACCACCACTTTCGCCGTTTTGGCAGCCACAAGAAACGCGCCCTCGTCGTACTTCCACTCTCGCTCCAACGGCACCGGACGGTGCCGTCCCCCGGCAACCCCAATCAAAAGGGCATAGAGCGAGAAGGTGGGTGACGGGGTCACAACGATGTCGCCAGGCGACACGAGGGTCTGGAAAGCTGCCTGAATCAGTTCGTTCGACCCATTGCCAACCAACACGCCGTCGGGCGTCCACCGATGTCGGTCCGCCAGCCGAGCCGAGAGAGACCGCGGCACGAAAGCCGGGTATCGATTCCATGCCTCGGAGACGAACTGTGCGGCAAGATCCGCCTTGAGGTGATCGGGCAAATCAAATGGAGATTCGTTCTGATCGAGCTTCCGAGAGGCAACATCCGGATCCAGAGAATACGCGTCGAGGGCTCGGACACCAGGTTTGATGCACCGCACACCGTCGGCGCCATCAGGCAGCGCGGAAGCGTCGCCATTCATGTCGTTCCTCGTGCGCGAGCCAGGAGTGCATCCAGGCGGGCAATCAGGGCCCTGGCCCGAAACGGCTTCGTCAGGAATTCTGTCGCACCTTGTTCAATCACCCTGACTTCGTTGTCTTCATCTCCTTTGGCTGTCAGGACGATGATAGGTGTCTTTGCGGAATCCCGACGGGAGCGTGCGTCGGTGAGAACCGCATACCCATCCAGGATCGGTAAGTTCAAGTCGAGAATGATGACGTCCGGGGTGTGTAAATCGATGAGATCGAGTGCTATGACGCCGTCTCCAGCTTCCAGGCATTGATACCCCGCTCGTTCCAGGAGGTCCTTCATGACGTGCCGTAGATCGACCTCATCTTCGACGATCAGCACCGTTCCCTTCCGAACCACCGGTTCATCGGATGGATCCACTAACGTGTCCAAGAGTTCAAACTCGGGTTCCGGCTCCACTACGTGACTCGATGGATCGGTCGGGGTAACCTGAGTCGTGCCCGTCGGGACCGGTTCCCGGACGACAGCTGGGGCCACCACCACCACCTCCTCCTCGGACGGAATGGTCGTGACCCGGAGTAACTCCTCGATCGAGGTCACTCCCTCAAGGACGCGATGCAACCCGCTTTGGAACAACGACTTCATCCCCGCCCGCCTGGCCGCCTGCCCAATGGCATTCGTGGATGCACCCTCCCCGACTAACCGCTCAAGCTCCGGTGAACTGGTGAGGACCTCGACGATACCCAGTCGGCCGAAGTATCCCGTTTCCGCACACTCAGCGCACCCAACCGGGCGATAGAGCGTGCTACCATGGCGAATGTGGGGTTGTATCGCTGCTTGCGGGGGGTCGGTGGCCACGATTTTGCATTTGGGGCAGAGGCGGCGAAGCAGGCGTTGGGCGATCACACCGCGAAGAGCCGATGCAATTTTGTATCCTTCCATCCCCATATCGTTGAGGCGAGTCACGCTGCTTGCGGCGTCGTTCGTGTGCAGTGTTGAGAGCACAAGGTGGCCGGTGAGGGACGCCTGAACGGCAATCCGGGCAGTCTCCGTATCTCGGATCTCTCCCACCAGAACAACATCGGGATCTTGGCGGAGAATGGAGCGAAGCGCCGATGCAAAGGTCAGTCCTGCCTTTTCGTTGGTCTGAACCTGCACGACGCTTTCCCCCAACCGGTACTCCACCGGATCCTCGACTGTGACAATGTTTACGCCCTCGTTCTGGACGGCGCGAAGGGCGGCATACAATGTCGTGGTCTTCCCCGAACCGGTTGGGCCAGTGACCAAGATGATGCCTTCGCGGTTTTGCAGAAGGGCGTCGATCGCCGAGCGTTCTTCTGAGGCAAGTCCCAAGGCGTCGAGTTGGAGGGTGGTGGTGGTTGTATTCAGGACCCGGATCACGACCTTTTCGCCCAAGGCCGCGGGTAAGGTCGACACCCGGAGGTCGACTGGCTCTCCGTTGACTGCCACCCGCGCCCGACCATCCTGGGGCCGGAGTCGATCGGCAATGTCCATCCCCGACATGATCTTGATGCGTGAAATCAGGGGGATCCCCGCAGCACGTGGGATCTTCATCACTTGTCGAAGTACCCCGTCGATGCGGTACCGAACGACGACTCCTCGATCAAATGGCTCGATGTGAATGTCGCTGGCCCGCGTCGCGATCCCGTCAGCCAACAGACTGTCCACCAACTTGATGATCGGTCGCTTCGCCGCCTCCTCGGCCGAGAAGGTAAGATCCTCCGTCTCCTCCTCCAGCTGCGCTACATCCACCTCCTCGGCCATCCCATCGAGCAGCTTGCTGACCACATCCTCGGGGCGGTAGTGTTCCTCCAGTCGCTCCTTGATCTGGGTTGGTGAGGATAGGAGCATGCGCACCTCCCGACCGGTCGCAAAAGCCAGCAGCTTCTCCGCATCCATGTCGAAGGGATTGGCGGTCGCGACTTCGAGGTAACTGTCGGTAATACGGAGAGGTAACACTTGGTATTGGCGAGCCAAGGCTTCGGGGACCGACCGACGCGCGGTCACGTCCGACGTCGTCAGGTTCGCCACGCTAAGGCGAAACCGCTCGGCGATGGCCTCGAGGATCTCCTGATCCGCTAACCGTCCCCGACTCGTCAACATCTCCCAGAGCGAATCCGCCCGATCACCCTCAGTACGCAGCCGCTCGATCTCACCTTCCTCGAGCAACACCGCAACCGTGGGCACCAACCACTCGTCTTGGAACGTCACTGTCGGCTCACCTCGACAAGGGAACAACGAAAGATAGACCCTCTGGCCCCGGGGTGTCCCGTCGGCATCTAATCTAGAGGATGGGCCAGAAGGTACGCCCGAGGTCCACACTCACCCCAAGATCTCGATGTCGAATAGCCCACCCCACCTCAATCACGATCATATCGTAGAAGGCAGACGCCCGGAGACCGAGCACCGGTCGGAGCCCCTCGGTCGTGGTCCATGGGGCTCCGCGAATCTGCCCAGCGGCCCAGCCGAGGGTGAAAAAGGGCCCGACTGCACGGATCGGTGATACCCGGCCGAACCTGGCTACCGACACCGTTGGTGCCATGACTGGAATAGGGAGGTCGAGCCGGAGTAGTGTCGTGTATCGCCCCCCATAGGCGCGGAACGGTTCTCCTAGCAGCGTGCCCCACCCGCCAAAAGGACGACTCCGTGATCGGGGCAGATCGGCTGTGCTGGCCATGACACGCCCAGCAACACCAAACCCACCAACCCGTCCCTCAACCCGACCACCCACTAGGCCATACGATTTGTTCCCAGCACCGAGTTCCCCTTCGGTGGACAGATTCCAACCACCCCTTTGATGGGTCCAGCCAAGCCTTGCCACACCGAAACTGCCCGCCCCAAGCGCTGGATTCCTTCCGGGACTCGCCGGTGAAGCACCGGTCGAAAACAGACTCGTTGCCTTCTCCCACGAGAGTGCAAGATCAAGCCTCTCGTCTACCCCAACTGCCCATGTCACCCCAAGACCTGCAGAGGTCCGGCGGAGATAGTCCCCGATATGCCACGATCCACTTGCCAGGATCGAGGCGACGAACCCACTAGAGGGAGCATCGCGGGGATCGGCCACATCGACCACCAGTCGCGAACCCCATATTCTTACCTGCCCACCACTGAACGGCTGGGTAAGGATAGCCTCTCCCTGAAGCTCATCGAAGGCGGTTCCGAGTCGACCGTAGAGCGACACCGTCCGAGCCCCACCGACTCGAAGCTGAGACCCGAGGCCGATAGCAAGGCCCTCAACGTCAGTGAATCGGACCAAGCTACTCACCGAGGCGATTTGTGGTCGCACTGCCGGTCGCCTTACCAGCGAACCATCTCCAATGAGGGCCCGTGCGAGGTTGTGCATTTGGGCAATATCGCTCTGTGGGCGCAAGGCATCGTTGCCGAGGACAGTGGCCCATGCCTCCGGCCACATGGTACCCAACGCGGGCGCACGGAGCCCCACAATCGGGGGGCCACGGAAGAGGGCGGCCCCGAACCCTCGAGTGAACTCTACCGACTCGACCTGCCAGGATGTCCGAATGACGCTCTGTATCGGAAGCGCCCATCGAGCCGCCGTCCGACGGATTTCGACGACCTGTCGCCAGGGGAGCCACTGATCCTCCGATCGAGCATTCTCCAATTGGACAAAGATGCCTTCGATAGTTGGATCGCGGTAACTGGACGACGTGAAGGTGAATTCAAACCGGACGAGAGATGCACTCTCACGTTCCAGATACAAGGTGCCGACAACACCAGGCTGGTTGGCGACGCGGGGCCGGACGTGGATACCAAGGAGGACAATGGTGTCGTTCGCCGTCTGGAGCCGGACCGTTTCCCCAGCGGTGAAGGTATAGAGCGCCTCCCCGATGTCCGACAACGGATGGGTCAGGTCCCGTACCTCGTCGCCATCACCAAGCCGCATGTCGGACCCAAACTCATCCAAGATCAGGCCGAGATGATCTCGATGGTACTCAATATCAGTGGGGAAAGCGGTCGTATCCCGCCAGGAGACGACGCGCTGCTTGCTCTGCCCCGGCGCCTGCCAATACACTTCAACCATTAGTTCGTCGGCCTTACTCAGGCGGGGGTGAGTTGCCTCCGCCGTGGACCCAAGCTGGTACCCGAAAAGCACCAAGCCATGAGCTCGGGCTTGGAACGGCCGGGTTTGGCTCCGGTCGACCGTGGACCGACGTTGCACAGCGCGCGCGATGAGAGTGTGGACTTCACTGGCATCGCGGGATTGTGCCTGACTGGTCAAGGGCAGAAGCAACACGAGGCAGCCAACGATCCACTGGGACATGGTATGGGAATATTTGGACGGAAGACGCTCGGAACAACCCTGGCTCTCTTGAGCGCCTGCGGGACAGGGCAAGGCGTCGGTCGGGTCACTCCGGAGCAGACGATTCCTCTGGAGCAACTCTACGTTCTTGAGTCCATCGGGGTCCCTCCCGACGATACCACGATCACGCTGGACCCAACGCAGCGCAGGGTGATCTTGATCCGGCGTGGCGCACCGGACAACACCATCTTTGCCATCTTGCGCTTCCCACTTGGCAGCTTGGCAAGGACCGGACCCGGATCGCCGCAGGTATCCTTGGTACCGGTTCCGGGCAGGGTGGGATTGGACCTTCGCCTCACAGGCATCCAGATCGTGAATGATTCCGCTGAGATCACCTTCGCGTACCCGGTACATTTTCTCGCCCCACGCGGGGCAGAAGCTCGATATGGAAGCGCCTTGGCCTACGAACGCGCCCTCACGATTGGATATTCCTTGGTTCTCGATGGACCCAACGCTCAACTTCTGCGGTCCCATCGTCCGGGGTCGGATCTCCTTCGGAGCCGCATTCCGGCGGATGGACGGTTTCTTGTGGTGGCACCTCGATGAGTCAACAAACGGATGGGTTGCTCCTGGTTGGGCGCACTTCCAAAATCGCGTTTACGCTCCTACCGGGTCGTTCCTACCGATTGGGACGGTCCCTCACATGCGAGTTCGTTATCGATGATCCTACCGTCTCTCGGACCCATGCTCAGGTCGAGATCGTGGACGGAGGTGGGGGGTTGACGGTCCAGGATCTGGGGAGCGCCAACGGGACCCGTCTGAACGGCACGTTATGCGCCAGGGGGAGTTGTCAGATTGGGGACTCGCTCCACATTGGAAGCGTGGAGTTACTGGTACAAGGATTGATGCCCCGGGAGCGGGTCGAGGACGCATCAGCGGACGACCTCCCCGGTACGATCGTGCGGGAGATTCCCGGTGACTTGACGGAAGGCGCGGTGTTACAGCGCCTGCTCGAGATCGCCCGGCAACTTTCCGGGGTAATCGATGTGGACGCCGTTCTGGCGAAGGTCGCCCGCCTCGCCTTTGAGGTTGCCCGCGTTGAGCGTGTCTCCATTCTTCTCGGCGAAGACGTGTCCGAGCTTACCCATACTATCAGCCACACCCGGGTCGGTGACACGTCGGTCGTGATGCCGCCCCGGTCGATCCTCGCTCGGGCGTTCAGCGCGCAGGGCCCTTTGATCATTGACGACATCGACCGGATCCCCCAGTTGGCGAGTCAGTCGGTGGTGCTGCAGCGCGTCCGAAGCGCCGTGTGCGTGCCGCTTCGCGCCGACGGTGATCGTATCCTCGGTGTCGTATATGCCGACCATTCCTCAGCGGCTTTGGGAGAGGTCGATGCCCAAGCACTCTTTGCACTGGCGGGGTTGGCCGCTGTCACCGTTGCCCGTGTACAGTATGCCGCGGAACTCACTCGCGAGACCGTTCGCCGGACGCACCTCTCACGCTTCTTCTCGCCCGACATTGCCCAGGTACTCAGCAGCGACCCCGAGGTGGCGCCACATGGCGAACGTCACACCGTCACCGTCCTTTTCAGCGACATCCGTCGTTTCAGCCAGATCGCAGCCCAGATGACTCCGGAGAGGCTGGCACGACTCCTCACCGAATATTTTGGCGAGATGGCGGATATTGTGTTCGCCCATGGTGGGACGCTGGATAAGTTCTTGGGCGATGGCATTCTTGCCGTCTGGGGGGCACTGCCGACTCATCTGAGCCCCGGGACGGGAGCTCTAGAGGCGGCGCAATCGATGCTGGATGTGCTTCCGGCGCTGAATGCTCGTTGGGAAAAACGGGGTGACCCGCCCCTCACCATTGGGATCGGCCTCGATCGCGGAGAAGCCTTCGTTGGAACACTCGGCAACCAACGACGTCTCGATTACACGGTCCTTGGCGATCCGGTCAACATGGCCAGCCGACTTTCAGGTGTCGCGGGGGGAGAGGAGATTCTGATCACCGAAGCGGTCCGGGCGAGCCTTCCTCCGGGGGTCGATCTTGTCAAGACTGAGGTCGCCGTGCGTGGGGCACTCCACCCTGTTTCCGTCTATCGGATCGGCCGACCCTGCGAGGGCGGCGAGTAGGGTACCCCTGCTTCCGCAAGGAGCGAGATGACCAGGCGCAACGGAAGGCCCATCACGCTGAAATAGTCTCCTTCAATTCGATCAACCAGTACGGCACCGTATCCCTGAATGCCATACCCTCCAGCCTTGTCGAGTGGTTCGCCGGTGGCAACGTACTCCTGCAGCCAGGTATCGCTCGGCGAACCAAACCAGACCTTGGTACGGTCGCAGGCCTCGAACATCGTCCCCCGGGCCTGCAGAGCGACGGCCGTGATCACCTCGTGCGTCCTCCCTCGGAGACTCTGGAGCATCCGCAAGGCACCGTCGGCGTCTTCAGGTTTTTCGAGAAGCACATCCCCCATCACCACGATCGTATCCGCGCCAAGCACATACTCGCCTGGCACGGCGCGCGCCTTGTCGCGTGCGAGGCGTCGCGCATAGTCGTCGGGGGCTTCGTTCGGCAGTGGGATCTCCTGCACATTGGCGGGATGGACCGTGACTCTGAATCCGAGCATCTCCAGCAGGGTACGGCGCCTGGGTGAACGACTGGCGAGGACCAAAGGAACCGTCATTCTCGTTCCAAGAGCAGCGTCACGGGACCATCGTTCACCAACGCGACATCCATCATCGCACCGAATTCCCCTGTCGCCACGGGAAGGCTGTGTGCGCGGAGTGCGGCGAGGAATTGCTCATAGAGGGGGTTCGCTATCTCAGGGGGGGCGGCGGCAATGAACGAGGGCCTGCGCCCGCGAGCCGTATCCCCATAGAGGGTGAACTGGCTAACCACGAGGACCTCGCCGGCAACATCGGTCAGGCAGTGATTCATCTTCCCGTCATGATCCGGAAAGAGCCGGAGCCCGGAGATTTTGCCGGCCATCCAGTCGACTTGGGCTGGCCCATCGTCGTGGGTGAATCCGACGAACAAGCAAAACCCAATCCCGATTTCACCGGTGACCCGTGTATCGATCGTCACCCGTGCCGAGCGGACTCGTTGCAACACCACGCGCATAGGCACCTCCCCCAAGGAGACCGCGGTACGCTGCAGATGGTATCCGAGACCGGGCGGATTACTCTACCGTCACCGACTTGGCCAAATTTCTCGGCTGATCCACGTTGCACCCACGGCGGACTGCAACGTAATAGGAGAGGAGTTGGAGCGGGACGCCGGTCAGTAGTGGGGAGAGAAGGTCGAGGGTTTCCGGGATCGGGAAGGTTGCGTCGGCAAGCTGTTCGATCTCCGTGTCCCCCTCGGTGATCAACGCGATCACTTTACCACCACGGGCTTTCACCTCTTCGATGTTAGACACGATCTTCGAATGGACGGCGTCCTTCGGTGCGATAAAGATCACTGGCATGTTTTCGTCGATCAGGGCGATCGGTCCGTGTTTCATCTCCGCCGCCGGATAGCCTTCGGCATGGATGTAACTGATCTCCTTGAGCTTGAGTGCCCCCTCCAACGCAACAGGAAAGTTGACTCCCCGCCCAAGGTAGAGCGCGTTCGTAGCATCCTCACATCGCTTTGCGAGGGCTTCGATCTCTGGTGCCCGATCGAGAATACTTTGAATCAACGCGGGGATGCGTTGGAGCGCATCAATGAAGGTGCGCCCTTCCAACACGGACAGGTGGCGGAGCCGGGCAAAGCGTAGGGTGACCAACGCCAAGGCAGCCACTTGGCAGGTAAACGCCTTGGTACTCGCCACCCCGACTTCCGGGCCGGCTCGGAGATACAAACCACCGTCCACCTCACGTGCAATCGTCGAGCCCACGACGTTGACCAATCCAACGGTGCGCGCACCACGGCGCTTCGCTTCTCGAATGGCAGCCAAGGTATCGGCGGTCTCGCCACTCTGGGAGATCGCTATGACCAGCGTTTTGTTGTCGACAATGGGACTTCGATACCGGAACTCAGACGCATACTCTACTTCGACTGAAATTCGTGCCATCTCTTCGAGCATGTACTCACCGATCAGGGCCGAGTGCCATGAGGTCCCGCAGGCGGTGATGATGATACGCTCCATCTGCCCGAGATATTCATCGGTCAGATTGAGGCCTGAAAGTCTCGCCGATCCTTCCTCATGGAGCAGGTGCCCCCGAAGGGTGTTTTCGATGCTCTCGGGTTGTTCGAAGATTTCCTTCAACATGAAGTGGGGATACCCCCCACGTTCAATCGTTGCCAAATCCCATTCGATCTGGTTGACCGGCTTCTCGATGCGGCTGACTTCTAGGGTACGTACGCGATATCCGACCCGGGTGAGCACGACCATCTCACCATCATCGAGATAGACGACCGATCGAGTATGCTCAAGAATTGCGGACGCGTCCGAGGCCACAAACCACTCCCCGTCCCCAACACCCACGAGCAGCGGAGAGCCTTTGCGTGCCGCGACAACCACGTCGGGCTCATCGGCGGACACAACGGCGATACCGTAGGCACCGTCCACATCGCGCAAGGCAGCCGCAACCGCCTCCTCGAGGGATCCTTGGTAATATTCACCGATGAGGTGGGCGAGGACCTCCGTATCGGTGGCCGAAGCGAAGGTATGCCCACGCTGGGTAAGAGCCTTCTTGATGGAGGAGGCGTTCTCGACAATCCCATTGTGGATGATGGCGATCCGACCATCGCCACTGATGTGTGGGTGCGCATTAGGCGTCGTGGGAGCACCGTGGGTGGCCCACCGTGTGTGTCCGATCCCCACGGTTCCCTCGATAGTCTCCTGGCCAATTTTCTCCACCAGTGCCGAAAGCTTCCCCTCAGCCTTCTGCACCTTGATACCCTTGCCGTTCAGGACGGCAACTCCGGCAGAGTCATACCCTCGATACTCCATCCGACGCAGTCCATCAATGAGGATACTTGTCGCTTGGCGCGGCCCAACGTACCCGACAATGCCACACATCGGGTTCAGTCCCGAACCCGGCAATTGCCGAGTCGGACGGTTGCTCTAGGGGTCATAGGGATTCTCGACATGCTGAAATCAACTCTCCCGCCGCCACCTCGGTGGAGGCTTCGGCAATGATGCGGATAACCGGTTCGGTCCCGGACGGTCGGAGGTGGACCCATCGGTCGGGCCAAGCAAGCCGCAATCCATCCTGTCGGTCTGCAATGGCATCGGGGAATCGGCTCTCCATAGCTCGGTAAGTATCTTGTAACTCTTGTCCAAGAGGCACTTTAGCCTTCACAATATGGTATCGTGCGGCACGACCTACCCGATCCGAGACCGTCCCATCCTCCCGAGCGAGGTACTGCAAGACTAGCGCCACCCCCAATGGGGCATCCCGGCCGGAATGCAGGGCGGGCACGATAACCCCACCGTTCCCTTCCCCTCCGATGATCGCCTGTTCTGCCCGGATGGCAGCAACGACATTCGCCTCCCCTACCGGGGCTCTGACAAACCTGGCGCCGTGGAACCGGGCAGCATCCTCCACCACCAAACTGGTTGAGAGGTTGGCAACCACCGTATCCTCGGACGGGACAGGACGCTGCCCAAGGATGGCGTGGGCGGCAAAAGCGAGGGTGTAGTCTTCGCCAATTGGCGTGCCATGCTCATCGACCAACGCGAGTCGATCGACGTCGGGATCGACTGCCATACCGATCGCAGCGCCGGACTCCCGAACCAAAGCGCTCAACGCTCCGAGGTTTTCCGGAATCGGCTCCGGCTCGCGCGGGAACTTCCCGTCGACCTCGAGATTAATCGCCGCCACTGTGCACCCCAAGTGTTCCAAGAGACCGGGGATGACCGCTCCACCCGCGCCGCGCACGCAATCGAGCGCGACATGGAAGCGCCGCTTCCGGATCGCCTCGACATCGATGAAGGGGAGCTGCCAGAGGGCTGCTAGATGCCGCGAGATAGCGTCGGCGTCCTGGGACCAGGAGCCGATTTGATTCCATCCGCACCGCGCCAACTTGGCCGGGTGGTCGACTAACT
>JAJCZW010000231.1 GCA_029262155.1 Gemmatimonadota bacterium
GACTCGAAATCCTGCGCGTGGGATGGCGTGACGATAGGCAAACCAGAAGTCGAAGAGGTCGCCGTTGAGGAGGAGTACGTCGCCCGTGGTGTGAACCTGGGCGAGAAACTCAAGCAGGACCTCGTCCCCCGGAGCGCGCGGGTCGCCTAAATGCGCGTCGGAAAGGATTACCAATTGATGCCCGATCACCGAGCGAAGATAGGTGCGGGACGGAGACTCCGGCAACCCGATCTGCCCCGGAGCGGGCGCGTTACCGAAGTTGAAGTCCGAGTCAACTACTCCGAGACCGACCAGATGGGGGTCGTGTACCACGCCCGGTATGCGGTGTGGTTGGACATCGCCCGAACCGAGCACCTGCGGACAACGGGGATTACCTATCGCGAGTTGGAGGAAGCCGGTTTCCGTTTGGTGGTGGCAGCCCTCCATATCGAATTCCGCCAACCCGCCCGCTACGATGACCCAGTCATCGTCCAGTGCTGGGTGTGCGAGCGGGCCTCCCGGAAGGTGACCTTCGCCTACACCCTCCGCCACGGCCAGACCGGCGACCTCCTGGCCTGGGCAGAAACCCCTATGATCGTGCTGGACGCGGCGTGGCGACCGACCCGTCTTCCCGACGATGTGGCCCAGAGTCTTGCCCCTGTTTTGAGTTGATAATCTCGTGGCGATGGGACCGAAAGTCGTTATGTTCCAGGCATGTACAGACTTTCCCGCCGACCTGGCTCAGGTCGATTCCGTTTCCTCTCCCGGTCAATTCTGCTGGTAGGTATTAGCTTTGCAATGGCATGCGGTGGTGGGCGGCTCCAACCCATTATCCCCGTAGGGATGCAGCCCGTGGCATCCGATGCTGCGACCGCATGGGTCGACTCTCTACGGCCGAGAGAGTATCAGTTCCACCGGTTCCGGTGGTCGTTTAGAGATGATCGGGGGGCAGCAGGGGGACGAGGGAGCCTGCGCATCGCGGCCCCCGACTCCCTCCGATTTGATATCAGCGCTGGTTTTGGGTCCAAACGGGCCGCTGCGATGGTGGTGGGCGATTCTGCGGAATGGGCCGAGCCACAGGACGAGGTGGATAAGTTGATCCCCAACTATCCCCTCCTCTGGGCCATGGTTGCCGTACCCCGTCTCCCTCACGCGGGAGCCACTGTGATGCACCTGGCAGATGGGCGTGTGGTCGCCTGGCAGTTCGCGCGAGGGGCCGATACCGTGGAGTACGTGCTCCACGCGCGAGGGGATGCGGTCACGGAGTTGATTGCCGATGTCCGTCGCGGGATGGAGCGGGTCGGACGGGTCACGACGACCTATGGATCTGATGGGAGCCTGATCAAGTCGCAATTGATCGTGCCCTCACGACCGGCCCGACTCGACATTACCTACCTACTCTCACGAAACGAGCAGGGGTTTGAAGCTGACGTCTGGATTCGTCCTGAGCCTTAGTCTCCTCTCTGGAGGCTGTTTCTATGGCTTTTCCGGTGGTGGACTTCCACCGGAGGTCAAGACGGTCGCGGTACTCCCCTTCGATAACTTGACGCCCGATCCCTCGCTAACCGAAGAGGTGAATTCTGCTGTCCGTAATGCGTTAGAACGACGCTTAGGACTGCGGCAAGCGGGGGAAAACAGTGCCGACGCTATTGTCCGGGGGACCATCTCGCGATATGAGGCAGACGTGCCTGTGGCAGTGACGGCCACCGGCGGAGCCCAGGTCGATGTGGCGCGACGGTTGGTCCAGATCATCATTAGTATCGAAATAGAGAACACCCAGACCGGTACCATGCTCTGGCAGCGCCAGGGGCTCCAGTTGGAGGGTGACTACGAGGGGGATCGCGAGGCGGACGGTCGGCGCAAGGCGCTGGAGCGTCTCACCACCGATATTGTCGATGGAGCCCAATCCCAGTGGTGACAGGCAGATGTGGGCGCCGCGGGACAAGTACTCTTGGGTGCTTGGTTTCCCTCGTCTTGTTCTTGGGGACGATGTACTACGGCTCCAAAGTCGGGGCGATCTATTGGCGGCTCTACTCCATTCGTGATGCCATGAAGGTGTCGGCGCGATTTGCCGGAAATCAATCTGACGAACTCATCCGCCGCCAGCTTATCAGCTCCGTCGATGAGATCGGCCTTCCGGGCGAGGCCAAACGCTTTCGGATCCGCCGGTTGGGCCAACCACGACGCATCATCATTGAGACAAAGTATGAGGAAGAGCTGGATCTTCCGCTGATCCATTCCCGCACGCTCGTCTTCACGCCGCGAGTCGAGAATCGGTACTGAACCGTGGGTACGACCAGCAACAAGATTGCCACACTCGACGAGGCTGGGCGCTGGCGATCGCGACAACAAGGCGTCGTCGTGTTCACGAATGGCGTCTTCGACCTCCTCCATCCCGGACACGTCGATTGCCTGGAACAGGCCCGAGCCTTAGGTGATGCCTTGGTCGTGGGTGTGAATAGTGACCATTCGGTATCCCAGCTCGCCAAAGGATCCGACCGCCCCTTTATTCCTGCGATCGGTCGGATGCGGATGCTCGCCGCACTCTCTGCGGTCGATCTAGTCGTTCCGTTCGATGAGCCGACGCCACACGACCTGATACAGCGTCTCCGACCGGAAGTCCTCTGCAAAGGTGGCGACTACACCCGCGACACAATAGTGGGCGCCGACATCATCGAGAGTTATGGAGGGAGAGTGGTTGTGCTCCCGTTGACGGAAACCTATTCCACTACCCACATCGTGGAGACGATTCGTGCGACCTGATGGTCGAAGTGCCCGAGAATTACGATCGGTTACCCTTGAGCGAGGCGCCAACCCATACGCTGAGGGATCATGCCTCGTGCGGGCTGGCGGGACCTTGGTTCACTGTACCGCCAGCGTCGAAGCCGGGGTTCCTCCTTTCAAGAAAGGGACCGGAGAAGGCTGGGTGACGGCAGAATACGCCATGCTCCCCCGCGCAACGACCGAGCGCACCCGAAGGGAGCGGAGTGGCCCGGGAGGTCGCACCCACGAAATTCAACGGTTGATCGGGCGCTCCCTCCGAGCCTCGATGGCGACTATGGCGTTCGGCGAATACACGATTCGGATCGACTGCGATGTCCTGCAAGCCGATGGGGGAACCCGCACCGCAAGTATTACGGGCGGTTGCGTGGCCCTGGTCGATGCGTGCAGTTGGTTGGAAAGGGAGACCGGGGTTGCCTCGCCCTTTGGCTCGTTGGTGGCAGCGGTGTCGGTGGGTGTCATCGGTGACGAGGAACGACTGGACCTCGCGTACACCGAGGATCGTGACGCGGTGGTCGATGCCAATATCGTCATGGTGGAACCAGATCGTTTCGTCGAAGTGCAGGGAACGGGGGAGCAGGGAACATTCGTTCGCTCCCAACTCGACTCGATGCTCGATCTTGCCACCGAAGGCACCACCACCCTCTTCCAATTGCAACGGCAAGCTTTGGAATGGTAACACTCCTGGTGGCCACCCGGAGTGTGGGGAAAGCACGCGAAGCGAAGGCTCTTCTTGAGGCCGCCGGAGTAACGGTCGTGTTGCCAGCCGACCAGGGGCTGGCGGAACTGCCGGAAGAGGAGCATCTGGAGGTTGGTACCACTTTCGCGGAAAACGCCGTCGCGAAAGCACGATACTTTGCCCGTCGGTCGGGAATGCCCACAGTGGCCGATGATAGCGGCCTTGAGGTCACAGCGTTGGGCAACGCACCCGGCGTTCAGTCAAAACGATGGGCTGGGGCCTTCGGTGTTCCCCTTGCCGTCGATCAGGCGAACAACGCCCACCTCCTCTCAGAACTCGCCGGCGTCCCCGACGGCGAACGCCAGGCACAGTATCGATGTGCCCTTACTCTCATCGATCCGGAGGGGGGACGGCTGGTAGTAGTGGAAGGGGTCGTTCGCGGGCATATCCTGACCGAGCCACGCGGGACCAACGGCTTCGGCTACGATCCTCTCTTTTTCTGTGACCTGCTGGGGAAGAGTTTCGGACAGGCCACAGCAGAGGAAAAAGATCGTGTGAGCCATCGGGCGGAGGCCTTTCGGGCACTCCTGGAAGAGATTTGCCCCGCTCCATTCAACACGGTGAAAGGGCAGTTATGACCGAACCCGTCATTCCAGAGACGCCACTTCGTCGAATACTTAGCGAGCGGGTCGGCGTGGGGACGATGGTCGTCGAGCTTCGACAGCCGGCGGTCATGACTTTCCTCGCCAATGCCGGCTTTGACTTTGCCATTATCGACAACGAACACGGGCCATTCCCGATCGATGCTATCGCCGAGCTCTGCCGGGCCGCACGCCACGTAGGCATTACGCCGATCGTTCGGCCACCCGAACTCTCCTATGCACACATCACGCAACCGCTCGATGCCGGTGCCCAGGGGATCATGCTACCCCGCGTCCGGTCGGCGGAAGACGTCGAGACCTGCCTCTCCTATATGAAGTATCCCCCGGAAGGGCGCCGGGGTGCGGTGCTGGCCCGGGGGCATACCGGGTTTCGGGGTGGTCCCCTGGTGGAGACGCTGGCCCAGGGGAACCGGGAGTCGTTCCTGATCGTCCAGGTTGAGACTCGGGAGGCGATAGACCGACTCGATCCGATTCTGTCGGTTCCCGGGGTCGACGCTGCCCTGATTGGTCCGACCGACCTCTCTCTCTCCCTCGGTGTCGGAGGGCAGTTGGAACACCCCAGGCTCACCGATGCCATCGACGCCACGATTCAGGCGTGCGTACGACACGGGGTCATCCCAGCGATCCATCATAATGACCCGGACCAGGCGGTCCGGTGGACTGAGCAGGGGATGCGATTGGTCAGTGTCGGGAGCGAAGTCGGGCACCTCACAGCGGCTGGGGCAGCAGCGGTCCGAGCAGTTCGAAATCTGCCCATCTCAGTGTAGATTGTTCCCGCTCGGCGGTGCCGAGCGGAACGGGGTGTGGCGCAGCTCGGTAGCGCGCCTGCTTTGGGAGCAGGAGGTCCCGGGTTCGAATCCCGGCGCCCCGATTGCATTTCGACAAACCGACCCCACTTGTGGGGCGACCGAACCGGAACGAGAGTGCTCCGCCGATCACTCCTCTTCGTTACTGCCCCTTTGCAAACGTCTCCGCAAGTTTGTCCAGCGCCGCCGTCCACCCCTTCGGTACCTCCGCCCGCATCTCAGGCGCCGACAGACCGGCATGCGTCAACCGTATCTCGGTCTTCTCCCCAGCCGCCACGAATTCAACCGAGACAGTGGTCGCCGGAACCGGCAACTTCTCCCACTCGAGGGTATAGCTGATGAGTCTGGGGGCTTCGATCGCCGTGTAGGTCCCGCACATCGTCAGCTCACTCCCATTCGGAATCCGGATCGTGTGGCGATAGCCACCGCTCACCCGGAAATCCATAGTGGCGCCCAGCGAGGTGGCCCCGGCACACCCGGACCATGCCTCGACCTGATCTGGATCGCTCCAAGCCGCAAATACTCTCTCCCGCGGTGCATTGATAACTCGAGTGATCGTCAGAGTGTCCTCGGTTACCTGAATCGTGTTGCTCACGGTCGTCTCCGTTTCGAGGTGTTGGGACCTGCGTGGGGCTTGCGGGTCCGAGTGAGATAGGCGTCGAGTTGGTCGAACTGATGTTGCCAAACCGTGGCGTACAGGGAGATCCAATCTTGCGCTGCTGCGATTGGTCCCGGGTCGACTTGAATGTGATGCTCTCTTCCCACCCGAGCGCGGGTGATGAGCCCGGCCGTTTCGAGGACTCGGAGATGGCGCGAGACCGCGGGGAGGGAGATGTCGAAGGGCCGGGCTAGGTCGGTGACCCGGGTCTCTCCCTGGGAGAGGTGCTCGAGAATGCCACGTCGGGTGGGATCGGACAGGGCTCCAAAGGTCGCATCGAGCGCACTAGGACAGTTAACCATATTGTTAAATAATGTTGACGACGACTCCCGTCAAGGGAAACGGCCCCCAAACGAGCGGGCCGTCGGAACGCGTTCTCACCCCTATGGTCTCCTACGCTTCGTTCGGCACCAGACTCGAGTGGATTGTCGGTACTGGTGAGGCGATGTTCGCCCGATATCCTGCGTAAAGGAGGAGGAGGCCCAGCAATTCGGTCACATACAGCACTTCCACATGACCAAACCGGGTAAAGGTTCCCCCAATTCCCGGGAGAATCGCGCCCACCGCGATCAAAAGGTTCCCCACGACTCGGTTGCCCGCCTCCGTCTTCTTGGCGTAGCGCCAGGCCGAGAGCAGGGCACCACCGATGAGGAAGATCACGGCGTAGAGGTTAATGAACGGGCTGAACATTCGAACCCAGGTCCACTCCATGACATTGCCCGAGAGTCGATACTGCTCCACCAGGGCGAGGTTGATAGGAGTGGACAAGACGGCAATGGCTGCGATGCCAACCGCGACCAACAGGCCGGCGGTCAACCTGTGGGCGGTCCGCCGGGTGAGAAGGAGATAGACGGTCCCTTGCGCTAGCGGAGCCCCACCGAGCAGAGCACCCGAGATATACCAGAGGCGGAAGACGGCCGGGTTCCATCCGAGGAGCGTTGTGAGCGTCTCGGTAAACGTGCCGAGGCCATACATTGCCGTCCCGATACCCCACCAAAGGAGGTGGAGGCCCCCGCGGGAGCGATAGCGTCGAAGGAGGACGATCGAGAAGAATACCGAGATGATCGTCGTGGCGATCGGGAGAAAGTGAACCAGCGATCGTTGCGATTCCATCGCTAGAACCCCGTCCGCCAACTCACGACCAGCATCCGCTTCGGTTCGGGACGGAAGAAGGCTGCGTTGGAGAATTCGGCGTAGAGTTCGTTCGTGAGGTTCTCGACCGCGAAGAGAATTGAGTGGGTTAAGCCACCGCTTCTTATGAGCCGGACGCCCCCCCGAACCGCATGGACCGTGAACGCGGGGAAGACATCTCCCAGCGGGTTGTCGGTCAGGCCCACGTCGGATCGCTCGCCGTTGTGGCGGACCGCGTACCCGAGCCAGAAGCGTCCCGCCGGATCATGAAAGGTGGCCTCGCCTCCGAGCTTACTGGAGTAGCTGTCGCCGACAGGATTGTTTTGGTCGAGCACATTCTCACTATCCAGCTTGGAATAGGTTCCACTCACCGACACGCCGTTTCGGAACGCAAGCCCGGTTGTGATTTCGATGCCCTGATCTCGGATCTTCTCTACGTTCACGTTGCGGAACCCGGGGAACGGGCCGACATCGGTGCCGGTTGGTTCGATGCGAATGCCGTCACTGATGGTATTACGAAAGACGAATCCTTCGAAGTGAAAACTGCCCCGGCGTACGCGGACACCGAGATCAACATTGACGCTGGTTTCCGGATTGAGGTCTGGATTCCTGACCTGGAATCCGCTTCCCTCAGGCGTGGGGCCATTGAAAAACCGCTCCACCAAGTTTGGCGCCCGAAAGGCGCGGCCCAGCGTCCCAATGAACGTGAGGTCCGGTGAAACGGCGTAGCTTACATTGGCACTGGCCACCACCGTCTGATCGCTCGAGCTGACCAGGGGATCGGTAATACCGACGGTGGTGGTGGTGTGGGCGCGAACGTCCTGCACCCTGACGCCGACCACAGCGTTCAGAGCGTCGGTCAGGTTGAGGTCGCCCTGGACGAAAGCGCCGACGCTCTTGAAGACCGCGTTCGGCACCTGCGGCGTATTGCTCTCATCAACCATCGGTGGGCCAAAGCCACTGATCGTCGTGGTGTTCGCATCGGTATTAAAAGAGACGTCTCTGAAGAAGTCCGTGCCGTAGGTCAGCGTGTGACGTCCCGCGATCACCTTACTCGCCTCCAACCGAAACCCCTTCGTATCCAGGTCGGTAAAGTTCTTGCTGGCCGAGGTGAGCCCCGCAGTGGGGCCAAAAGGAATAAACACATCGATGTTGAGATCACGCCTATTGCTTGTCGAGTACGCCGTCACATCCAGGCGATCGGCAAGAGGTGATCCGAGTCCACTCCCACTGTACCCGACGTTGAATCGATTGACCACCTGATTTGGATAAGTGATACCGATTGTTGGAGCGCCGACCTGACCGATACTCGCCCCCGAGACCGATCCAAACCCGGCGTTATCCGCCTCATATCGGACATACCCGGCCTTGAAGATATGCCGGTCGCCCAAACGATACGAGGTCCGTACGGTATAGTTCTGATCCCGAACACCTGAGTCCAACACCTTGGTATCGTTTGTAAGCGTGATGTTACCGTAACTACCAGCGGGGGCTTCATAGGGGTCGGCATCGCGGAAGGAGCCGTTCACGGCGAAACCGAACCGACCGACATGGCCTACCGCGTCAAACGTCGGGTTGTGTTGCCGTGAGTTGGAACTGTAACGATAGCTGACACTCCCGCGAATCGACTGCCCAAACGAAGTGGGTGGGTCGATTGGGATGAAATTGACGACTCCCCCGATGGCATCAGTTCCGTACAACACGGAGGCGGGTCCGCGTATGACTTCCACCCGTTGTAGAGCGTTCGGGTCAACGAGCGCGGGTAACTCACCGAAATCCTGCTGGCGACGAGAGTTGTTCATCCGGACGCCATTCTCCATCATGAGAATGCGTTGGCCGCGCTGGCCCCGGATCGAGATTCGACCCTGATTGGGACCGACACCGGTGACATCGAGACCAGGGGTGTTCCGGAAGAGATCGGCAATCCCATTCCCAAGTCGTTCGCGGATCTCCGTTGAATCCTTGACGACAGCTGAAGTGGGAACCCGAAATACCGAACGGGGGCTTCGGGTCGCGGTGACCGTAATCTCCATCAGCCTGACCGGAGTCGAGTCCGCTGTTGCTTTTCGGACGGTATCCTTTGACTGGATCCAAGTGGTCGAGGTCGCGGAGAGGGAACTCCCCATGACAGTTAGGGAGAGAAGGAGGAGACTTGGGATACTAGGGGAAGTACGCATGATCCAACTCGGGGCTAGAGGACCCATCGGCGTTGACCTGCGGTCAACAGGAACCTGCTCCGAGTGTAAAGCATTCGGTGCTGTCGCACAGGCGAAATGCTACGGGGTGGCCCCCCCGTATTGTTACGGGGAGGCGTCTGCGGTGTCGGGGGGTGCGAGTCCGGCTTGGAGAGCCAGCCTGGTCAATTCGGCGACGCTTCTCAGGTCAACCTTCCGCATCATACTCTCGCGGTAGGACTCGACTGTGCGGGTGCTCAGCTCCAGCCGGTGGGCAATCTCCTTGTTACTTTCGCCACTGACGATTCCGAGCAGTACATCCCTTTCCCGCCGGGTGAGACGTGCGAGTCGCTCCGATGCTTCTGGCAGAGTGGGCGAGTCGACCGTACGGCTGGGCGGCAGGTCGAAGCAAGTCTCCCCAGCATGGAGGCGACGCACTGCATCCCGAAGTGCACTTGGGAGGGTGTCTTTTCGGAGGTAGCCATGGGCGCCCGCCCGCACGGCCTCCAGAACATATTCCGGATCGTCGTGCACGCTCAACATGAGGACGCGCATGGCCGGTACGGCCTTGCGTACCTTGGGGAGCACATCGAGCCCGCTCCCTTCGGGCATTGAGATATCTAAGACCAGTACATCGGGCTTGATCTCCGTGATGACCTGGATAGTGTCGGTCCCGGACGCCGCCTCGGCGACGACGGTCATATCCGGCTGCTCGGCAAGGGCTTGGCGAATCCCTTCTCGAACCAGGGGATGGTCATCAGCGAGCACGATGCGGATTCTGGCGTTGGTGGTCATGTTGCAACCTCAGCTGGACTATTCAGGGGCATGCGCCCGTGCAGGTGGGTTCCACCGTTCGGATCGGATGTGACCGTGAGGTTTCCGCCAGCGGTGGCAAACCGCTCCTGCATCCCAGCGAGCCCCACACCATTCGTGGTGTGGGGGGCCTCCCCGATGCCCGATCCATTATCGAGCACATCGAGTGTGATGTCCGAACCGGTGCACCGAATCGTTACCTGAACCTCAGTGGCATTGGCGTGGCGAATAATGTTACTCAACGCTTCCTGTAACGCCCGGAAAAGAGCGAGTTCTGATTCCTCAACCAAGTCGGGGACCCGATCGGGGCCAGTGAAATGACACCTAATGTTCGTGCGGTTCTCGAAATCCGCACTGAGCGCTCGGAGGGCGGGAAGGAGCCCCAGGTCATCGAGGACGGTGGGCCGCAGTGCATTGGTGACATTCCTGATACTCTCGATACCGGTGTCGACCATTGCCACAAGATGATCGACGCGGGGGCCGAGGGCATGTGCCACAGATTCGCGGAGCCCGCCTAACTGTAATTTCATAGCGGAAAAGACTTGGGCGGTTTCATCATGCAGCTCGCGGGAGAGGCGGCGGCGTTCCTCCTCCTGCTGCCGAATCATGCGGATCGACAATCGTTCCAGGTCGGCCTGTCGCTGTGCCAGATTCTCATAGAGTGCTTCGCGTTCCAAGGCCGACCCAACTTGGCGGCCCAAGGCCAGGAGAAAGTCCTCGTCCAAGGCAGTGAAGGGGTCACGAAGGTCTCCCGCAATGACCAGCCCACCCATCACAAGGTCGTCGTGAAACACCGGGAGAATCGTGGCAAACCGAGGCCCAGCATCAGGCCCGGTGTGCGCCATGCGGATCACGGTGGGGCGTCGGCTGACGAGGGCATGCGCGATGGCCCGGCGGTCAACTGGAGCGAGTTGGGTAGGAAGATTCCACTTGGAGCAGAGCCCACTTCCTCGAACGAACTGCAGGTCAGCTGGGACAGGACCGGGGGAAGATGGCAACTCAAAGAAGGCACTCCCGCGCACGCCCACGAGTCCGAGTGGTCGTTGGAGGAGGAGGTCCAGGGCGTCGTCCGATGGGCCGGTGCCGTGGAGGTCGCCAGCCATGGCAGAGAGCGTGCGAAGCCCGATTCGCAGCTCCTCGATCAACAGAAGGAGGGTGCCACTCCCTATCGCGAGAATGAACCCAATATCGAGGTAGTACCCCCACGGATTCCAAGCCCCTCGTGCGCGAAGCAGGGGGTAATCGAGATGGTGGAGGGACCAAAGCAGAAAGGTTGCACTCAAGAACCCAGCAGCGATTGATCCCGTCCGGGATCGGAAGCGGAAGAACGCGATCGCTGGTGCCAGGGTCGCAAGGCTCAAGAAGAGGACCGCGGGCAGGGCGGCCAACAAGAACGTCTCCAACTGATAGATGGCGATGTAGGACCAGAGGAGCGGAAAGGCCAGGAAGCCTAGGTACAACGCCCGCCACCGGAGACCTCGGGCGAAAACGAGGGTTGCCCAGAGGAGGGCCAGCGCCGTCCATCCAGTGAGTACTTGGTGGGCAAAGAGCCAGAATCGGTCGGCGGTGAGGAGGAAGCTCCCAATCGCCGTGATCCGGATGCCGAAAAGCACCCAGGCGAGGGCCCACCAACCAAGATAGGGTTTCCGGTATCGGCGATAGAGGAAACCGAATAACAACGCCAGGCCAAAGGTGATCGTGACCTGGAGAAGGGCGGCGTCGAGTTCGATCGCAGTGGGAGAGAGATCCATGGTTTGCCCCAGTGATCTGGAAAGGTAGCATGGAACGGAAGAAGGTAACGCGGCGGGCAGTCGTCGCGCAGAGGCATTACTTTTGGGTTGGGCGCCCGTAGCTCAGTTGGATAGAGCATCGGCCTTCTAAGCCGAGGGTCGCAGGTTCGAATCCTGCCGGGCGCATGGTGGCCCCTATGAAGGCAACGGAACGTGACGTGAATGCGTAATCGTAAGGTGGCGATGCGAGGCATGGCCGCCGATGTCCCTCCGGCTTGTGGCACCCTCCTTGGGTGCGCCAGAGGAAACGTGACTACGTTCAGGAGAAGGATTATGCGTGCATCGATGGTTCGTTCTTTACTCGTGGGCACCCTTGCCTTGGCCATGATTCCAGCCACCCAGGCTGTGGCGCAGGGTGGAAGGGGTGGGGGCCCTCGAATGGCCGAGCGGCAGAAGGCGTTGGTCGAACGGGTGACCAAGGAATTGAGCCTTACTGGCGAGAAGGCGGAAACAGTTTCCAAGATCCTGATGGCTGAGGTGACGAAACGGCAGGAAAAGATGGCGGAGATGCGTGAGTCCGGCGGCTTTAGTCGCGACGCGATGATGGCACTCAACGATGCACTTACCAAGGGAACCAATAAGGAACTCGGCAGTGTCTTATCCGAAGCTGAGCTGGCGAAATACCAGGACGTCAGGGCAGCGTGGCAGTTGGAACAACGTCGCCCGGGAGGTCGGCCGAATCTGGATTGAGCGACCACACGTCCTACAGAGTGAAGGGGTCCGTTCGGTTCGCCCGGATGGGCCCTCGTCGTTTCCGGGTGTTTCAGATCGCGTGGGAGTTAATCTGTGATGGAACCATGGCGGCGCATCGTACGGCAAGTGGCCCGGCTGGTTCCCATCCGGGCGGACCTCTGCGCGTTGTTTCGTGTCGCGCTGCCGATCGTGGTGGTCCAGGTTGGCATGATGTCGATGGGAGTCGTGGACACTCTCATGGTCGGCCGGGTGTCCGCTCCGGCCTTGGCCGCGGTCGCCCTCGGCAACCTCTATTTCTTTACCCTGACAGTCTTCGGGATCGGGATGTTGATGGCCCTCGACCCGATTGTCGCACAGGCGGTGGGGGCGGGAGACCGTCCGGGTGTCGCGCGGGCGTTCCAACGGGGGATCCTCCTCGCTGCCGCAATGACCATTCCGATCGCGAGTCTTCATCTCCTCGCGGGCCCGGCTCTGGCGCTGGTCGGCCAACCGTCCGATGTCGTCCCACTGGCTGCCGCATATGCCCTAGCAATCATTCCCGGAATCTTCCCCTTTCTCGCATTTACCGTGATGCGGCAGACTCTGCAGGCCATGGCCGCGCTCCGTCCCATCGTCTACACAATCGTGTTGGCGAATCTTCTGAATGTCGCCCTCAATGACGTGCTGATTTTCGGCGAGTTCGGTCTCCCACCGCTTGGTGTTGTGGGCTCCGCCTGGGCCACCACGGTGAGTCGGTGGAGCATGGCCCTCGGACTCTTCCTTTTCGCCCGACCCATTCTCGCCCCGCTCATACGCCCATGGCGAAAGGATTCGGCAGCACTCGTCCCCCTCGGGAGAATGATCCGAGTCGGGCTTCCAATCGGAGGCCAGCTCCAACTCGAGATGGGCGCGTTCGCCGGTATCGCGCTACTGATGGGATGGCTTGGGACCAACGCTGTCGCGGGGCACCAAGTTGCGATTAATCTTGCATCGCTGACCTTCCAGGTGCCGTTGGGGATCGGATCAGCGACCGCAGTCCTTGTAGGACAGGCCGTTGGACGGTCCGATCCGGGTGACGCCCGACGAGCAGCGTCCGCGGCCCTTCTCATGGGATCACTGTTCATGGGCGGAACCTGTATCATGTTTCTTTCTGTGCCCAGTGGGCTTGCCCGACTCTACACTTCGAACCCCGAAGTCTTGGCGGTGGCAAGTACCCTGATTCCGCTGGCAGGACTGTTTCAAGTCTTTGACGGCATCCAGGCAGTTGCCATCGGCGCGCTCCGTGGGCTAGGTGACACGAAGGCACCATTCCTTATCAACATTGTTGGCTTTTGGTTGATCGGGATTCCCGTGAGCCTTGTCGTCGGCTTCGTGCTTCATGGAGGGCCCGAAGGGCTCTGGTGGGGACTGGTTGCTGGGCTCGCGGTCGTAGCTGGGATTTTGGTTTGGCGAGTGCGAAGGAAACTGACTGGGGATGTGTTGCGGCTCGTGATTGATGGAGACGACTCCACGGATTTTCCTGGCGTTGGACAAATCGCGTGAAAGAGCCCGTCTTTCAAGGGGCGACCCTTCCCAGCCGATGGTCACGGCGCCAATGGCAGGGGTTGGGGATCAGCGCGGCACTTCACTTGCTGCTTGTCCTGACGCTGACGTGGCGATCTGCGGCAGCTGACGGGTCATCCGACCAAGTACCTAACGCCCAGACCCAGGAACAGGTCACCCTGATCCCGTTGAACCCGGCCGAGGAAGCGCCAGCGTTTGTTCCGCCTCCCCCGCCTCCGCCGCCGCCTCCGCCAGCACCCGCACCTCCCCCTCCTCCGCCGGTGCGCCAGCCACCGAAGCTGCTAGAAGAGGTCATGCTCGGACCCAACTCCGACCGTCCCGACGAGCGCCCTCAAGACGGTGATCGGAAGCCGGAAATCGAGAAGCCAGATCGCGACCCGGATGGAATTCGCCAACCCGATCCGGTAGCGACAGAACCGCCTTCCGCGCGAGCCCGTCGAATCGAACGGGCTTCGGAATATTTTCAGCGGTTGGGGTTTGTCGAGAGCCGGTTGTTACGGCCGCAACCCAAGGAGGGTGGCGCCGATACCAAGAGCAACTCTGCGGAGGAGTTGGAGACGATCGAATCAACCAATGGGGCACCGCGGTTTGGGCCGTCGACCCTGGACCGGCGCCGGTGGCAGAACAGCAATCCAACTGCGGCTGGTCAATGTCCCGAGATCCCCGACCTCGGTGTAGATGAGAGTGGCAAGCCGAAGATGGCTTCGGTGGTTGGGCGAATTCTTGCCCAAGACCGAAGAGGTCCCCTGATCGGGGCCCACCTGCAGTTGGTGGGCACCGCGTTCGTCACGTTCACCGATCAAGCGGGAGAGTATGTGCTTCGGTTCGATCCCAAGACCCTCGCCCACTGCCGCACCCAGTATGTGCGGGTGACCGCACCGGGGTTTCGTACCGAACTGCTGGTGTTGTCGATCGGCCCCCGGGTTCGGTCGGACGACGTTGTCCTCCGTCGGAAGTAAGTTTCCCTTCACACACGACTGTCTCAGAGACGAGGCAAGCGGTCCCCCTCCTCGCCGTCTGCAGGGCAGGGTACATTTCATCTGAATTCGTCGTGGAGTGTGACCATGCATGCGCACGCGGCACCTGTGGGCGCCCCGGCTGACGCGTTCCCAATTAACGGTACCGACTTTGTCGAGTTCTGGGTTGGCAATGCCAAGCAATCGGCCCTTTTCTACCAACACTGTCTCGGGTTTCGCCTCCTGGCGTATGCCGGTCCCGAAACCGGCACCCGGGGACGGACCAGCTACGTCTTGGAACAAGGGAAGATCCGCCTCATCCTTACGACGGCACTCGGACCCGATGACCCCATCGCACATCACGTCGCGGTGCATGGGGATGGCGTGCGTGACATTGCGATGTGGGTGGACGACACCGCGTCGGCCTTCGCAACGGCGATGGCCCGCGGCGCGGTTGCCGTCCAGGAACCGACGGTGCTGACAGATGAGGATGGGCAGGTGGTCATTGCCGCGATTCAGACCTATGGCGACACCATTCACAGCCTCGTCGAACGGCGTGAGTATCGTGGCGCGTTCCTCCCGGGCTTCGCCTCGCGGAGTAGTGAGGTCTCGTCGCCCGCGGTGGGACTAACCTATGTTGACCATTGTGTCGGCAATGTCGCCCTGGGTGCGATGAACCGATGGGTTGCATTCTATCGTGATGTCCTTGGGTTCAGCCAACTCGTTTCGTTTGACGACAAAGACATTAGTACAGAGTATTCGGCGCTGATGTCGAAGGTGATGGCCAACGGTAATGGGCGCATCAAGTTCCCGATCAATGAGCCGGCCGGTGGCAAGAAGAAGAGCCAAATCGAGGAATACCTCGATTTTTACCGGGGACCGGGTGTCCAGCACCTTGCACTGGCAACCGATGACATCATTCATGCGGTCCGCACCCTGCGGGCGCAGGGAGTCGGGTTTCTCCAGGTCCCAGGGTCGTACTACGACACCGTGCTCGATCGGGTGGGCACGATCGATGAAACACTCGAGTCGCTTCGTGATCTTGGCATTCTGGTTGACCGGGATGACGAAGGGTATCTCCTCCAGATCTTCACCAAGCCGGTCCAAGATCGGCCGACCCTCTTCTTTGAGATTATCCAACGGAAGGGTGCCAAGAGCTTTGGCAAGGGGAACTTCAAGGCCCTCTTCGAGGCCATTGAGCGGGAACAGGCGTTGCGCGGCAACCTCTAGCCGGACACAGTTATGCCGATCTATCACAGCCTCGGACAGATCCCACGCAAACGGCACGTCGTCTTTCGCAAGCCTGACGGGGGGCTGTACGCCGAGGAACTCGTAGGTAACAAGGGGTTCACCGGACCGGCGTCGTTGCTCTATCACCTGCATCCACCGACGACCATCCTGCGTAGTCGTCGGATACGGGATCTCTGCTACGAACCGGATAACGACGCAGGGCTCCGGCATCGACACTTCAGGACCACTCGGCTTCCGACCGGTGGAAGCCCAACCGTCGACCGGATCCCGCTCCTATTCAATCGCGATGTTGCCATGCTTTTCGTCCGCCCTGACGCGGAGGATGGGCATTGTTATCGAAACGCCCAGGGCGATGAAGTCGTCTACGTAAGTGAGGGGAGTGGAGTGCTGGAGTCACAGTTTGGCGATCTCCCGTACCGACAGGGCGACTATCTCGTCATCCATCGTGGGATCCTCCACCGGTATCGGATGCAACCCGTCCCCCACCAGTTCCTCATCATGGAGAGTGCGGGATACATCCGGACACCGTCACGGTACCGGAACGAGTTTGGTCAGCTGGCGGAAGGGGCTCCGTACTCGGAACGCGATTTTCGGCGGCCCAACGAACTACGAACCGTTGATGAGCGCGGGGAACATACGTTGCTCATCAAACAGTATGATGGACTCACCGAGGTCGTGCTCGATCACCACCCATTCGATGTGGTTGGGTGGGATGGCTACTACTACCCGTGGGCGTTCAATATCCATGACTTTGAACCCATCGTCGGGCGCATTCATCAACCACCCCCCGTGCATCAGACATTCCAGGGCGATGGCTTCGTCATCTGTTCCTTCTGCCCCCGACCGTTCGACTTCGATCCGGAGGCGGTCGCCGCGCCATACAATCACAGCAATGTCGATTCGGATGAAGTGTTGTACTACGCGAGTTCCGAATTCATGAGCCGTAAAGGGATCGAGTTCGGAAGCATCACGCTCCATCCCGATGGGATCCCGCACGGTCCCCATCCTGGGCGGGCCGAAGCGAGCATCGGTGCCCAGGGTACCGAGGAGTTAGCGGTCATGATGGACACGTTCCGGCCGCTCACGGTCGCTCGTGCCGTGTTGAAGGTTGAGGATACCGGTTATCAAGGGTCGTGGGTGGATCAGGACCACGGTTTCAATCCGCCGACGTCCTAGTGCTGCTGCGCCCGGCGCCTGGCGAGTCTCCTCTCGTTGGAGGAGGGAAATGCGGAGCCGCAGTGTGTGGTTCCCGAGGGCGCCCGGTGCGAATCCATGCGAACCTGAAGGTGCTATTCGAATCGGAGCGAGGCGTAGCGGGGCGCCCTGGCTCAGGAGTGGCCCTGGGTCTGGGTCGGATACTCCCCTGTTTGAGTAACGCAAACAGCGCCTCTTCGAAACTGAATTCCAGGTCCTTGACGGAGACAATCCGTCTAAGTTCGGACGAGAGGATCGTCTCGCGCGGGCCAGGGCGGAGACCGGTAAGGAGTACGGGAATGCCGCTCTTGCGACAGTTCCGGATGCGCTACTCAGGGCCCGAAGACCGGTGGCGTCGATGACCGGGACGCTCTTGGGAAAGAGCAAGGGGTGCCTCGGAACGAGGTGTTTGACTGAGCAGATCCTAATGCCTTCACAGCGGTTTGAAACCGCGATTGGCCGAGGGACTGAAAGGCTGGACTTGGCATGGGGGATTGGAGTTGTGCGAAGCCTTGCGGTGTGGGAGGTTACGGAAGGAGCATCGGGCCAATTCCCTGGGGCTGGCCTGACCTGCGATCCATGGCTACCTGGCTGATGCGGTGTAAGGTATTCTCCTGCTTGCGTTTGGGGGTCTCGGCGGTGACGACTGCCGTCCGCCGGTTTTGGCGTGGGTTGGAAGGCTCCAAGTGTAGGGAGGATGGGGGGTTCGGTGGGGTTGACGCGGGGTATGCTCCTGATTATTGTTGTGGGCTCTCACGAAGCTTTTTTTCGTGGGGGTGTTTACCAACGCTCTTTGACAAGTGAACGGAATGGGAATCGACGAGAGTGCGGACCCATTTGAGTCGTTTGGGACCAGAGCCCGAGCGGCAAGGGTAACTACTCTGAACTATGATTCGGACGATGGAAACCATCGTTCGGAATGAGCTTAGTCATTGAACTTTCATTGGAGAGTTTGATCCTGGCTCAGGACGAACGCTGGCGGCGTGCTTAACACATGCAAGTCGAACGAACTGTGCGGGGCTTGCTCTGTACAGTTAGTGGCGAACGGGTGCGTAACACGTGAGGAACTTGTCCTTCGGCGGGGGATAGCCGGCCCAACGGCCGGGTAATACCGCGTACGACCTTCGGGGCTCCTGCCTTGGGGGTGAAAGCAGCAATGCACCGAAGGAGGGCCTCGCGGCCTATCAGCTTGTTGGTGAGGTAATGGCTCACCAAGGCAACGACGGGTAGCTGGTCCGAGAGGATGACCAGCCACATTGGGACTGAGACACGGCCCAGACTCCTACGGGAGGCAGCAGTGGGGAATATTGCGCAATGGGCGAAAGCCTGACGCAGCGACGCCGCGTGCGGGATGAAGGCCTTCGGGTTGTAAACCGCTGTCGGGAGGGACGAACACAACTGACGGTACCTCCAAAGGAAGCACCGGCTAACTCCGTGCCAGCAGCCGCGGTAATACGGAGGGTGCAAGCGTTGTCCGGAATCACTGGGCGTAAAGGGCGCGTAGGCGGCTCGGTAAGTAGGGGGTGAAATCCTGCGGCTTAACCGCAGGGCTGCCTCC
>JAJCZW010000232.1 GCA_029262155.1 Gemmatimonadota bacterium
GCTGCCGACCTGATGGACCACCTCCACCACCTGGCGCCACCCGCTGGTGGGCTCAATCCGATCCGGTTTGATAGGTTCAGTCCATACTTCACCGACCCACAGACGTTCGGGATCTCTCCCCTGGTTCCCGACCGGGCCTACAGCTATGTCTATCCCAACCTGCCGCTCAAGGCGATCCAAGAGCTTGCCTACTACTTCGAGCCAACCGAGGGGAGGTCCCCCAAAGTTGATGCGGCCATCGTCGGACCGGTGCGGGCGGCTCTGGCCAGATGGGAGGCAGCATATCCCAACAAAGGCCTCGTTGCGGAAGACGATGGAGAGACACTCGCCGTGGCCGACTTCCGTCCCGGAGCGACGAAGATGATCAGCGTATTTCGTGGAGTTGAGCGCGAGCTGTACGCCTATTTGGAGGTACGGCGGAGCACGCGCGCGGTGCTCCTGTTCGCAGGACAGCGCGGGTGGGATGATGAGTACACCCTTGCCCGCCTGCAGGAGTTGAGTGGCCATCGCCTCGTGGTTTCCGCCGATGGTGCCTGGCTTGGGTTGGCGGTCAGCACAGCCCCAACCTCTTGTGTGGTCGCATCATAGGAGGTACTTTCGCCTGTCCCGTGAACTCGAAGGGGCGCCGGCCCATTTCTTCGATAGGAGGCTTCATGTCCGATTCGCACGTCTCACGTTTACGCCAGGCAGGGGTGTTGAGCAACGACCCGTCCCACCTGACCGAGGAACATGAAAAGACGATCAACGCACTCAGCAAGGAGGAAGTCGATACCTTGGTGGGTATCCATAACAAGCTTGGCCCTTTGCACGCCCCGGGTCATGCTCCCGGAGCAGCGCTGATCTTCTGACCACGGGTTCTTCCACTGAGTGGCCGCACGTGTGACATCGACCACCAAGGGATCGCCGGTTCCCGCCAGTACCAGGCTGCGGTCGACGATCGCCATCTCGAGTTCTCGCTACTGGCGTGCGTGTGAGACGTTTTGGGGACACGCACGCTTCGCCGAGGTGTTTCCCCGACACTGTGATATGCTGTACCCCATGGTCTTCGGTTCCCTCCGGGCCATGGATTACGCGCTGGCACGCGCGACTGCTTTGGCCCCGACCTGCCCTGTGGCCGAGGCGCTTGTTCCCTTTCTTACGCGTCATATTCGGGAAGAGTCGGGCCATGACGAATGGGTTCTGGAAAGTGTCGCCGCCCTCGGGGGCGACCCGGACGCCCTTCGGCGAGCGCCTCCTCCCCCGGCTGTCGCGGCGCTGATTGGGTCCCAGTATTACTGGGTAGACGTGGGTCACCCCGTGGCGATCGTCGGTTTCTTCGCCGTGGTGGAGGGCACGCCGTCCCGAGTGGAAGAGATCGATGCTGCTCGGGAACGGTCGGGCCTCCCGCGCGCAGCCTTCGAGACCTTCTACCGGCATGCTGTCATTGATCAACGGCATGGTGCCGAGATCTATGCGATGCTCGACACCCTTCCCCTCAGTACGGAACACCAGATGCTTTTGGGTCTCAACGCCATCGGTGCGGTCGACCAGATGGCTGGTTTGGTGGAGCGGGTCTGTGACTTGGGTCCGGCACGTTCGCCCGTTACATGATCGGCGCGATGAGTGAGACACCCTCCACGCCGACCCTCCGGACCTTGGTGGTCGCCGACATCGTGGGCAGTACCAACCTGCTTGAACTCCTGGGTGATGGTCCGGCTGCCGAACTCTTCGCTCGGCACGATGCGTTCCTTCGGGCAACGGTGGAGGCGCATGGTGGCCGCGAAATTGACAAGAGTGACGGTGCCCTCTTGCTCTTCGATCGGCCCAGCGAGGCTGTGGCCTTCGCGTTAGCGTATCAGATTGGGTTGTTCGATGTCGCCGGTGATCTGGCGGTCTCGATGCAAGCCCGGGTGGGCGTCCATACCGGCGAGGTGATTCTGCGGCCCAATCCGCCGGAGGCCGTGGCGAAGGGTGCGAAGCCGCTTGAGGTCGAAGGGATCACCAAGGCGATTGCCGCGCGACTCTCGGGACTGGCCCAGCCGAACCAAGTCTTGCTCACCCGGGTGACCTTTGACCTCGCGCGTCGAGCCACCTCGGGCCGGGCCGGGTTTCCGACCCGGGTGCACTGGCGGGTCTACGACGTCTACCAACTCAATGGCGTCGCCGAGCCGATCGAAGTGTGTGAAGTGGGTCAAGCAGGTTTTGCGCCGTTAGTCTCACCCCAAGACTCTCCCAAGGCTGTCCGGGTGACGCGCGAGACCCGCCCCTCGGTCTTGGTGCGGCCGTTCGCCTTGCCAAACCCCGATGCCGACGGCGAGGTGCTCGCCGATGCGATGTTGGATGAACTGATTACCGGACTGGCGGCGGCGGGGGCGATCCGGGTCATCTCCCGATCCGCCGCCTCCCAACTGAAGGAGACCGAGAAGCCTCGCTCGACGCTCGGTGTCGAACTCGGGGTGTCCTACCTGCTCGAAGGGACGATCCGGCGGATGGGCGAGCCCTTTCGGATGACCACCCATCTCGTCCGCGCCGATGACGATCAGATTCTCTGGGCTGGCAAGTACGTCGGGGGGTTGATCGACCTCATCGATAAGGAGTCGGAGATCTGTCGGGATGTCGCCAAGACGCTTCAGCTTTCGCCAAGCGAAGGGGTGGGGGAGGTCCCGTCGCCCAGGGATACCCTCAACCCGCAGGCCTACGAGTACTATCTGCGCGCACGCCAGTTGATCTACACCTTTTCCCAAGATGGACTCGACCGAGCGCTGGAGTTTTTAGAGCGAGGCCAAGCCCTGGAGGGAAAGAATATTCCGATCACGGCGGCGATGGGCTACGTCTATTGGCAGTACTACAACACCGGCCTTCGCCCTGACCCTGAGTATCTCGAGCAAGCCAGGGAATGCGCCGAAGCTTGTCTCGCCCAGCAACCCGACTCGGCGGAAGGGCATCGCCTGCTCGGACTCGTCGAGGTGCACCGACACGGCGATCTCCAAGCGGCGGTGCGACACCTGAAGATCGCGTTGGCTGCCAACCCCAATGACACCGATGCACTCTTCTGGCTTCCGATGCTCTATGGGTTGGTGGGGCGGTCGTCATCTGGATTCCCGTTGGTCGAGCACCTTCTCGATATCGATCCACTCACCCCGATGCTCCATGCGATTCCCGGCCTGCTCGGTGTCCTCGATGGGACCCCCGACCGGGGACTCAAAGGGACGGAATACGCCGTCGACCTGGAGCCTGCAAATCCGATGCTCTGTCTCGTGCTTGGTCAGGCGCTGGCGATGTCGGGTCAGACCGATCGGGCGATCGCAGTGCTCGAGTCGATCGAACAGGTTGCTCCCGGTTCTTTCTTTGGCGGGCTTGGAGCGCTGTACGTCGCCGGGACCAAGGGGGAGACGGCCGAGACGATGGCGCTGCTGACGGATGAGTTGCAGGATGGGGCGGGTGGTGATCCGCAGTGGTCCTGGACTGTCGCCCAGGCACTCGCTGCATCAGGGAATGGGGACGCCGCGGTTGAATGGGTTGGGAAGGCAATCGCGATGGGTTTCTTGAACTACCCGCTGCTCGCCGAGCGGGATCCGATGCTGCAATCCCTGCGTGGGCTGCTCCCATTCAAACGCCTGATGCACGCACTCAAGCCACAATGGATCAGTTTCCAGGTGTAGCCTCGCCCCGGAAGTACGCCACAAGATGTTCTCCATGGGGGACACCTAACCCTACACAGCCGTTCCATCCTGCGGTCGCGTCGAAGCCGGCCAGGCCCGGATCGGTCCGGTTGTCCCCACCGACAATCTCCCGAAAGGCACCTGCGGCAGCCGCTCGATAGAGATGGTGGTGCACCCACCCCGGCGGTGCGGCCAGGCTTTCGCCGATCCGGGCCAGGAGCGCGGCCCATACCGGCGCCGCGGCACTGGTTCCGCTACCAGGGCAGGGCAGGCCACCGGCATGGATCAGATAGCCGGTGGAGGGATCGGCGTTGGCGGCCACATCGGGGACCCCGCGACCACGGAAGGTTGCTTTCCGCCGATCCGATTCGAGCCAGGCGCCGCCACCGAGATCCCGGTGCGATGGCGTGTCCAGCGGTCGCTGATACCACGGTCGAGGGTAGACGCCACTCACTCCACCACCGGTGGCCATGGCGGTTCCATACATCATGCCGGACCATACCTGTTCGGTAAAACCCCCTTCGGGAACGCGACGAAGCGCGGTCCCTCCACACGCCAACGCGAAGGGGCTCGAGGCGGGGAACCCGACGCGCGTGAGGAGAGGTGTGGCAATCCCCTGGTTCGCGGAGCCGCGATCCCCTGAGGCGCAACAGATCGTGAGGTCCAAGTGGGCCGCAGTTTCCAATCCACGATGAATGGCGCGGAGAGATGTGGCAGACCATTCTGATTCGGAACCGCCCCACGAGAGAGAGGCAATGGTGGCCTTCTGGTCGGTCGCCGCATGGATGGCCTCGTAATAGCCCAGCGGCGTGTTTGGCGCTTCGATCACCAGGAGGTGCGCACCCGGTGCGAGGCTGCCGGCAAGTTGGACATCCATGGTGCACTCGAGGGTGTCCATCGCCTGTGTCACCCGTGCACCGAGTTTCTCCACGACATCCGCCATCGTCGTCGTACCGTCGGAAAACATGGCGACGACGAAAGCAAGGTCTTGCTCCGACAAGGGCTGATCGGTGGCGTCAGGGAGGCGCACACGCTGAAGCGTTGGAAGCGGACGAGAACAGGCCCGCGCCTGAAGCACGCGATCCGACTCGTGGAAGCCGCCGCCGAACGTCAGGAGGGCGATCCGCTGGCCCGCACCGCTTGTGTTGGGAAAGTGATAGTGCGCTTCGATCTCTTCGGGGCGGAGCAACGGTTGAGCACCTGTCTGGAGGGCACAGGACCGCAGGGCCGGTGCTGCATCAAGCCCGAGGACCGCGTCGACCGCCCCATGCAGTTCCGCGGGGAGCTCGAGGTTGTGACGATGACCGTGGTAGGTGTGACCGGATGGGTGACGGAAGTGCTCTAGTTCGGTACCAAAGGCCCGGTTGAGTGACGCCACCGATCCTGAAAGCGTGACATCGTGGCGGTGAGTCGACTGTGACATGATCGTCAGGTCGTGGCGTTGGGCGAACGCCGTCACCATCTCGAAGTGGGTGGGGTCATGGCGAAGTCGGTGGAGATCGTGGTGGGTCGTCTTGATTTTTTTGCCGGGACGGGCCCGGAGCCTCCGGCGGAGCTTGGCGTGGTGAGCGGCGGTTTCCCGAGTTTTCTCTTGGGGGTTGAGAACCACGACAACGCGGAGTTGGTGATGGTGGTCGGGTCGCCCTACTGGCTCATGCGCCTCGTGCTTCGTGGCGCTGCCCGACACCGGTTTTCGCGACTCACGCATGGCAAGTTCCTCAGTCTCTTGGGGTATTTGGATGGACGTTGCCTTCCGGCAGCGGCTAGGTCAGAGGATACCCCTGAAGGGTGT
>JAJCZW010000233.1 GCA_029262155.1 Gemmatimonadota bacterium
GTTGGGTCGGTGCGTCCCCCCCCCCCCCCCGCCCCCCCCCCGTGGCGGAAGGCGCTATCATTGGGGCACCGGTTCTGACCGCACGATTCCAGTGGCTCTATCCGTCCTGACCTCGGAGCAAAATGATGACTGTCGTCGATGAATCAGTGGTGTCTGGCTCTTCCTCCCGTCGGGTATTTGTCGGGCAGGTCGTTGGGTGTCTGGGGTGGATGACCCTGGCCGGGGCCTCTCCTGCCTGGGCGCAACAGGTTTTCGGGCCCCGTTACGGGCGAGTGGTTCGGGATGAGCCGTGGGGTCGTTTGGAGGAGGTAGCCGACGGCATCTGGGCGCTCATCTCCACACCTCTGGTCGATCATCCCGATGCTCGGCGGACGCTCTGTAACGGTGGGATCATAGCCGGTACCAGTGGTGTCCTGGTGGTCGAGGGCTTTGGGAGCGATGCTGGGGCAGAGTGGATGGCGGAGCAGGCGGAGGTGCTGACGGGCAAGCGACCGACCCACGTCGTGGTAACCCACTACCATGGTGACCACTGCAACGGGCTTTACGGGTATGGCACCGACGCCGATGCCCCAAAGCGCATGTCCACCCAAGCCACTCGCCAGCTGTTGGTCGAGCGCAGTCGAGTCCCGGAAGAACGAAGGGTGCTTCCCTCGGGGGTGATCTCTATTCGGAACGACGGGCGCATCGACTTGGGTGGGCGGCAGGTTCGGGTGACTCCTGCGGCCGGGCATACGTCGAGCGATGTGGTGCTTCGGGTCGACGATCCTGCGGTGGTGTTTTGTGGAGACCTGGTGTGGAATGGGATGTTCCCCAACTACGTCGATGCCATCCCTCCGGTGCTGGACGACGCCGTCAAGGCGATCGGTGCGGACGACGGTGTGGTCTACGTCCCGGGGCATGGCACCCTCGCCGACGCGAGTGCCATGCGTCGGTATCAGGAACTCCTCCTTCATGTGGGCGATGCTGCACGTCGGGCGATTGAATCCGGCACACCCATCGAAGAGGCGGCTGCCCGGTATCGTCTCCCGGAGTCGGTAGCGGATTGGGTGCTCTTTAGTCCCACCTATTTCCGAGTGGCGTTCCAAGCATGGGAGCGGGTGTTGGCGGGGTAAGGTCGTGCGCTGTGGGAGGTCCGCCTCGCCACTCGTCTCCGAGCAGGACCAAGCGAGGGTAGCGATTCCTCCCTCCCCTACGATTGTCACGCGGGCACGGCCCGGAAAGGCTTTGGTGGTTTGATGTCGTTGTATCGGTTACTTGGCGTTCTCACGGTGCTCGTTACGAGTAGTGCTGGTGCCACCTCTCCGCTCGGTGCGCAGGACAGGATATCCCTGCTGCCAACGGATACGATCCCGATGGATCCGACGGTTCGGAGTGGCGCCCTTCCAAACGGCCTGCGGTATCTCATCCGTCACAACGCGTGGCCGGAACACCGCGCCGAGTTGCGATTGGTGGTGAATGTCGGGTCGGTGCAGGAGGATGATGACCAGCGCGGATTGGCGCACTTTGTAGAGCATATGGCGTTCAACGGAACGACCCACTTCGCCCGGCAGGAACTGGTCGACTACATCGAACGAATCGGGATGCGGTTTGGAGCCCACCTGAACGCGGGAACGTCGTTCGACGAGACGACGTATCAACTCCAAGTCCCAACCGATACCAGCGCGATCGTCGACACCGCGTTTCAGATTCTGGAAGACTGGGCCCATGGGGTGACGTTCGCGCCCGACGAGGTGGAGCGCGAACGGGGTGTGGTGATCGAGGAATGGCGACTCGGCCTCGGTGCGGAAGCTCGCATGTTGGCAGAACAACTCCCCGTGCTCGTTCGTGGATCGCGATACGCCGAACGGTTGCCGATCGGGGACCGGGAGACGCTCCAGACCTTCGACCGGGATGCGTTGCTTCGATTCTATCGGGATTGGTATCGGCCGGACCTGATGGGTGTGGTTGTCGTTGGGGATATCGACGTGGATCGGGTCGAAGGTCTCATTCAAGAGCACTTTGCGGGGTTGTCCGGACCCACCTCTCCTCGTCCGCGGGTAGACGAAACCGTCCCTGACCATGTGGATCCATTGGTGGCTGTGGCAACTGACCGTGAGGCTACTAATTCAAGGGTGACGGTGTATGAGAAGACCACCCGCCAGGATGAATTGACGGTGGGCGCCTACCGACAGCGATTCCTTGATGCGATCGACGACGGGATTCTCAACTTACGACTGTTCGAACTCACCAAGCAGGCCGATCCGCCCTTTATCGGAGCAGGTGGAGGGAAGGGGTCCCTGGTGCGGACTGTGGATATGGATGTGCTGGGTGCGAATGTCAAAGATGGCGGGATCGAACGCGGCTTGGCCGCGACGCTGGCCGTTGCGGAACGAGTCAGACGATTCGGGTATACCGAGGGTGAATTCCAACGGGGACAGACTGAATTCGTGCGTGGTTTGGAACGAGCGTACGACGACCGTGAGAAAACACCGTCCGCATCGTTGGCCAGCGAATATGTCAGCCATCTACTGACCGGAGAACCCGTACCGGGAATCACCTACGAGTATGCTCTCGCCCGGGCGCTGGTGCCGACGATGACCCTGGAGGAACTGAACGCCTCCGCCGCTCGTCGCCGATCGGGGCAGAATCGGGTCATTCTGGTGAATGCCCCTGAAAAGCCCGATGTGCCGGTTCCCACTGAGCAGGCACTCCTCGACGTGTTCCGCCAGATCCAGGGTTCAGAGATGACGGCGTACGCCGATTCCGTCGATCAAGGTCCCCTCGTCGATCCGTTACCAACCCCAGGTGCGGTGGTTGGGGAAACGACCGACTCTGCCCTGGGTACGACGACCTGGACGCTGGGAAACGGAGTCAGGGTCATCCTCCGACCCACCGATTTCAAAGCCGATGAACTGCTGTTCGCCGGATATAGCCCTGGCGGAACATCGGTCGTTCCGATGGATGCCTTTCTCAACGCATCCTTGGCGCCGACCCTGTTGGGGCTCGGTGGGCTGGGTCGGTTCGATGCGATCTCACTGGAGAAGCGGCTCGCGGGCAAAGCGGTGAACGTCGTTCCTTATATCGGAATGACTCAGGAAGGATTGCGCGGCGGTGGGTCACCCAAGGATATGGAGACACTCTTCCAACTGATCTATCTTTCGGTTACAGCGCCGCGTGTCGACACCGTGGCGTTCCAGGGGTTCCGTACCAACGTGCGTGCAGCCCTAGCCAATCGGGGGTCCAACCCAGAGGCGGTCTTTCAAGATACCCTGCAGGTTGTGCTCACCGATCACAATCCGTTGGCCCGTCCGTTTTCGTCTTCCCGGGTGGACGAACTCGACCTCGCCCAAGCCTATCTCGCCTTCCGGGATCGATTCGGCGATGCGGGTGACTTCACGTTTGTCTTCGTCGGTCGGTTCACACAGGCGGACCTCCGCCCATTGGTGGAGCAATATCTGGCGACGTTGCCGACCGGGGGGCGGCAAGAGCAGTGGCGCGACCCGGGCATCCACGCCCCCGATGGGGTTGTCGTGCAGGAGGTGCGGAAGGGTGTGGAACCGAAGAGCCAAACCCAGCTGACCTTTCACGGCTCCTTCACGTACGCCCGTGAGACCCGAGATGAGATGCGATGGCTCGCGGCGGTGCTTGACATCCGACTGCGGGTTTCGCTGCGTGAGGCGCTGGGAGGCACCTATGGAGTGAATGTGGGTGCATCACCTTCCCGGGTGCCGCGCGAGGAGTACACCTTTTCAGTGTCGTTCGGGAGCGCACCCGAGCGGGTGCAGGAATTGGTCGACGCCGTGTTCGCCGAAATTGATACATTGCAGCAGTTTGGCGCCCGCTCGGAGGACTTGGAGAAGGTGCGGGAGTCAGAGTTGCGGTCTCGCGAGGTGAGCCTCACGCGGAATGCGTATTGGCTCAGCCAGATCATTCATAGCGATCAAACCGGCGAACCGGTGACCATGTTGGAGGATCACAAAGCCTACCTCACCGCTCTCAGCTCGGAACGAATGCAGGCAGCCGCTCGGCGATACCTCAATCAATCGCAGTACATCAGGGTGTCACTCTTGCCTGAGGCGTCGACCGCCCCAACGCCGAATTGAGTCTGGAGGCGGACCCAATCCTCTGTCCAGCGAGGGAAGTCGGTAGCCATGTTTCCGAAGAGTAAGAGTTACAATAAGTAATAACTGACCTATAATATGCCATTACTAGGTTGTAATAGCATAGTATTGCGCTTTAGCGCATCCAATATTGTTTATTCGTTTTATCAGCTATATACTACTTTATAATCTTATTTATCATAGATTAAAGGTATGATATGACTGATAAACTCGATTTCTTGATTGCGAGTAGTACACAGATTGAATCGGTCCTTTGCCGCCGAATTGCCCGGATACGGCTGGACAGGAACATCACCCAGCGGCAGCTCGCCGATGAGGCCGGGGTTTCGCTTCGAACCGTCGCCCGGATGGAGCATGGTGAAGGGGTGTCGCTC
>JAJCZW010000234.1 GCA_029262155.1 Gemmatimonadota bacterium
CCTCGTGGTCCATGCCGGAAGTCGGGCGCTCTCCGTTGGGGTGGCCATCACCGAATCGATGTAGGCCTGAATGATCTCGGTGACGGCGCTGTCGACCAATTCCGTATGGCTTCGGGTGAGCCGCCGTGCCAACTCCTGGGGGGCAAGCGGGAGCGGCGCAATCCAGAGATTCCCCTCACCACGCGCAGGTCGCAGCCCCCCTCCAACAACCTGGGGCGACGGGGCAACGAGGGTGTCTTGCAACGGGAGAGGCACAGCCGAGATCAGGGTCCGTTCGGTCTGACGAACGGTTGGGGATCTCTCGGGAAGCACGGGAACGAGAGAAGGCGGACGTCGGGGGGCAGCTGGGCGGGATGGCACCGGCTGGTCGACGGGAAAGCGCAGTGGGACCACCCGTTCCGGTCCGGCAAGCGGTATCAAGACCACGGTATCTTGGTGCAGCGTGCTCCGTGGGGGGAGGTGACCTTGGACCCGCACGAGAAACAAGAGAGAGTGCAGAGCTAAGCTCACTCCAAGTGCCACAGGGGACCACCGGGACCGCGACCCACGTAGCATATCAGGCACCGGCGACCGTCGTTGTGGACGTCATCTTCCGCGCCACCCGACCGAGTCGTTCTATCGCCTCCCTGAGGCGAGGTCCATCCACGACCAATGCGAGTCGCATATACCCCTCACCCCCTCGACCGAACGCTCCACCCGGAAGAACGACCACACCTTCGTGGAGCAACGCCTCACGGGCAAATGCTGCGGAGGAGATCCCGTCAGGTAGACGAACCCATAGGAACATTCCTGCCTGAGGGGCGGTAACCTCAAAGCCACATGCTCGGAGGGCCCCCACTCCCGCGTCTCGTCTCGCTCCCAACTCGGCGATGATCGGGGCAGTCAACTCCTCCGATCGGTCGAGCGCAGTCGCGGCGGCCCGCTGAACCGCGAGAAAGGGACCGGTATCGAGATACGTCTTGACCTTGGTCAACGCGCCGATCAGTTCTGGATGCCCCACCGCCCACCCTAGCCTCCACCCCGTCATTGCGAACGTCTTGGAAAACGAAAAGAACTCAATCGCCACTTCCCAGGCACCGGGGATTTGCAACACGCTCGGGGCCACATAGCCATCAAAGGTGATATCACAGTAGGCATTGTCGTACGCCAGTACGATGTCGTACTGCTGACAGGCCGCGATGACGCGTTCCAGATAGTCCCAAGGGGCAACGGCAGCGGTAGGGTTATTGGGGTAGTTGAGATAGAGAATCCGTGCACGTCGTAGCACGTCTTCGGGCAACTGATCCACCGGTATCAGGAACTGGTTCTCCGCCGTGAGTGCGACGGGATAGGGCTCTCCACCGGCAAGGATCGTCCCTCCGAGGTAGGCTTGGTACCCGGGTTCCGGAATGATGACGACATCACCGGGGTCGACAAGCGCCAGGGGGAGGTGCCCAAGCCCCTCTTTGCTTCCGAGTAAGAGAGCGACGTTGGTGAGGTTATCGACCGCAACACCAAACCGGCGATCCATATAGCGCCCGATCGCCTGCCGGAGCCCTGGGTCGCCTTGTTGAAATCCATACTTGCTCATCGATGGATCGGTGACCGCCGCTTGGAGTCCTTCGACCACCACCTCAGGTGGACGAAAATCGGTATCTCCCACCCCCAAATCGATCAGGTCCTGCCCTTCCCCAATCAGGCGGCGCTTCATCGCCGGGACGTCGGCCAGCGGATACCCGGGGAGCCGGAACAGCCGATCACTCAGGTGCGTCACGGCGTGGCTCGCCCAACGGGGTTTCTGAGGGTGCCCACACCAGCGATTTCCACTTCCACTACATCTCCTTCAACCAAAGGACCGGTACCGGCTGGCGTTCCCGTCAAGATGAGATCACCTGGTTCCAAGGTCATGATCCGGGAGATATAGGAAACCAAGTCCGGAATCGGAAAGTGCATCTCCGTGGCCCTACCGTATTGACGCTCGACCCCATTGACCCGGCAGCACACCTCCAGATCATCCCATGCCAAACCCGACGCCACTCGGGGACCAATCGGACAAAAGGTGTCAAATCCTTTGGCCCGTCCCCACTGAGCATCTCTCTTCTGGAGATCGCGTGCGGTCACGTCATTGGCACAGATGTACCCCCCGATCCCCTCGAACGCCTCCTCGGCGGCGACCCCATGCAGGCGTCGCCCAATCACAACCCCGATTTCCGCTTCGTACTCCACCCGCGTCGATTCGGCCGGGAGCAGGACCATCTCGTCCGGGCCAATAAGCGCGCTTGGCGGTTTCAGGAAGAGAAGTGGCTCTGCTGGGACGGCGTTGCCTAACTCGGCAGCATGGGCAGCATAATTCCGCCCAACACAAACAATCTTGCTGGGTCGGTGCCCAGCCGCGGGGGCGAGGAGCTGACTGAGGGAAGAGTCTTGCATAGGGAAAACATAGCGCCGGCATCGGCCGGAACCATCACATGGGTGCCCCGATGCCATGGCGGGCAAAAAAATCTTCGCAGGCCGTGCGGATGACTGACCAGGGGCCGCTCACTCGACTGGCCGGCGGAAGCCCTTCGAGCAACAAGCTCCCATAGCGTCGGTTCAGGACCCGGGCATCAAGCAGCAGTACCACACCAACGTCCTGGGTATTCCGGATCAGGCGACCAAACCCTTGTTTGAGCTTGAGGGCCGCCAGCGGGAGGAGGTAGCTGAAGAACCCATCCTCCCCCTGTTCGGAAAGACGTTCCAGGCGAGCGGCGGTGACCGGCTCTCCCGGCACCTTGAACGGCAACTTGGTGAGAATGAGTCCCCGAAGCGCACGACCGGGAACATCGACCCCTTCCCAGAAAGAATCGGTCCCCAGAAGAATCGCATTCCCCGCCTCTCTGAATCGCCGGAGGAGATGGTCCCGACTCCCTTCCCCTTGCACCAACAGCGGCCATCGATCGCCGAGACTGTCTCGGAGGGTCGTGGCGGCACGGCGAAGAGCTCTATGGCTCGTAAACAAGACAAAGAGCCCCCCGTCAGCTGCAAGGGCGAGGTCCGTCACGATCTGTGCCGTTGCCGCATCATGGGCGGGTTCGTCCTCTCGGGGATCCGGCATGTCTTCCGGAACGCCGAAAAGACATTGATTCGGGTAGTCGAAGGGAGAGGGCAGCACCTCGCGGATCTTGACCGGACTCGGGGGGGTGAGCAAACCAACGCGAGACTCAAAGAATTCGAACTCTCCGCCTGCCGCAAGCGTGGCACTCGTCACCGTGATCGTACGCACTCGGTCGAACAACAACGCTCGGAGAAGCGGCGCCAGGTCGAGGGGAACGGCATGGAGTCCGACCTGCACACCCCGTGGGCCGGATCGTTCACACCAGCGCACGGTCGGATCTTGCCCCAGGGCGGGGCGGAGCGTCTTCATCATCGCGTCGGCGGCCCCTTCCAGCCGGCGAACCCCACCCCGTATCTCCAATAAGAGGCTTAACCGTCGTTCGGTTGGCTCGCTGTCACTCAGCCGATCCCCAAGCACTTCCACATGTGACCGTATCTGCGCCAGAGCGACCAGGAGTGCTTCGAGCTCTTCCGCCAACCCCTCACCCCAAATCTCATGGGTGGCAAAGTCGTCATCGATTCGAAACGCGGTGCCCCGCGTGTCCTGGAGTATGACGTGCAGTCGCTCAAAGACTACATCGCCCAATCGACGCGCCTCACGAAGGGCAGGCAGGATCGACTCGTGGATGACCTCGAGCCCACTCCGACTGCCAAGATCATCGGCCAGCATCAGTTCTTGGGCTAAGGCGGGAAGGATTCCTTTACCCTGGCGCTCAAATCGTGCGAGCATCCGCTGAAGACCACGACTCGTGACCTTCGCCCCCAGGTGAGCAGCCGCCACATCTTCCAAGTGATGCGCCTCGTCGAGTACCAGGCGCTGATAGGGCGGCAGCACTGCTGCCTCTTGCCAATTATCCTGCGCCTCCCGTACCGCCAGATCCGCCGCGAGGAGATGGTGATTGACGACGACCACATCTGCCTCGGCAGCACGCCGACGGGCCCGGAAGAAGAAGCAAGTGTCGAAATGGCTACAGGCCAGCCGAGGGCACAGATCTGATTCCGCCGACACCTCATCCCAGACATCGCTAGTCGGGGGTAGCGGCAGATCACCGAGTGTTCCATCTGCGGTATGTGCGGCCCACTCGGTGAGACTCAGAATCTCGTCGAGCTTCTCAGGCTCCAGGAGGGAACGCTGCGAATGTACCGCTTGGTCGAGCCGGGCCCGGCAGAGGTAGTTTCGCCAGCCCTTGAGCAGAGCGAAGGTCGGAGTATAGTCCTCGTCCCGCATAGCTTCCCGAAGTAGTGGCAAATCCTTTCCAACCAATTGCTCTTGGAGATTGATGGTGTTCGTGCTGACAACTGTCCGCTGGTTATTCGCTCGAGCCCACGCCAAGGCCGGGATCAGATAGGCAAACGATTTCCCAACACCGGTCCCCGCCTCTAGGAGGACTGTCCCACCATCGTTATACGCGTCGGCAACATACGCGGCCATATCTCGCTGGCTTTGGCGGTCTTCGAACTGCCCGAGATGGCGCGCGATGGGACCGGTTGGGCCGAGTTGCTCGACCACGGCGAGCGGGTCGAGTCGCACCATGGGCCGATGCTTCGGAACCTCGACGACGATGTACCGCGCGCTCCCCCCACTATTCCGAAGGCCACACCCGACGCCGGCGCCGCGCCGACTGCCAGCGCTGGAACGATCGGCCTCCGACGGCTCCAGATTGCCACCGGGATGGTTGTGGAGGAGGAGGTCGCCCCGCTCGGTCGCTCCGGGGAGCGCGAGCACCATCGATGGCGTGCCACGCGCGACCACGCGCACCTCGGCTACCTGCCCTTCGGCGCCTATCGTCGCGACAAAACACACTTCGCGTCCACCCGCCTCGGCAATCTCGCTGGCGACGATCCGCCGGAGATCGGGGCTCAGCCGATCGATAGACACGAGGTCAGGTCTTCAGCTCACGCTTTTTGGCAGCAGGGAACAGCACGTTGTTGAGAATGAGTCGGTATCCTGGTGAGTGAGGATGGACGCTAAGATCGGTGGGGGCATCACCGATTTGGTGCTGCGGATCCTCCGGATCATGTCCGCCGAAGAAGGTCCACGTCCCTTCGCCGCGCTCGCCGTGGATGTACTTCACCCACGGGGCCCCAGATTCGTCCGCCAGGACGATTACCCCAGGGCGGAGGGTTTGTCGGGTGAAGGATGTCGTGAGGCCGTAGAAATCCGGAATGACCTCGCGGTGGTTCTGGACCAACATCGTCGCGACCGGATCGATCTTCGCTGAGAACTTGAACAGGGAGAACGACCCGAGCGGCTGGCGGCCGGTGGCCGCGTTGACCTGGTGGCCGTCGATACTTG